>NZ_JNXJ01000155.1:0-200 GCF_000716625.1 Streptomyces bikiniensis | reverse complement strand
GGTTGTGCAGGTTGTAGACCGAGCCGTCGGGGGCGACGAGGTCGACGACGAGGTCGCCCTTGTAGGTGTGGACGATGTCCACGCCGACGGAGAGGTTGCTGGGGGCGTTGCCGGTGACGCCGGTGACGTTGACCGTCGAGGTGACCGCGGCGCCGTTGTCCGGGATGGACACGTCGGCGGTGTTCTCGAAGACCTTGCCG
>NZ_JNXJ01000154.1:0-207 GCF_000716625.1 Streptomyces bikiniensis | reverse complement strand
GGCGAGCCGTCGGGCCAGCACCCGGCGGCCGAGGTCGCTCAGGCTGGTGTCGTCATAACGGACGGTTCCGGTCTCGGGCTTCCGCAGCCCCGCGAGCAGACGCAGCAGGGTCGACTTGCCCGAGCCGTTGGGGCCGAGGAGTCCGACGACCTTCCCGTCGTGGACCGCCATGTCGATGTTGTCGAGGAGCCGGTGGCCCTTGACCGA
>NZ_JNXJ01000153.1:0-207 GCF_000716625.1 Streptomyces bikiniensis | reverse complement strand
GGCGAGCCGTCGGGCCAGCACCCGGCGGCCGAGGTCGCTCAGGCTGGTGTCGTCATAACGGACGGTTCCGGTCTCGGGCTTCCGCAGCCCCGCGAGCAGTCGCAGCAAGGTCGACTTGCCCGAGCCGTTGGGGCCGAGGAGTCCGACGACCTTCCCGTCGTGGACCGCCATGTCGATGTTGTCGAGGAGCCGGTGGCCCTTGACCGA
>NZ_JNXJ01000152.1:0-210 GCF_000716625.1 Streptomyces bikiniensis | reverse complement strand
CAGAAGCGGTCCTGGCCCGGCGTACCGAACAGGTACAGGATCAGGTCCTGGTCCAGGGTGATGCGGCCGAAGTCCATGGCGACGGTCGTCGTCGTCTTGCCACCCGTGTGCGTGAGGTCGTCGATGCCCGCCGAGGCGGACGTCATGACGGCTTCGGTACGCAGCGGGTTGATCTCCGAGACCGCGCCGACGAACGTGGTCTTGCCCACG
>NZ_JNXJ01000151.1:0-210 GCF_000716625.1 Streptomyces bikiniensis | reverse complement strand
CAGAAGCGGTCCTGGCCCGGCGTACCGAACAGGTACAGGATCAGGTCCTGGTCCAGGGTGATGCGGCCGAAGTCCATGGCGACGGTCGTCGTCGTCTTGTCGCCGGTGTGGGTGAGGTCGTCGATGCCCGCCGAGGCGGACGTCATGACGGCTTCGGTACGCAGCGGGTTGATCTCCGAGACCGCGCCGACGAACGTGGTCTTGCCCACG
>NZ_JNXJ01000150.1:0-212 GCF_000716625.1 Streptomyces bikiniensis | reverse complement strand
TTCGGACTCGCTTTCGCTACGGCTTCCCCACACGGGTTAACCTCGCAACACACCGCAAACTCGCAGGCTCATTCTTCAAAAGGCACGCAGTCACGAGACGCACCCGAAGGTACGTCCGACGCTCCCACGGCTTGTAGGCACACGGTTTCAGGTACTATTTCACTCCGCTCCCGCGGTACTTTTCACCATTCCCTCACGGTACTATCCGCTAT
>NZ_JNXJ01000149.1:0-212 GCF_000716625.1 Streptomyces bikiniensis | reverse complement strand
GGAGCAACCCCCGCGGGCGCGGGGACGACGCGGCACCATGACCGGCACCATCACCAGCAACGGAGCAACCCCCGCGGGCGCGGGGACGACCTGTCTGGCCGTTCTCCGGCTGCGTCCACAGGCGAGCAACCCCCGCGGGCGCGGGGACGACCCCCTCAAAGACGCAGTCGAGGCCCTCGACAGGGAGCAACCCCCGCGGGCGCGGGGACGAC
>NZ_JNXJ01000148.1:0-212 GCF_000716625.1 Streptomyces bikiniensis | reverse complement strand
TTCGGACTCGCTTTCGCTACGGCTTCCCCACACGGGTTAACCTCGCAACACACCGCAAACTCGCAGGCTCATTCTTCAAAAGGCACGCAGTCACGAGACACAAGCAAGCTTGTGTCCGACGCTCCCACGGCTTGTAGGCACACGGTTTCAGGTACTATTTCACTCCGCTCCCGCGGTACTTTTCACCATTCCCTCACGGTACTATCCGCTAT
>NZ_JNXJ01000147.1:0-213 GCF_000716625.1 Streptomyces bikiniensis | reverse complement strand
AGTACCATCGGCGCTGAAAGGCTTAGCTTCCGGGTTCGGAATGTAACCGGGCGTTTCCCTAACGCTATGACCACCGAAACTCTATGAAACTGTACGAACTCAACCGGCAAGGGAGTTCGTTGTTTCAGAACTAACACAGTGGACGCGAGCAACTGAGGACAAGCCCTCGGCCTATTAGTACCGGTCAGCTCCACCCTTTGCAGGGCTTCCACA
>NZ_JNXJ01000146.1:0-221 GCF_000716625.1 Streptomyces bikiniensis | reverse complement strand
AGCCTGCTCGCCCTCGACGCCGCCGACGGGGCGATCGAGGTCAGCGTCTGGGACAGCAACCCCACCCCACCGGCGATCCTCCCGCCCGACCCCACCCGCATCGGCCAGCACGGCCTGGAGATCGTCGTCAGACTCGCCCAGGGCTTCACCGTCCACCGCACGCCCCTCGGCAAGAGGATCACCGCCACCATCGCCCTGACCGACGACCCCCTGACCGGTGG
>NZ_JNXJ01000145.1:0-230 GCF_000716625.1 Streptomyces bikiniensis | reverse complement strand
GCCAGACAGGTCGTCCCCGCGCCCGCGGGGGTTGCTCCGTTGCTGGTGATGGTGCCGGTCATGGTGCCGCGTCGTCCCCGCGCCCGCGGGGGTTGCTCCGCCGTCGACGAAGTCGTCGCGGCCACCGAGCAGTCGTCCCCGCGCCCGCGGGGGTTGCTCCCTGTCGAGGGCCTCGACTGCGTCTTTGAGGGGGTCGTCCCCGCGCCCGCGGGGGTTGCTCGCCTGTGGAC
>NZ_JNXJ01000144.1:0-231 GCF_000716625.1 Streptomyces bikiniensis | reverse complement strand
TGTGGAAGCCCTGCAAAGGGTGGAGCTGACCGGTACTAATAGGCCGAGGGCTTGTCCTCAGTTGCTCGCGTCCACTGTGTTAGTTCTGAAACAACGAACACACCCCAGATCTTCGGGTCTGGTGCGTGCGGTGTTCGTACAGTTTCATAGAGTTTCGGTGGTCATAGCGTTAGGGAAACGCCCGGTTACATTCCGAACCCGGAAGCTAAGCCTTTCAGCGCCGATGGTACT
>NZ_JNXJ01000143.1:0-235 GCF_000716625.1 Streptomyces bikiniensis | reverse complement strand
AGCCGGAGGTGAAGATGACGTAGGCCAGGTCGTCGGCGGCGCCCAGGGCGGGGGCGAGTTCGGTGTCGGCCGTTCCGTTCCAGGCGACGACGGCCGGGGTGCTCGATGCGGCGCCGAGCAGTTCGGCGGCGGTCGCGCCCAGTCCCGGTCCGACGTACAGGGCGTCGGGTCGGGAGTCGTCCAGGAGGGAGGCGGTGCGGGTCAGGGGTGCGCGTAGGTCGAGGGGGACCCAGGC
>NZ_JNXJ01000142.1:0-235 GCF_000716625.1 Streptomyces bikiniensis | reverse complement strand
AGCCGGAGGTGAAGATGACGTAGGCCAGGTCGTCGGCGGCGCCCAGGGCGGGGGCGAGTTCGGTGTCGGCCGTTCCGTTCCAGGCGACGACGGCCGGGGCGCTCGATGCGGCGCCGAGCAGTTCGGCGGCGGTTGTGCCCAGTCCCGGTCCGACGTACAGGGCGTCGGGTCGGGAGTCGTCCAGGAGGGAGGCGGTGCGGGTCAGGGGTGCGCGTAGGTCGAGGGGGACCCAGGC
>NZ_JNXJ01000141.1:0-246 GCF_000716625.1 Streptomyces bikiniensis | reverse complement strand
TCGGCCAGGATGATGACATCGGGGTTCCGCGCGGCGACCTCGTCCCAACTCACCTCGGCCCACTTCGTCTTGGCGTCGGCGAAGATGTTCTCCACCCCGGCCAGCTTGGAGATGTGCTGCGGCAGACCACCGGGCCCGGCCGCCCAGGGGGTGCCCTCGTAGGTGGAGTAGAACCACATCACCTTGAGCGGCTTGTCCCGCTTCTCGACGGCGCCGACCGCCTTGTCCACCATGGCCTTCTGCTCG
>NZ_JNXJ01000140.1:0-246 GCF_000716625.1 Streptomyces bikiniensis | reverse complement strand
TCGGCCAGGATGATGACATCGGGGTTCCGCGCGGCGACCTCGTCCCAACTCACCTCGGCCCACTTCGTCTTGGCGTCGGCGAAGATGTTCTCCACCCCGACCAGCTTGGAGATGTGCTGCGGCAGACCACCGGGACCGGCCGCCCACGGGGTGCCCTCGTAGGTGGAGTAGAACCACATCACCTTGAGCGGCTTGTCCCGCTTCTCGACGGCGCCGACCGCCTTGTCCACCATGGCCTTCTGCTCG
>NZ_JNXJ01000139.1:0-250 GCF_000716625.1 Streptomyces bikiniensis | reverse complement strand
GTACCCGCACATCAAGGTCCTGTGGTCCTTCGGCGGCTGGACCTGGTCCGGCGGCTTCGGCCAGGCCGTGCAGAACCCGGCCGCCTTCGCCCAGTCCTGCTACGACCTGGTCGAGGACCCGCGCTGGGCCGACGTCTTCGACGGCATCGACCTGGACTGGGAGTACCCCAACGCCTGCGGCCTGACCTGCGACACCAGCGGCCCGGCCTCCTTCAAGAACATGATGCAGGCCATGCGCGCCAAGTTCGGC
>NZ_JNXJ01000138.1:0-258 GCF_000716625.1 Streptomyces bikiniensis | reverse complement strand
GAAGTCCAGCTTGTAGCCGTTCCAGTGGGAGTACGTGCCGCCCGCGTGCCCGGTCTCGGTGCCGCCGGTGATGTTGAGGGCGCAGCCGCTGGCGCTCCTGAGGGTCTGGGCGCCCTGGGCGGTGGCGAGGTTGAGCTGGTCGAAGGACGTGCAGGTCGGGACGTTGCGGTCGGAGCAGCCGCCGGACGAGGACCAGGTGATCCCGGAGGACCGGAACATCGAGGTCGCGGTGGCGTGGCTGATCTTGGTGACCGCGTG
>NZ_JNXJ01000137.1:0-260 GCF_000716625.1 Streptomyces bikiniensis | reverse complement strand
CGGGGGGCTCCGTCTCGTACGCCGAACTGGTCTCCCTGGCCTCGGCGGTGAGCCGCCGTCTGACCGCCGCCGGGGTCCGTCCCGGCGCTCGGGTGGCGATGCTCTGCGAGCCCGGCATCCCCTTCGTCACCGGCATCCTCGGCGTCCTCGGCGCCGGAGCCGCCTGGGTCCCCCTCGACCTACGCGCACCCCTGACCCGCACCGCCTCCCTCCTGGACGACTCCCGACCCGACGCCCTGTACGTCGGACCGGGACTGGGC
>NZ_JNXJ01000136.1:0-264 GCF_000716625.1 Streptomyces bikiniensis | reverse complement strand
ACGGTGTTCGACCTCGGCGGCCGCACCGTGACCGTCGTCCACCTCCCCGGTCACACCCCGGGCCACAGCGGCTACCTTGTCGAACCGGACGGCTTCCTGTACGTGGCGGACATCGACCTGACCTCGTTCGGCCCGTACTACGGGGACCCCGGCAGCAGCCTCCCGGACTTCGAGGCGTCCATGCGCCGCTGCCGGGAGATCGGCGCCCGCTGGTACGGCACGGGCCACCAGAAGGGCGTGATCGAGGGCGCGGCCGCGTTCTCC
>NZ_JNXJ01000135.1:0-271 GCF_000716625.1 Streptomyces bikiniensis | reverse complement strand
TAGGCCGGATGTGGAAGCCCTGCAAAGGGTGGAGCTGACCGGTACTAATAGGCCGAGGGCTTGTCCTCAGTTGCTCGCGTCCACTGTGTTAGTTCTGAAGCAACGAACAGTTGCTGGTTTCTGGAGCTAGAACACAACTACAGAGTGTGCTTGTTCGCTCGAAACCGATAGGGTTTCGGTGGTCATAGCGTTAGGGAAACGCCCGGTTACATTCCGAACCCGGAAGCTAAGCCTTTCAGCGCCGATGGTACTGCAGGGGGGACCCTGTGGG
>NZ_JNXJ01000134.1:0-285 GCF_000716625.1 Streptomyces bikiniensis | reverse complement strand
CGATGCGGCGCCGTCCGTCGGTGACCATCTCCCGCAGGGTGTCGGTGAGGTAGGGCGCCCAGTTGCGGTTGCCCCAGTAGACCGGCAGGTCCAGGCCGGTCTGCGCGAAGTCCTTCCGCAGCGCTTCGAGGAGCGCGCGGTTGTGGTCGTTGATCGGGGAGACGCCGCCGAACAGGAAGTAGTGCTGTCCCACCTCCTTGAGCCGTTCCTTCGGGATGCCGCGGCCGCGCGTCACGTTCTCCAGGAACGGGACCACGTCGTCCGGGCCCTCGGGACCGCCGAAGG
>NZ_JNXJ01000133.1:0-285 GCF_000716625.1 Streptomyces bikiniensis | reverse complement strand
CCTTCGGCGGTCCCGAGGGCCCGGACGACGTGGTCCCGTTCCTGGAGAACGTGACGCGCGGCCGCGGCATCCCGAAGGAACGGCTCAAGGAGGTGGGACGGCACTACTTCCTGTTCGGCGGCGTCTCCCCGATCAACGACCACAACCGCGCGCTCCTCGAAGCGCTGCGGAAGGACTTCGCGCGGGCCGGCCTGGACCTGCCGGTCTACTGGGGCAACCGCAACTGGGCGCCCTACCTCACCGACACCCTGCGGGAGATGGTCACCGACGGACGGCGCCGCATCG
>NZ_JNXJ01000132.1:0-312 GCF_000716625.1 Streptomyces bikiniensis | reverse complement strand
GCAGACCGGCGAGCGGGCCGGGAGGCGGCCCTTTCGGTGTCCGGGGTCTTCCAGGGCAGCCTGGACATCGCAGCCGCCCGCGACCTCGCCCACCGCTTCATCGCCGACGTCCGGGCCGTCCACGGCCTGCCGGTCCGCGAGTCCACGACGGACGTCGTCCAGCTCGTGGTCAGCGAGCTGCTGACCAACGCCGACAAGTACGCCCCCGGCGCGAGCCTGCTCGCCCTCGACGCCGCCGACGGGGCGATCGAGGTCAGCGTCTGGGACAGCAACCCCACCCCACCGGCGATCCTCCCGCCCGACCCCACCCGC
>NZ_JNXJ01000131.1:0-312 GCF_000716625.1 Streptomyces bikiniensis | reverse complement strand
GCAGACCGGCGAGCGGGCCGGGAGGCGGCCCTTTCGGTGTCCGGGGTCTTCCAGGGCAGCCTGGACATCGCAGCCGCCCGCGACCTCGCCCACCGCTTCCTCGCCGACGTCCGGGCCGTCCACGGCCTGCCGGTCCGCGAGTCCACGACGGACGTCGTCCAGCTCGTGGTCAGCGAACTGCTGACCAACGCCGACAAGTACGCCCCCGGCGCAAGCCTGCTCGCCCTCGACGCCGCCGACGGGGCGATCGAGGTCAGCGTCTGGGACAGCAACCCCACCCCACCGGCGATCCTCCCGCCCGACCCCACCCGC
>NZ_JNXJ01000130.1:0-355 GCF_000716625.1 Streptomyces bikiniensis | reverse complement strand
GACGGTGAGCGGGCAGTCGTACGGGCGGTTCGGTCCGGGCGAGGTGTTCCTGCAGTGCTCGCCGGTGTCGTGGGACGCGTTCAGCCTGGAGTTCTGGGGGGCTCTGCTTCATGGCGGGACCACGGTCCTCCAGCCGGGGCAGCGGCCCGAACCGGCGTTGATCAGCGAGTTGTCGCGGCGCCACGGCGTCACGATGCTCCAGTTGTCCGCCAGTCTCTTCAACTTCCTCGTCGACGAGCATCCGGAGGCCTTCGACCCGGTCACCGTCGCCTTCACCGGCGGCGAGGCCGCCTCGGCCGCCCACGTCCAGAAGCTGCAGGCGCAGCGGCCCGGGATCACCGTGGTCAACGGGTAC
>NZ_JNXJ01000129.1:0-387 GCF_000716625.1 Streptomyces bikiniensis | reverse complement strand
AGCCGGGCCATGAGGGCGTGCTCGACGAGGGTGATGAGCGCGCTCTTGGCGTCGGCGCGGTGGCGGGCGTCGGTGGTGATGATGGGGGTGTCGGGGCCGATCTGGAGGGCCTCGCGGACTTCCTCGGGCTGGTAGGGCTGGTTGCCGTCGAAGCCGTTGAGGGCGATGACGAAGGGGAGGCCCGAGTTCTCGAAGTAGTCGACGGCCGGGAAGCAGTCGGCGAGCCGGCGGGTGTCCACGAGGACGACGGCGCCGATGGCGCCGCGGACGAGGTCGTCCCACATGAACCAGAAGCGGTCCTGGCCCGGCGTACCGAACAGGTACAGGATCAGGTCCTGGTCCAGGGTGATGCGGCCGAAGTCCATGGCGACGGTCGTCGTCGTCTTG
>NZ_JNXJ01000128.1:0-403 GCF_000716625.1 Streptomyces bikiniensis | reverse complement strand
CGTCGGGGCCCACGGGCAGCGCGTCGCCGTCTTCGGAGAGGCCGCCGCCGTCCACGGGAAGCCCACCGCCGTTCCTGTCCTCACCCTTGTGCACGTCAGCACCCATTGGTCCGCTTTCCCGATCGTGAAAGTTTCCGCCAAACACCGTCATCGCCGCAGCTCCGCCAGTATTTCGCAGGGCTAGACCAACGGCGTCGTCCGGACCCCCTTCCCACGCGGTCTTCTCGGTGCGTAGCTTCCTTACCAGGCACTTACTGGCATGGCCACGCCATCATCACCGCGCCTTCCCCCACTCCCCCACCGCGCTCGACCGCGCCCTCGGAGGCACGCCATGCCCGCGCCCATGCCTGTGCGCAGACCCCGAACACCACGCCTGCGACACCTCTCGCTCGCCCTCGCCCTC
>NZ_JNXJ01000127.1:0-414 GCF_000716625.1 Streptomyces bikiniensis | reverse complement strand
TGCCAAGGCATCCACCGTGCGCCCTTAAAAACTTGGCCACAGATGCTCGCGTCCACTGTGTAGTTCTCAAACAACGACCAGCCACCCACCACCCTGACCAGAACGATCAGGTTCACTGGGGCCGGCATCCTTGAAGGACGACCATACGGCCGTACCCTCAGACACCCAACAACGTGCCAGGCACAGTCCGATCCTCAAATCCCGTGTTCCACGCCGAAGCAGTACTAACGGTTTTTCGGATACCGACTGTGCCAACTAATCAACGTTCCACCCATGAGCTGACCGTGCGAGACGTTTGCTCGCAATCGGTGCTGCGCTCCTTAGAAAGGAGGTGATCCAGCCGCACCTTCCGGTACGGCTACCTTGTTACGACTTCGTCCCAATCGCCAGTCCCACCTTCGACAGCTCCCTCCC
>NZ_JNXJ01000126.1:0-415 GCF_000716625.1 Streptomyces bikiniensis | reverse complement strand
TGCCAAGGCATCCACCGTGCGCCCTTAAAAACTTGGCCACAGATGCTCGCGTCCACTGTGTAGTTCTCAAACAACGACCAGCCACCCACCACCCTGACCCATACAGGCCAGGTTCACTGGGGCCGGCATCCGTGAAGGACGACCAGACGGCCGTACCCTCAGACACCCAACAACGTGCCAGGCACAGTGACTTGAAGAAGATCCGTGTTCCACGCCGAAGCAGTACTAACGGGTTCCTTGCTCGTCCCTGTGCCAACTAATCAACGTTCCACCCATGAGCTGACCGTGCGAGACGTTTGCTCGCAATCGGTGCTGTGCTCCTTAGAAAGGAGGTGATCCAGCCGCACCTTCCGGTACGGCTACCTTGTTACGACTTCGTCCCAATCGCCAGTCCCACCTTCGACAGCTCCCTCCC
>NZ_JNXJ01000125.1:0-425 GCF_000716625.1 Streptomyces bikiniensis | reverse complement strand
CGTCGTCAGACTCGCCCAGGGCTTCACCGTCCACCGCACGCCCCTCGGCAAGAGGATCACCGCCACCATCGCCCTGACCGACGACCCCCTGACCGGTGGCCTGTAAGGACTTTCAAGCGGTCATCCGGGTGCCGCCGGCATCACGGCCGAGCGGGCGTGCGGGCGTGCGGGCATGTGGGTGTGCGGGCTCCTTCGGGCGCCGAGGGCCGAAGCGGGCGCCGGGCCCGGCCCTTACGCCGGGTTCGGCGCCTCGGACAGGGCGAGGCGGGCGATGACGCGCTTGCCGACCGGCTCCCGCTCCACGAACAGCTTCTCGGCGACCTTCCTGATGATCTCCAGGCCGTGATGGCCCACCCTGCCGGGATCCGCGCCGCGCACCACCGGAACGGCCGGGTCGCTGTCCCACACCACGACGTCCACACCGT
>NZ_JNXJ01000124.1:0-472 GCF_000716625.1 Streptomyces bikiniensis | reverse complement strand
AGTATCGGGGCGACCCTCCGCCTTGCGATCGCACGCACCGGACACCGCCGGGCCTGCCCTCCGGGCAGACGGCGCTACTTTCGACACACGCCCTAGCCCTTTCCCGCGCGCCGGGGCGCGGTCGGGTGCGGGCGGGAGCGCCGCTGCGCGGGGCTTGTCCCCCCACCCCTCCCCCTACGCCCAGCGGCGCGGGGGGACCCCCCTTCCCGAAACCGGGGGCGAGCCCCCGGACCCCCGTACGCCCTCCGGGCGTGTCCTCAAACGCCGGACGGGCTGAAAATCCAGCCCCGCCGGCGTTTGAGGCGCGGGGTCCGGGGCGGAGCCCCGGTTACGGGAAGGGGCGGGGTGGGGAAAGGCTCCGCGCAGCGCCCCGCACACCCACCCGCACCCCATCCACCCACCGGCACCAACCCGGCCCGGTACCCGCACCGTCCCACCCCTGTCTCTTATACACATCTGACGCTGCCGACGA
>NZ_JNXJ01000123.1:0-566 GCF_000716625.1 Streptomyces bikiniensis | reverse complement strand
CTGGACAGGTTGGCGGGGGCGTGGGGGTACGAGGCCAGGGGGCCGGGGGCGGTGGGGAAGGTGGTGTGGCTGGAGGTCAGCCTGCCGTCCCGCCCGTAGCCCTGTCGGCGGGCCCGCCGGTGGCTTCCTCCGTGGCTCCGCCCGGGAGGTCGTCCACGGTTCCGTCTGCGGCTCCGTCCGGGGGACCGTCTACGGGAGGGCTGTCGTCGTTGAGGCCCTCTCTGAGGTCGCCGAGGATGCGGGTGAGCAGCCGGGAGACGTGCATCTGGGAGAGTCCGATCCGCCGGCCGATCTCGGCCTGGGTCAGCTCCTCCCCGAAGCGGAGTTCGAGGATGTGCTGGTCGCGCTCGTCCAGCCGGTCGAGCAGGGGACGGAGCGCGGTGAGGGACTCGATCAGCTCGTAGGCGGGTTCGGTGGTCGCCAGGTGCCGGGGCCTCGCGCCGGACGCGCCGCCGTCGTCGCTTGTGGGGGTGTCGAGGGAGCGGGTGGCGTATCCGTGGGCGGCGAGCTGGCCCTCGGCGATCTCTTCCTCGGTGAGGTGGAGGTGGTGGGCGAGTTCGGTGCGG
>NZ_JNXJ01000122.1:0-573 GCF_000716625.1 Streptomyces bikiniensis | reverse complement strand
CGTCGGGAATCCGGGGGCTTCGATGCGCCGGGCCGCTCTGGACGGACTGCCCGAGCTCACCCGCCCCACCACCGTCTCCACCGACGACGCCCAACCCCTCTCCGCCGCCCTCCTCACCCGCCTGGCCGCACTCGAGGAAGGCACCCCCGAACACGCCTACGTCCGCAACACCCTGGTCGAACTCAACCTCAGCCTCGTCAAGTTCGCCGCCCGCCGCTTCCGCAACCGCGCCGAACCCACCGAAGACATCGTCCAGGTCGGCACCATCGGACTCATCAAAGCCATCAACCGCTTCGACCCCCACCGCGCCGTCGACTTCTCCGCCTTCGCCCTGCCCACCATCGTCGGCGAAATGAAACGCTTCTTCCGCGACACCAGCTGGGCCGTCCGCGTCCCCCGACGCCTCCAGGAACTCCGCATCGACCTCGCCAAAACCGCCGACCACCTCGAACAACACCTCGGCCGCCGCCCCACCCGCACCGAACTCGCCCACCACCTCCACCTCACCGAGGAAGAGATCGCCGAGGGCCAGCTCGCCGCCCACGGATACGCCACCCGCTCCCTCGACACCCC
>NZ_JNXJ01000121.1:0-775 GCF_000716625.1 Streptomyces bikiniensis | reverse complement strand
GGCGACGACCCCGGCCAGGATGATCAGGACGGTGACGGTCACCCCCTCCCACCGGGCGCCGCCGAGGGTGCCGAGCAGCCAGTAGGTGAAGCCGCGGGTGGAGTTGGCGTCCCCGTTGACCATGAGGATGACGGAGGTGACTCCGGCGAAGAACTGGGACACGAGCACGCCGGTCAGCACCACGCGGGAAGGACTGGCGACGCGCCCCCCGCCGAGCAGGAGCAGGAGCAGGCCGAAGGAGACCAGTCCGCCGGCGAACCGCCCAGACCGATGTGCCGGAGGATCGTGGAGACCACGTCCAGGGGCCGGATGTTCGCGCTGCCGAACAGCGACGCGGTGACGATCGACACCAGGAGGCCGGCGACGGCCAGGAGGTAGAGCGCTGCGGTCGCGGTGCGCCGCCGGCGCACCGGAGCCTTCTCACTCGTGGTGATCGGGGCTCCGGCGCGCTCGGCGGTCGTGTGTGAACTCGTCGTCATGATGGTGGACGGGTCAGCCGAGCTTGTTCAAGCCGTTGACCAGCGCGGGGACGGCGGACGCGCTGCCGTAGCTGGGATCCATGCGGCTGCCGGGGATGGTGATGAACTTGTCGCCCTTCACCGCGGCGAGCTTGCTGGTGAGCGGGTCCTTCTTGAGAAGCTCGATCTTCTCCTTGGCGGTGTCGTTCGGTTCGCCTCGGGTCAGGTCGGCCAGGATGATGACATCGGGGTTCCGCGCGGCGACCTCGTCCCAACTCACCTCGGCCCACTTCGTCTTGGCGTCGGCGAAGATGTTC
>NZ_JNXJ01000120.1:0-809 GCF_000716625.1 Streptomyces bikiniensis | reverse complement strand
GAACATCTTCGCCGACGCCAAGACGAAGTGGGCCGAGGTGAGTTGGGACGAGGTCGCCGCGCGGAACCCCGATGTCATCATCCTGGCCGACCTGACCCGGGGCGAACCGAACGACACCGCCAAGGAGAAGATCGCGCTTCTCAAGAAGGACCCGCTCACCAGCAAGCTCGCCGCGGTGAAGGGCGACAAGTTCATCACCATCCCCGGCAGCCACATGGATCGTCACCGCGTCGCTGTTCGGCAGCGCGAACATCCGGCCCCTGGACGTGGTCTCCACGATCCTCCGGCACATCGGTCTGGGCGGCATCGCCCCCACCCCACCCCTGCCGGGCCTGCTCGACGCCCTGATCTGGGAGTCCCGCTTCCCCCGGGTGCTGCTGGCCGTGGCCATCGGCATGGCCCTCGCGGTCTCGGGCGCGGTCCTGCAGGCGGTCACCAGGAACCCCCTCGCCGACCCCTACCTCCTCGGAGTCTCCTCCGGTGCCTCCACCGGCGCCGTCGCCGTGCTCCTGCTGGGCATCGGCGGAAGCGTCTCCCTGTCGACCGGAGCCTTCGCCGGCGGACTGGTCTCCTTCGGCCTGCTGCTGCTCCTACTCGGCGGAGGGCGCGTCGCCAGCCCCTCCCGCGTGGTGCTGACCGGCGTGCTCGTGTCCCAGTTCTTCGCCGGAGTCACCTCCGTCATCCTCATGGTCAACGGGGACGCCAACTCGACCCGCGGCTTCACCTACTGGCTGCTCGGCACCCTCGGCGGCGCCCGGTGGGAGGGGGTGACCGTCACCGTCCTGATCATCCTGGCCGGGGTCGTCGCC
>NZ_JNXJ01000119.1:0-596 GCF_000716625.1 Streptomyces bikiniensis | reverse complement strand
GAGGAGTTCGTTCTGCGGCGCGGGCGGGAGGGGTTGCGGGTGGAGGTCTCCGATGCCAGTCCTGAGCCGCCCCGGCCGCGTGGGCCGCGTTCGCCCGCGTTGCCCGGTGGGCACGGGTTGATGGTGCTGGACAGGTTGGCGGGGGCGTGGGGGTACGAGGCCAGGGGGCCGGGGGCGGTGGGGAAGGTGGTGTGGCTGGAGATCAGCCTGCCGCCCGGCCGGACGCCGGAGCCTCCTCCAGCAGGGCGGCTCTGAGGTCGCCGAGGATGCGGGTGAGCAGCCGGGACACCTGCATCTGGGAGAGTCCGATCCGCCGGCCGATCTCGGCCTGGGTCAGCTCCTCCCCGAAGCGGAGTTCGAGGATGTGCCGGTCGCGCTCGTCCAGCCGGTCCAGCAGCGGCCGCAGCGCGGCCAGGGACTCGATCAGCTCGTAGGCGGGCTCCGTGGTCGCCAGGTGCCGGGGAGCGGCACCCGAGGTCTCCTCGTCTTCTCCCGCTGGGGTGTCGAGGGAGCGGGTGGCGTATCCGTGGGCGGCGAGCTGGCCCTCGGCGATCTCTTCCTCGGTGAGGTGGAGGTGGTGGGCGAGTTCGGTGCGG
>NZ_JNXJ01000118.1:0-709 GCF_000716625.1 Streptomyces bikiniensis | reverse complement strand
ACCCGCGGCTTCACCTACTGGCTGCTCGGCACCCTCGGCGGCGCCCGGTGGGAGGGGGTGACCGTCACCGTCCTGATCATCCTGGCCGGGGTCGTCGCCATCCAGTTCTTCGCGCCCGCCCTCGACGCCTTCACCTTCGGGTGGGACTCCGCGACGGCCCTGGGCATCAACGTCACCGCGGCCCGGATCTGGCTGATGGTGCTGACCTCGGTCATCACTGCCGCCGCCGTGGCCGCCTCCGGAGCGATCGGCTTCATCGGACTCCTCATCCCGCACGGCGTCCGCATCGTGACGGGCCCGACGCACCGTTCCCTGCTCCCCCTGTCCGCGATCACCGGCGCCGTCTTCCTCGTCTGGGTCGACGTGTTCGCGCGGACGGCGTTCGCCCCCCACGAACTGCCCGCCGGCGTCATCACCGCCCTCCTCGGCGCGCCCGCGTTCGCGCTGGTCCTGAAGCGTCTGGAGGCCTGATCTGCTCGCGGGGCTGCGGAAGCCCGAGACCGGAACCGTCCGTTATGACGACACCAGCCTGAGCGACCTCGGCCGCCGGGTGCTGGCCCGACGGCTCGCCGTCGTCGAGCAGGACGTGGCCGCCCACCACCAGGTCACCGTCCGCCAGGTCGTGGAACTCGGTCGCACCCCGTTCCGCGGCCGCTTCGACGCGCTCACCGAGCGCGACCGGCGGATCGTCGACGAGGCGCTCGAACGG
>NZ_JNXJ01000117.1:0-628 GCF_000716625.1 Streptomyces bikiniensis | reverse complement strand
GCCGTTGGGGGTGAGCGGCAGCCGGTCGAGGACGGTGACGTGGGTGGGGACGAGGTGGTCGGGGAGGCGATCGGCGACGTACCGGCGGATCTCGTCCGGGGACGTTCCCTCGGCCGTCACCAGGTAGGCGGCAAGTCGTTCCTCGTGGACGGTGACGACGGCCTGGGTGACGGCGGGGTGGGTGAGCAGGGCGGTCTCGGTCTCGCCGGGTTCGACGCGGAAGCCGCGGATCTTGATCTGGTCGTCGGCCCGGCCCTCGTACACGAGGCGGCCTCCGGCGTCGAAGCGGGCGAGGTCACCGGTCCGATAGAGCCGCCCACCGGCGGGGCCGAAGGGGTCGGGCACGAACCTGGACGCCGTGAGGTCGGGGCGTCCGAGGTAGCCGTGGGCCAGGCCCTCCCCCGCGAGGTACAGCTCGCCGGTGACGCCGGGCGGGCACAGGTTCAGTCGGCCGTCGAGGACATAAGCGCCCTTGTTCATCAGTGGTGTCCCGATCGGGACGGCCGCCTGCGACCCTGCGGTGTCGTCGATGAGGTGGGTGGTGGTGAAGCCCATGGACTCGGCCGGCCCGTACCCGTTGACCACGGTGATCCCGGGCCGCTGCGCCTGCAGCTTCTGGACGTGGGCG
>NZ_JNXJ01000116.1:0-694 GCF_000716625.1 Streptomyces bikiniensis | reverse complement strand
GTCCGACGCTCCCACGGCTTGTAGGCACACGGTTTCAGGTACTATTTCACTCCGCTCCCGCGGTACTTTTCACCATTCCCTCACGGTACTATCCGCTATCGGTCACCAGGGAATATTTAGGCTTAGCGGGTGGTCCCGCCAGATTCACACGGGATTTCTCGGGCCCCGTGCTACTTGGGTGTCTCTTCAACGAGCCGCATGAATTTCAGCTACGGGGGTCTTACCCTCTACGCCGGACCTTTCGCATGTCCTTCGCCTATCCATACGGTTTCTGACTCGTCCTGTCGCCGGCAGACGACAGAAAAGAGATCCCACAACCCCGCATGCGCAACCCCTGCCGGGTCTCACACGCATACGGTTTGGCCTCATCCGGTTTCGCTCGCCACTACTCCCGGAATCACGGTTGTTTTCTCTTCCTGAGGGTACTGAGATGTTTCACTTCCCCTCGTTCCCTCCACATGCCCTATGTGTTCAGGCATGGGTGACAGCCCATGACGACTGCCGGGTTTCCCCATTCGGAAACCCCCGGATCAAAGCCTGGTTGACGGCTCCCCGGGGACTATCGTGGCCTCCCACGTCCTTCATCGGTTCCTGGTGCCAAGGCATCCACCGTGCGCCCTTAAAAACTTGGCCACAGATGCTCGCGTCCACTGTGTAGTTCTCAAACAACGACCAGCCACCCACCACCCTGACC
>NZ_JNXJ01000115.1:0-703 GCF_000716625.1 Streptomyces bikiniensis | reverse complement strand
CTACGTCATCTTCACCTCCGGCTCCACCGGCCGCCCCAAGGGCGCCATGGTGCACCGCGCCGGCATGGTCAACCACCTCCTCGCGAAGATCGACGACCTGGAGCTCACGGCCGGCGACGTGGTCGTCCACAACGCCCCCGTCACCTTCGACATCTCCGTCTGGCAGATGCTCTCCCCGCTCATCACCGGCGGCCGCCTGGTCGTCGTGGACCGCGACACCGCCGCCGACCCCCAGGAGCTCTTCGGCCGGATCGCGACCGACGGCGTCACCGTCCTGGAGCTCGTCCCCTCGCTGCTGCGCGCCGCCGTCGACGCGTGGGAGGCGGGCACCCCCCGGCCCTCCCTGGACGGGCTGCGCGCGCTGATGGTCACCGGCGAGACGCTCCCCGCCGACCTCGCGGTCGCCTGGGGCGCGCTCGAACCCGGCATCCCGCTGTTCAACGCCTACGGGCCGACCGAGTGCTCCGACGACGTCACCCACGCGGTCATCCGCGCGGGCGACGCCATCGGCGCCCGCGCGCCGATCGGGCACCCGGTCCGCAACACCCGTCTGTACGTCCTCGACGCCGCGCTCCAGCCGGTGCCGCCCGGCAGCGCCGGCGAGCTGTACGTCGCGGGCACGGGCGTCGGCCGGGGCTACCTGGACGACCCCGCCAAGACCGCCGTCACCTTCATGGCCGACCCGTACGCCACCACCCCCGGC
>NZ_JNXJ01000114.1:0-703 GCF_000716625.1 Streptomyces bikiniensis | reverse complement strand
GCCGGGGGTGGTGGCGTACGGGTCGGCCATGAAGGTGACGGCGGTCTTGGCGGGGTCGTCCAGGTAGCCCCGGCCGACGCCCGTGCCCGCGACGTACAGTTCGCCGGCGCTGCCGGGCGGCACCGGCCGCAGCTCCCCGTCCAGCACGTACAGACGGGTGTTGCGGACGGCGTGCCCGATCGGGGCGCGGCTGCCGAGCGGGGTCTCGGGCGTGATGACGGCGTGGGTGACGTCGTCGGAGCACTCGGTCGGCCCGTAGGCGTTGACCAGCGGGACGTGCGGCGCCAGCTCCAGCCACTCCCGCGCCAAGTCGGCGGGGAGCGTCTCGCCCGTCACCATCAGGTGGGTGAGCGGGGCGAGTTCGGGGCGGGCGAGGCCGTTCTTCCAGGAGTCGACGGCGGCGCGCAGCAGCGAGGGGACGAGCTCCAGGACGGTGACGCCGTCGGTCGTGATCCGGCCGAAGAGTTCCTGGGGGTCGGCGGCGGTGTCGCGGTCCACGACGACCAGGCGGCCGCCGGTGATCAGGGGCGAGAGCATCTGCCAGACGGAGATGTCGAAGGTGACGGGGGCGTTGTGGACGACCACGTCGTCCGAGGTCAGGCCGAGGTCGTCGATCTTCGCGAGGAGGTGGTTGACCATGCCGGCGCGGTGCACCATGGCGCCCTTGGGGCGGCCGGTGGAGCCGGAGGTGAAGATGACGTAG
>NZ_JNXJ01000113.1:0-733 GCF_000716625.1 Streptomyces bikiniensis | reverse complement strand
CGTGGGCACCGCTCATGCGGCGGCCGTCACCGTCACCAACGCCGTCCAGTTCACCGATTCGCAGGGTGATCCCGTCCACGCCCACGGTGGCGGGGTCGTGAAGGTCGGCACGTACTACTACTGGTTCGGTGAGAACCGCAATGCCGACAACAGCTTCAAGTACGTCTCCGCCTACCGCTCCACCGACCTGAAGACCTGGGAGTTCCGCAACCACGTCCTCACCGCGAGCAGTCACCCCGAGCTCGCGGGGGCGAACATCGAGCGGCCGAAGGTGATGTACAACGCCTCGACCGGCCGGTTCGTGATGTGGATGCACAAGGAGGGCAGTGCGACCGACTACTCCGAGGCCCGTGCCGCGGTCGCCGTCTCGGACACCGTCGACGGCGACTACTCCTGGCAGGGCAGCTTCCGGCCGCTCGGCCACATGTCCCGGGACATCACCACGTTCGTCGACACCGACGGCACCGGCTACATGATCTCCGCGGCCAACGAGAACGCCGACCTGCACGTCTACCGCCTGACCCCGGACTACACCGGCATCGACGCCCAGGTGAAGAAGCTGTGGCCCGGCCAGTGGCGCGAGGCCCCGGCGATGTTCAAGCGCAACGGCGTCTACTTCCTGCTCACCTCGGGCGCCACGGGCTGGGCCCCCAACCAGCAGAAGTACGCCACGGCGACCAGCGTCACCGGCACCTGGAGCGGCCTCAAGGACATCGGCAACTCGACCACCTAC
>NZ_JNXJ01000112.1:0-769 GCF_000716625.1 Streptomyces bikiniensis | reverse complement strand
CCGGCCTGGACCTGCCGGTCTACTGGGGCAACCGCAACTGGGCGCCCTACCTCACCGACACCCTGCGGGAGATGGTCACCGACGGACGGCGCCGCATCGCCGTGCTCACCACCAGCGCCTACGCCTCGTACTCCGGCTGCCGCCAGTACCGCGAGAACCTCGCCGACGCGCTCGCGACCCTGGAGGCCGAGGGACTCGCGCCGCCCCGCGTCGACAAGCTCCGGCACTACTTCAACCACCCCGGCTTCCTCCAGCCCATGACCGAGGGCGTCCTGGCCTGCCTGGCCGACCTCGACCCCGCCGTGCGCGACGGCGCCCACCTGGCCTTCACCACCCACTCCATCCCCGACTCCGCCGCCGACACCTCCGGACCGGCCGCCGAACACGGCAAGGGCGGGGCCTACGTGCGCCAGCACCTCGACGCGGCGCGCACGATCGCCGACGCCGTCCGCGAGCAAACCGGCACCGACCACCCCTGGAAGCTCGTCTACCAGTCCCGCAGCGGCGCCCCGCACGTCCCGTGGCTGGAGCCCGACATCTGCGACCACCTGGAAGAACTGCACGGCGCCGGAGCGCCCGCGGCCGTCATGGTCCCCATCGGCTTCGTCTCCGACCACATGGAGGTCCTCTACGACCTCGACACCGAAGCCATGGCCAAGGCGGCCGAACTCGGCCTGCCCGTCCGGCGCTCGGCCACCGTCGGCTCCGACCCGCGCTTCGCCGCCGCCGTCCGCGACCTCCTCCTGGAACGAGCCGCCACCGAACGGGG
>NZ_JNXJ01000111.1:0-803 GCF_000716625.1 Streptomyces bikiniensis | reverse complement strand
TGCCTGATGAGCTGTGGGAACGCATCGCTCCGCTGCTGCCGCCCCGCCCGCCGCGGCGGCATCGGTATCCCGGACGCCTGCCGGCGGACGACCGTGCGGCCCTGCGGGGCATCGTCTACGTGCTGCGCAAGAACGTCAGCTGGAGGGACGTGCCCGCCGAGCGGACCGGATGCAGCGGGGTGACGGCCTGGCGGCGGCTGCGGGACTGGACCGAGGCCGGTGTCTGGCCCCGCCTGCACGAAGTGCTCCTGGCCGAACTACGCAAAGCCGGTCTGCTGGACATGGACGACGCCGCGATCGACGGCTCGCACATCCGGGCCCTGAAAGGGGGGCTCACACCGGACCTTCGCCGGTCGACCGCGCCCGGCCGGGCAGCAAGCACCACCTGATCGTCGACCGACACGGAACCCCTCTCGCCGTCACTCTGACCGGCGGAAACAGGCACGACGTCACCCAGCTGACGCCACTGCTGGACTCGATCCCCCGTATCCGCGGCCTGGTCGGCCGGCCGCGTCACCGGCCACGACGGCTGTTCGCCGACCGCGGCTACGACTACGACAAGTACCGCCGCATCCTGCGGGCTCGGGGCATCACCCCGAAGATCGCCCGTCGAGGTGTCCCGCACGGCTCGGGGCTGGGCAAAACGCGCTGGGTCGTGGAGCGGACCTTCGCCTGGCTCCACCAGTTCAAACGCCTGCGGATCCGCTACGAGATACGCGCAGATCTCCACCTCGGCCTGCTTCAACTCGCCTGCAGCATCATCTGCTTGCGACGCCTACGAACCTCATTCTGAAACGATCAGT
>NZ_JNXJ01000110.1:0-885 GCF_000716625.1 Streptomyces bikiniensis | reverse complement strand
CCCACGCACGGCGCCCGGGACTTCCCCGAACCACAATGCGGCCCGGCCCCCGGCCCCCGCAGCCGGATCGTGACATATTCCACAGGCAGGTGTAGTGCGCGCTGGCGGCGCGCGCTCCCGTTGCGGGGCAGGCGTGGCACGGGCGGGAGGCCGGGGAGAGCGGCCGCGACCCCTGCCGGGTCGCCGGAGGCCTTCCGTCCTGCTCCGCCTGACCCTTCGTCCGAAGGGATTCACTACGATGTCCGCACCCGCCGCCCCGCCCCGCGCGTACGGTGGCAGGACCATGTCCCTGTTGGAGGTGCCGATGAGCGCGCAGCCCGACCACCACGCTCCCGTCCCGCCGTCCGCGCCCGCCCCCGGCGCCCCGGCCGAGCTCCTCGCCCAGCTGCGCGCCGACGAGCGCGCGCCGCAGTGGGTGCCGGCCTTCGAGCGGGAGTGGGCGGCCGCGTTGGAGGAGTCGCGCCGCACCTTCTCTCTCGCCCCTCTGTACGAGGTCGTCCAGGACTGGCAGGGCCGCCTCGCCTCCGCCCCGGCGGTCGACGCGTTCGTCGCCTCCGGCTACGACGACAGCCAGTTCATCGACATGGCGCAGCTCCGCGGGCGGCGCCGGTGACCGACCAGCCCTACGCGGTCCGCTTCTCCGCCCCGGCCGCGAAGGTCCTCGACACCCTGCCCGAGTACATCGAAGACATGGTGTGGGACGTCCTGGACGCCGCCGCCGACGCCCCGTGGGGCTTTCGCCAGTGGAACGAGAACGACCCCGAGGGCGAGGACATACGCCACGCCTCCATCGGCCAGCTCTCCCTCACCTACTGGGTCAACCGCCCCCTGCGCCGCCTGTCCGTCCTCACCATCACCTGGCTCGGATAGCCGCCCTGGCGAAAC
>NZ_JNXJ01000109.1:0-891 GCF_000716625.1 Streptomyces bikiniensis | reverse complement strand
TGAGCGTTTTTCATCCTCGGTCTGAGCTGGCCAGATGCAGGGTGAGGACGGCTTGAACGAGGGCGGTGATGCGTGTGGTGGAACACCGCAGCTTCCGCAGCAGTCGCCAGCTCTTGAGGGTGGCCATGGCCTGCTCCCCGACGGCGCGGATGCGGGCGTGGGCGACGTTCACGGCCCGCTGGCCGGCGGAGAGGTTCACCCAGCGCCCCCGGAAGGGCACCCGGACCGTGCCGCCGGCACCTTGGTAGCCCTTGTCGGCCCAGCAGTTGATCTGGGCTTCGGTGACGGCGTCGATGATCCCGTGGGTGCGGGCGGCGCGGATGTCGTGGACCGCGCCGGGCAGCGCCGGCGAGGCCCACAGCAGTCGGCCGAAGGGGTCGGTGAGGACCTGGATGTTCATGCCGTGCTTCTTGTGCTTGCCGCTGTAGAAGGGCCGGTCGGCGGCGATGCGGTCGATGGGCAGCAGGGTGCCGTCGAGGATCACGTACGCCTTGGTCGCGGCCGTCTGCAGCGCCTGCTCCAAGGTGGGTGCCAAGGCGGCAAGGACCTGAACGGCCTCGGCGATGTAGCGGTAGGCGGTGGCCACGCTGACGCCGAAACCGGCGGAGAGCTGGGCGTAGGTGTGTCCGCAGCGCAGGTGGGCCAGGGTGAGCAGGGCCTGGCGCCCGCAGGTCAGACGGCGCCATCGGGTGCCGCGCTCGTGGCGGGAGGTGCGTAGCCGGGCGGTCAGGAAGCGCAGGGTGGAACTGGACACGTCGACGCCGGACGGGTAGACAAGCATGCGGAAGCCCCTGGTGGAGACGGTTCTCTTGGTCGAAAACCCATCTACCAGGGGTTTCGTCATGCTGTCAGGTCAACCGGCAAGCTCGCAAAGCAGGTTGAGAAACCCTC
>NZ_JNXJ01000108.1:0-898 GCF_000716625.1 Streptomyces bikiniensis | reverse complement strand
CTAGGTTCTGTCGTCAAATGTCACGCCCACATCAGGAGTGATGCGAGGGTGACGGCTGCTTCGTAGGACTGGGCGGTTTTGTCGTAGCGGGTGGCGATGCCACGCCACTGCTTCAGGCGGTTGAAGCAACGTTCCACGACGTTGCGGCGCTTGTAGGTCTCGCGGTCGAAGGCCGGCGGTCGGCCTCCGCGGCTGCCTCGCCGTCCCCGGTTGCGGACCTGGTCGGCCCGCTCGGGGATCGTGTGGGCGATGCCCTTGCGGCGGAGCCAGGCGCGGATCGCCTTCGAGCTGTAGCCCTTGTCGCCCAGGACGTGATCGGGCCGGACCCGGGGCCGCCCCGGTCCGATCCGGGGCACCCGGATCGCCTCCATCACGGCGGTGAACCGGGTGCAGTCGTTGGTGTTGCCGCCCGTGACGACGAACGCGAGCGGACGGCCCCGGCTGTCGCAGGCCAGGTGGATCTTGCTGGTCAGGCCGCCTCGGGACCGGCCGAGGGCCGGGTCGCGGAGCCCCCTTTTCGGGCCCCGGCCGCATGCTGGTGAGCTCGGACGATCGTGGAGTCGACCGACACCAGCCACTCGATGTCGCCCGCCGCGTCCGCCTTCGCCTGCGCGGCCCGCAGCATCCGTTCGAACGTCCCATCCGCCGCCCACCTGCGGAAACGGGTGTGCAGCGTGGCCCACGGGCCATAACGCTCGGGCACGTCCCGCCAGGCTGTCCCGGTCCGGAACTTCCACACGATCCCGTTCAGCACCCTGCGGTCGTCCAGCCGCTTCCGCCCCCGCAACGACTCGGGCAGCAGCGGCCGGACGAACTCCCACTCGGCGTCCGACAGTTCATGGCGACGTATCACAACACCATGATCCACCAGCGGTGATCATTTGAAGACACTGCCTAG
>NZ_JNXJ01000107.1:0-910 GCF_000716625.1 Streptomyces bikiniensis | reverse complement strand
GGATCGGGGCGGATGCGGGGGCCAGGGCGTCGGGCGCGGGTGCGGGGGCCGGGACGGAGGTCGGGACGGGAGGGGTGGGTTGTGCGGAGTCGTGGGGTGCAGGGGACGTCGACACGAGGACTCCTCGGAGTGGGAACCGCTGTGGGACGAGCGGTGGACGCAAGGAAGGGGATGAGTCAGAGGACGTGGCGCAGGGCGCGGTCACGGATCATGAGGGCGGCCCTTTTGTCGGGGAGGTCGACTTCCGCCGCGTAGCGGAAGCCACCGCCGAGGAAGGCCGAGACGGAGGGGGTGTTGCGGAGGTCGGGTTCGGCAAGGACGCGGGTGCACCGGGGGCGGTGGTCGAGGACCAGGTCGGCGACGGCCCGCAGGAGCGTGGTGCCGACGCCCCGGCCCCGGTCGGCGGTGCCTCCGATCAGCAGGTGGAGGCCCGTGTCGTGGGGGCGTGCCGGATAGTGCCGGGCGAGCGGGTCGAGGTCGGCGCGGTAGATCTCGAAGTAGCTCATGGGTGTGCCGTCGAGCAGGCCGAGGCAGGGGACGCTCCGGCCGTCGCCCTCCAGTTGGGCGCGGAGGTGGTCGGCGGTCACGGTCTCGGGTCCGGCGAGCTCCCAGAAGGCGGCGACGGCGGGGTCGTTCATCCACCGGGCCAGGAGTGAGAGGTCCCGTTCGAGCCGGACGGGGACGAGCCGGAAGGAGCCGACGGAGGTGGTGGCGGGGCTCCAGGAGGCGACGGAGTCGAGCAGGTCGCCGTCGAGGAGTTCGCGGTCCGGGTGGCCACCGTGGAGGGGGACGTCGGCGGGGGTGCCGGGGACAGGGGCGGAGGTACCGGCGGTGGGGTCGCCGGGGGTGGCCGCAGGGTTGTCGGGGGCAGAGGTGCCGGCGGCGGTCGCAGGGTTGTCGGGAGTGGGGG
>NZ_JNXJ01000106.1:0-947 GCF_000716625.1 Streptomyces bikiniensis | reverse complement strand
GATCGATTCTTGACGGACCGCCAGAGGCGCCTACCCACTCCTAACCCCACCACACACACGACTTCACACCGCCAACAGCCACCACCCAGAACCCCGGCGGCCAAGATCCGCAGCATCACCGACTTCGGTGGTGCGGTCGGGAAGTGCCCGTCTCGCCGCATCAAGGGGTCGACCGGGTAGTCATGTGAGGCGTTTTCCCACTTGTGGAGCGCCAGTGCCGCTGCCCGCTACCGCGAGAGCTTCGCCGCTCATTGCGGCAGGCAATGGGGTGCCGTCCCCCATCGATCAGAGAGGGATGCGATCGTCCAACTGAGCTGGCACGCAACAGACTTGAAATCAGGGACAGGCGCACCTGCTTCCACTACCCTCGTTACATCGACATTCATTCAGGTCTGTTGCTACGGAGGCTCCATGAAGATCACCGTGACGATCGACGAACCCACTGGCGACTTTCAGAAGCGACTGCTCGACCTTCTCGCCGAGCACGCCGCGAACGTCGAGACCGACACCGCCTGGACCGCAGAACGCGCCGAGCGCTACTACCTGGCCTTGCCGATTCGGGCGCGACGCATCGTCAAAGAGGCTGCTGCCCGCGGCGGGTACGTCGATGCTTCAGTCCTACGCGACGGT
The DNA here is from genome assembly GCF_000716625.1 of Streptomyces bikiniensis. NCBI lineage: Bacteria > Bacillati > Actinomycetota > Actinomycetes > Kitasatosporales > Streptomycetaceae > Streptomyces > Streptomyces bikiniensis. Next base: position 317 of record NZ_JNXJ01000106.1, on the reverse strand, counting down.
GAGGACAGCAGTCTCCGGGGGCACAGCGCCTCGCTCAAGCGGGCCATCGACCGTGGCGTACGAAGCGGATGGTGGCCCGATGGTATGCAGCTGCCGATCCAGGCCCAAGGGCCGGGATTCGGCAAGGTCGTCGGCTACAGCATGCCCAAGCATCTCGTCGATGTCTTTCTCGCCGCTGCCAAGAGGCCGTCGCGCGAGTAGTAGCGGCGGTCGCCTTGCGCCGGGGTTCTGGGTGGTGGCTGTTGGCGGTGTGAAGTCGTGTGTGTGGTGGGGTTAGGAGTGGGTAGGCGCCTCTGGCGGTCCGTCAAGAATCGATC
>NZ_JNXJ01000105.1:0-1157 GCF_000716625.1 Streptomyces bikiniensis | reverse complement strand
GGTTACGGGAGGTTGCGGGCCATGACGATGCGCTGGACCTGGTTGGTGCCTTCGTAGATCTGGGTGATCTTGGCGTCGCGCATCATGCGTTCGACGGGGTAGTCGCGGGTGTAGCCGTAGCCGCCCAGGAGCTGGACGGCGTCGGTGGTGACCTCCATGGCGACGTCGGAGGCGAAGCACTTGGCCGCGGCGCCGAAGAAGGTCAGAGCCTCCTTTTCACCTCCGGCGGCAACGCGCTCGCTCTTGGCCGCGGCGGCGTAGGTGAGCTGGCGGGCGGCTTCGAGCTTCATGGCCATGTCGGCGAGCATGAACTGCACGCCCTGGAAGTCGGCGATGGGCTTGCCGAACTGCTTGCGCTCGGTGACGTAGCCCTTGGCGTAGTCCAGGGCGCCCTGGGCGATGCCGATGGCCTGGGCGGCGATGGTGATGCGGGTGTGGTCCAGGGTCTTCATGGCGGTGGCGAACCCGGTGCCCTCCGCGCCGATCATGCGGTCGGCGGGGACGCGGACGTTGTCGAGGTAGACCTCGCGGGTGGGCGAGCCCTTGATGCCCAGCTTCTTCTCCGGCGCGCCGAAGGAGACGCCCTCGTCGTCCTTGTCGACCACGAACGCGCTGATGCCCCTGGAGCGCTTGTCGGGGTCGGTGACGGCCATCACCGTGTAGTACTGCGACACCCCGGCGTTGGTGATCCACCGCTTGACGCCGTTGAGGACCCAGGTGTCGCCGTCGCGCACCGCGCGGGTCTTCATCCCCGCCGCGTCCGAGCCGGCGTCCGGCTCCGACAGGGCGTAGGAGAACATCGCGTCGCCCTTGGCCAGGGGGCCCAGGAACCTCGTCTTCAGCTCCTCCGAGCCGGACAGGATCACCGGCAGCGAGCCCAGCTTGTTGACCGCCGGGATCAGCGAGGAGGAGCCGCACACCCGGGCGACCTCCTCGATCACGATCACCGTCGCCAGCGCGTCCGCCCCCGCACCCCCGTAGGCCTCGGGCACGTGCACCGCGTGCAGGTCGTTGGCGACCAGCGCGTCCAGGGCCTCCTGCGGGAACCGCCCCTCCTCGTCCACCGCCGCCGCGAACGGCGCGATCTTCGCCTCCGCCAGCGCACGCACCGACTCCCGGAGCATGTCGTGCTCCTCCGAAGGACGGTACAGATCGAA
>NZ_JNXJ01000104.1:0-2049 GCF_000716625.1 Streptomyces bikiniensis | reverse complement strand
CTCCAGGCTGAACGCGTCCCACGACACCGGCGAGCACTGCAGGAACACCTCGCCCGGACCGAACCGCCCGTACGACTGCCCGCTCACCGTCGACACCAGGTTCCGGTGCGAGGACAGAATGCCCTTCGGCCGACCCGTGGAACCGGAGGTGAACATCACGCAGGCGGCATCGTCGCCGCTGACGTCCACCCCTGGACCGACGGCGGGGAAGACGGCCAGTTCGCCGCGCGACGGGAGGCCGACGGTCCGCCAGGGCCCCTCGATCCTGGCCGCGTGGGCGGGGGCGGTGAGGAGAAGGGAGATGCCGGCGTCGGCGGCGGCGGAGCGCAGTCGCTCGTCGGGGAAGTCCGGATCGAGCAGCGTGTACGCCGCTCCCGCCTTCACCACCGCGAGCACCGCCACCGCGAAGTCCACACCCCGGTCGAGCAGCACCCCCGCCAGATCACCCCGGCCCAGGCCGTGGGCCCGCAGCAGATGCGCCAGCCGGTTCGCGGAGGCGTCGAGCTCGGCGTACGAAATCCTCCGCCCGCCGTCCACCAACGCCGTCCGCTCCGCGAACCGCGCCGCCGCCTCCTCGAACCGCACCACCAGCGAACCGTCACCGGTCTCGGCGACGGAACCGGCCCAGGGCCCGGTGAGCAGCGCACGCTGTTCGGTGGTGAGCACCTCGAGGTCGGAGAGCCGGAGGCCCGGGTCGGTGAGGACCTGGTCCAGGACGCGGCCGAGGAGGGAGGTCATGCGGCGCACGGTCTCCGCGTCGAACACGTCGGCGGCGTAGAGGAGCGAGCCGTGCAGCCGCCTTCCGTCGTCGGAGCGCAGCAGGAATTCGAGGTCGAACTTGGCAGCGCCGCGCACTGTCCGTCCGCAGCACCAACGTGTTCACGAAGAACCCCACCAACCCGGCAAGGGCCTCGTCGCCCCGGCCCGCCACCGGCGAACCGATCGCCAGATCGGTCCCCGCCCCGAGTCGAGTCAGCGCCGCCACCAGCGCCGCGTGCACCACCATGAACGGCGTGCACCCTTCCTCACGGGCGAGGACGACGACGCGCTCGAACACGTCGGAGCCCAGATCGAGGGTGACCTCGCCGCCCCGGTGGGAGGCGCGGACCGGCCGCGGACGGTCCAGCGCAAGACCGTGCTCCTCAGGAAGCCCCGCCAACGCCTCACGCCAGTAGGCGAGTTCGCGCCCGAGGAGCGATTCCGGATCGTCGGCCGCTCCGAGGACGCGCCGCTGCCAGACCGCGTAATCCGCGTACCCCACCGCCGGCGGCTCCAGCACCTCACCCGCGTAAGCGCGCCCCAGATCCGTGAAGAACACGTCGTGCGACAGTCCGTCCGTGGCGATGTGGTGCAGCACGAGCGACAACACCGCCGAGCCGTCCGGTCGTTCGAGGAGCTGCGCGCGGATCGGCAGGTCGGCCGCCAGGTCGAAGATGCGGCCGGCGGACCGGGCCAGCGCCGCGTCCAGGGCCGCGTCCGTCGCTACGGGTACGCGCTCCACGGTCAGGCGGGCGCGCTCGGGCGGGAGGATCCGCTGCCGCGGCTCGCCGTCGACGACCTCCAGGAGCGTGCGGAGCGGGGCGTGCTTCCCGATCACTGCGCCGAGGGCGGACTCCAGGGCGCCGACGTCCGCACCGGCGTCCAGCCGGACCACCATCGGGACGTTGTACGCGGCGCTGCCGCCGTCGAGTTCCGACAGCAGCCACAGTCGGCGCTGCGCGAACGACGCCGGCGGCAGTCCGTCCGCCGCCGCCTCCCCCGCGACCAGCGGGGGAAGCTCCGTGGCCGGGGCGCCGCCGCGCCCGGCGATCAGCTCGGCGAGGCCGGCGACCGTGGGCCGCTCGAAGACGTCGCGCAGGGTGAGGCGGACGTCGAGGGCCTCGGCGATCCGGTTGGTGAGGCGGGCGGCGAGGAGGGAGTGCCCACCGAGGGCGAAGAAGCTGTCGTCGATGCCGACCTCCGCCGTGTCCAGGGTGAGAACGAAGAGGGCGACGAGGGTCTCTTCGAGGGGGGTGCGGGGTGCGCGGCCGTCGGTGGTGGGGGCGGTGG
>NZ_JNXJ01000103.1:0-1376 GCF_000716625.1 Streptomyces bikiniensis | reverse complement strand
ACTGATCGTTTCAGAATGCCGTCCTGCGGAGACGCTGGCAGCCCATGGAACAATCCCTTCAGCCACGGGCTCAGGGGGGATGACGCCGCATGGAACGGGTTGAGGATGCACGGGAGCTCGTGCTCGGTTACGTCCGTGCTCTGCACGCAATTGACGAGGCCATGAGGGTGGCGATCCCCTCGCTGGAGCGCCTGGGAGATGTCCTCGGCCTGGTCCGTTCGCGCCGGATCATCAGCCGGAGTGGACACGTCGGCACCTACTCCTACACGGTTCATGGGGCAGGGTGCCGCTTCGTCAGCGGCGACGGCACGGAGGTCGATGTCGACTTCGCGGCCGACGGGAGCGAAGTCTTCGACTTCTGGCGGCTGCGCTGGTACGGGCTGAGCCTGCCGGAGCCTCTTGACGTCACGGATCAGGACCTGCGGTCCGCGGTGCGGTCCCTGAAACCGCTTCTGGACGAGGTGCGACCAGGGTGGTTCAGCGTCGCCAACTGATCGCTCAGGATGAGGAACGCAGGCGGCGCAGGCATATGAGGCTGCAGGCCAGCTCGAGCAGGCCCTGGTGGAGATCGGCGCGTCGCTCGTAGCGGGTGCGGAGCCGTTTGAACTGGTGCAGCCAGGCGAAGGCGCGCTCGACCACCCAACGCACCTTCCCCAATCCGGAGCCGTGGGCGACGCCTCGTCGCGCGATCAACGGCTTGATGCCGCGCTTCCACAGCAGACGGCGGTACTTGTCGAAGTCGTATCCCCGATCGGCATACAGCCGCCGGGGCTTGCGACGAGGCCGCCCTCGCAGACCCCGGATCGGCGGGACAGCATCGAGCAGCGGCAGGAGTTGAGTGACATCGTGCCGGTTACCGCCGGTGAGAGTGACGGCGAGCGGGGTTCCATGACGGTCGACGATCAAGTGGTGTTTGGAGCCGGGGCGGGCACGGTCGACGGGCGAGGGGCCGACGTGATCCCCCCTTTCAGGGCCCGGACATGCGAGCCATCCACGGCACAGTCGTCCAGGTCCAGCGAGTCCGCGCGGCGCAGCTCGGCCAGCAATGCGGCATGCAGGCGCGGCCATACGCCGGCCTCGGTCCAGTCTCGCAGCCGGCGCCAGGCCGTCACCCCTGAGCAGCCCACGGTCTCGGCCGGGACGTCGCGCCAGGCGACGCCGGTCCGCAGGACGTACATGATGCCGCCAAGAGCCGCCCGGTCCGGAACGCGAAGCCGCCCGGGATGCCGGCGGCGTCGTTCGGGAACGGGTGGCAGCAACGGAGCCACCCGCTCCCACAGGTCATCCGGGACAAGATCAGCACGCACCCGGACACCCTGCCGACCAAGATCACCGAGCACAAGACCCACGGCTCATCTCATTCTGAAACGATCAGT
>NZ_JNXJ01000101.1:0-1874 GCF_000716625.1 Streptomyces bikiniensis | reverse complement strand
CTCATCAGGCACAAGATCATCCGACACCCGCAACACTCTGCCGCCACCAAGCTCGACCGCCAAGTCCCTGCACGGAACTCATTCTGAAACGTTCAGTTAGTACGGTTTTCGACTACCCGGTCTCCACATCGGACGTCTCTCCGGGTACCCATTCATCCGAAGGAGTGGATAGCGGCGAACGGGGATCCGGCAGCACGAAGAGCCCCTATGCACCGTTCAAAGCCATCGCAGGCCTCCTCCTCGCTACCTGAAGCCACCAACGCGCCTCCCCTGCCGTCGTTGACGTGAGCCCCAGCGGGGAACGCCCGCTCGATTCCCGTGGTCTGTTCTCGGAAGAGTGCGCCCTGCCGTGCAGTAGCGCGACAGAGGCGAGTTCGAGCCGAGGCGACTACCGCCTGTCGGCCTTGGGCCTCCTGCTCATACGGAACGGGCTTCATGGCCCGCGCCACGAGACGCGTCCCCTCCCGTGCCTTCGCGATCAGCTCCCGGCTCTCCTCCACGCCCACCGCGTGCCGAAGGGGCCGGCCGAACATCAGCCCGCGCTCCTCGTGCGCATCCGCGTCGGCGTAGGTGCAGCCGTCCTGCCGCCACAGCGTCCCCTGGTCGGCCAGCCGATGCCCGGCAAGGAACGCCACCGGCAGCGCCAGCTCGGTATTCAGCCGCAGCACACGCACCTCCACGTGCGGCGTCCGGCTCAGCTCCAGCAGGTGACCGAGCTGATCGGCCGTCATCGCCGGCCGCCCGCGGGTCCGGCCCGGGACCGCTTCGTCCAGGACCGGCGTCCACCGCTTCGTCCCGACACCGGCGCGCGGGCAGGGGATCTCCAGTCCCTTCGGACCCGCGTATGTTGCCGGCGGCCGGTGGAACGGCCAGGCGGCCGCGTACCCCTCGGCCTGGAAAGGCTCGGGGAGCCGGTCGCTCGTGAAGCACTGGACTGCCTCGGCCCGCGTCATCAGCAGCGCGGCACGGTCCGCGTTGCCGGGGCCGTCGTCCCGGAAGACCGACGGACTCGCCGACGCTGCCCGGCTCGACCCACGACCTGACTGCCGCCAGGCAGCATGGCATCGTCGAATCCCTCGCCGAAGCAGGACTCGGATGAGGAAGCGCTGCCACCACACCACCCACACCAAGATCCGCTGCAACACCAACCGCATCACCGGCATCGTGAAGGCCGTCCTCGTCCTTCACCACGCATCAACGTGAGGTGGGAAAGGCTCTCTGATGAGCCTCGTGCCCCGACGCCGGGTGGTGGTCACGGCCACGGCATCTCCCGACCACACTCTTCCCGCAGCACGATACGGACATGGACACCGATTCGTTCGGTGGCCATGCCCGTATCGGTGTAGTCAGCGGGGGGCGGACCGCCTCGCGGCTGCCGTCCGGGGGGCGGTGCCCAGATAGGTGACGCGCAGCGTCCCGGTGGCGGTTTCCCGGTCGACGAGCACCTCCACGCCGTAGACCCGCTTGATCAGGTCCGGGGTCAGTACGTCCTCCGGGGCCCCGGCCGCGGCCACCTCTCCGTGGTCGAGGAGGACGATGTGGTCGCAGTACCGTGCCGCGAGGTTGAGGTCGTGCAGCGCGACGACGCAGGTGACGTCCAGTGAGGTCAGCAGGTCGAGGAGTTCGAGCTGGTGACGTATGTCGAGGTGGTTGGTGGGTTCGTCGAGCAGGATCTCCCGGGGTTCCTGGGCGAGGGCGCGGGCGAGCTGGGCACGCTGTTTCTCCCCGCCGGAGAGGGTGTGCCAGCTCCGGTGCTGTTTGTCGGTGATCTCGGCCCGTTCGAGCGCCTCGTCGACGATCCGCCGGTCGCGCTCGGTGAGCGCGTCGAAGCGGCCGCGGAACGGGGTGCGACCGAGTTCCACGACCTGGCGGAC
>NZ_JNXJ01000100.1:0-2243 GCF_000716625.1 Streptomyces bikiniensis | reverse complement strand
CCTGGTGGTTGGTGGAGTACCGGTAGTTCTAATAGGTCACCGGTGGCCCCGAGCGCGTAAGCGCAAGAGGCACCATGCGAGGCGGGAAGCTGCTTCCTTTCCAGGACTGGTTCCACCTCGCACCTTGCCCTGCCGGGCGGAGACCTTCGGTAGTTCCGGGACCTTGATCTCTCGTCTAAGACCGGTCCCGTCCGGCAGAAGCTCGGATCAGCGGTTTTCATGTCCTCAGCCCGCCGACAGGGGCCACCTCTCAGCAGTTCGCGAGCCCTATGAGCTCTCCAGCAGACCGAGGTCCCTGTCGGTCGCTGGAGACACGAACGGCTCATGAGATGGCGTGCCTGGAGCACTTCTATTAGAGCGCCGCGTGCTCTGCATGGGACTGACCTGCAGATTCGTACGGAGGTAACCGGCTTGAACAAGATCTTTTGCGGCATCGACTGGGCGGAGGGCCACCACGACATAGCCCTCGTCGACCAGGACGGAACCCAGGTGGCCAAGCTGCGGATCAGCGACGACAGTGCGGGCTTCCACGCACTGATAGAGCTCCTGACCCAGCACGGTGACAGCGCAGAGGATCCGATTCCTGTCGCCATCGAGACGCCGCGCGGGCTCCTCGTCGCCGGCCTGCGGGCCACCGGCCGCCAGATCTACGCGATCAACCCACTGGCCGCAGCCCGCTATCGCGATCGAGGCAGCGTCTCCCGAGCCAAGTCCGACGCAGCGGACGCCCGGGTGCTGGCCAACATCCTGCGCACCGACCGACATGCCCATCGTCCCTTGCCCGACGACAGCGAGGCCGGACAGGCCGTCGCCGTTCTGGCCCGCGCTCATCAGGATGCAATCTGGGACCGGCAGCAGATGATCAACCGACTCCGGTCGCATCTGCGCGAGTACTATCCAGCCGCCCTTGCCGCCTTCCACGGCGCCGGCAAACCCGGACTCGACTCACCACGCGCCCGCGTGATCCTGACTGCCGCACCCACGCCGGCCGACGCCGCCAGGCTGACCCGCAGCCAGTTGCGCGCGCTGCTCAAACGGGGCGAGCGCCCACGCTGCGGAATCGAAGCCGAGGTCGAGCGGCTTCGGGCAATCTTCCGAGCCGACTACCTGCGGCAACTGCCGCAGGTCGAAAAGGCTCTGGGGCATCAGACAGTGGCGCTCGTCCGGCAGGTCGACGCTGCCTGCCTCAGCGTCACTCAGCTCGCGGCGGCGACGGAAGAGGCATTCCTCGCACACCCTGACGCAGACATCATCACAAGCTTCCCGGGGCTGTCTGTGCTGTCCGGGGCACGCGTCCTCGCCGAGATCGGAGACGACCACGAACGCTTCGCGGACGCCAGAGCCATGAAGGCATACGCCGGCGCGGCACCCGTGACGCGAGCCTCCGGTCGAAGCCACGTGGTCGTGGCCCGGACCGTCAAAAACCAGCGACTGGCCTCAGCCGGGCACATGTGGGCCTTTGCAGCCCTCCGAACGCAGGCTCCGCGAGCCCACTACGACCGACGGAGAGCTGGTGGAGAACGCCATACCGCAGCTCTCAGGAACCTGTTCAACAAGCTGCTCGGCTGCCTTTACCACTGCCTGCAAAACCGCATGCCCTACGACCCCGAACGGGCCTTCGCCGCACCCGTCGCGCTCGCTGCCTAAAGCCGCGGGCCCACGAAGATGTCGACTGCGGCCGCGCTCCAGCCAGGCTCATCAACAGCAACACGGATTTGCCGCCTGCCCCCTTCGCCGATGAGGCTCACGAAGCGCGTCACACCCATGACATCACCGATGACCAACCGTCCATCAGCCAACGAGATCGGCCCCTCGAAGACGGTCGCGAAGGAAGGATCCGGCCCTGGCGCCTCGTCGAGCGGATCGGTGAAGAGCCGGACCTTGATGAGTCGAACCTGAGCCTGAACCCGGATTGCCACATGAGTGTCACACCCGACCGCAGCCTCGCCTCTCAGCTCCAACACCGGCAGCCAGTCGGTCGACCCCAACGCCAGAACAGGATGATTCACCCGAATCTCCACGCCGGCGACCTGCATATTCGACCCTCTCTGGTGTCCGCCTTACGACGCGCCGCGATGTTATCGGGTGGCTCCGACAGACGAGGCGTCTCACCTCTGACCACTGGGGTTGGAGGTGAGACTGCCACACACTGAGTTGACCTCCGACGACATGAGATGTCTTCGACCGCTCGGCGATGGCGTGGTCGCGAGCGGGGACCAGGGTGCCGTCCACGATGAGCACGG
>NZ_JNXJ01000099.1:0-2351 GCF_000716625.1 Streptomyces bikiniensis | reverse complement strand
GTCTCCTGCGGAGACACGACGCGGAGTGACTGCGTCACTCCCAAGGGGACTGCGCCGCTGCGCGGCGCCGGGCGAAGTGAACCCGGGGGGGCAGTCACCTTCGGTGACTGCGGGGCAGCCCTGGCTGGTCCGGGGCTTGCGGTGGGCGGCGTAGCCGGCTTTTCGTACTGCGGGTTCCTCGCGAGCTAACTGCTTGGTATTTTCGCTGTTCAGAGAGCTAATCGGGCATTGATGTCCGGGGGCTTGGATCTCCGTCCCCTGCGGGGCCGGAGGGCGTCGGGGGCGGTGTGCTCTCTCTTTCAGTAAGAGTAGTTGGCTCCGAGACATCGTGTCCAGCCCGACTGCCCGACAGAGAGACGGTCGCACAGAGTGTGACATAGAGACCTCCCTCTACGTGCGTGTGGTCTAAACCAATCATAAAGATGCAACGAGGATCGGTGGGTAGCGGTGCTCGGGAATCCGTATACGGAAACCGCAAACCAGCCCTCCTGAAAACCTTCGGGAACATGGCGACAGAAGTCAGTATGCGGAAACAGAAAAACTGCCTCCACCGCGCCCAAACGCAAATACCGAAACCGCATAAACCCAGATGTCGAAGCAGCGCCGGCCGCAGGCCACGGGCCACAACCAAGACGCAGCGCTGTACGGCGATCTGAGAGCCAATCAGCTCCTCCGGCGCCCAAAGGAAGACCGGCGGGCATTGAACCCGGGGTCAGACATCGGCCGGGGCGTACAGGCCGAGCTGGACAGCGGCCAGGGCGACAACGTCGCAGATCCTCAAGCACTCGGCGCCCCAGCAGGCTCCGAGTGCACACGGCCGGACGGGTCGTCAGGAACGCCTGGAAGACAGCCCAGGAAGGCCGGAGAGACGGATGCGAATACTGCGCCCCGCCTCCGAAGGGTACGCGGAGGCGGGGCGCAGAGGTGGAACGGGGCTGAGCGTACACGTGTGTCCCGAGCTGCCCGCGTGCGGGCGGGCCGGGGAACGGGCGTTGAGCGCTCGGCCGGGGTCAGGCTTCGGCCAGGGCGTGCAGGCCGAGCCGAGCGGAGGTTGGGCGAGGCGCACCGTGTCCGTGACGGCTTTCGTGCAATGAGGGCGATCGGGTTGTGGGGCGGTGTCCGGTGGAGGGGCCGGCGGCGGGTTCCTGGAAGGGTTGGGGTCAGGTGTTTCGGCGGTTGCCCTGGTCGTCGCAGGGCAGTTCGGCGGTCTTGTGGTTGGCGAGGAAGTCGCGGGTGGCCTGGCGTTCGGCTTCGGTGATCCCGGTGGGCGAGACGTTGATGATCCCACCGAAGGGGCGGTCGACGTCACGGACGATGACCAGGGCCGTAGCCAGCAGACCGGTGATCACCACCAGAGTGATGATCTGGCCCCAGTTGTTCTTCCACAGGAGCGCGAAGAGCAGTGTCGGGGTACCGGAAGAACCGGTGCGGCAGCAAGTCCATCCCCGCGAGCGCGGGGAGCAGTGAGCCTTCGCCAACTTGAAACCGCAGTTCAGAGAGCTGGTGTGATCGGTTCTCGGGACACTCGTGCTGGTCACGGACGACTGTCCAAGCAGTAGATCGTCCGTCAGTGCAGTCGGTGCCTGAGTAAACCTGTGGCGCTCAGCGTTCGCCGTGGAAGTCCTCGTACTCGCCGTTCATCAAGTCCCAGAAGGACGGGTAGCGGACCGCGCCAGGCAGCCAGTGAGCGAGGTACCAGGCTTCCCATTCTCCGTCCGGGGTGAGCACGCAGGGGTTGAGGAGGTAGACGTCAGTGGCGTTCGGAGTGTGACTGATCTTCAGGGTGTGTGGAAGGTATTCAGGGCGCAGGGTGGTGGGCGACTGGGCCTCGCCGTAGAGGAAGTACTCCTCATCACCCACTCGCTCGGCACCCTGGTACCCCTCTGTCCAGTCGGTGACGAGTTCTGGGTCCAGGTCCCGGGTCCATCCGACCTCGTGGGCCGGCAAGATGTGATGGATGTCCGGGGTGGTGTTGAGCCAACCGTTGCTGATCAGCAGGAACTGCCGGTAGCTCGGCGGCAGAGAGACACCCAGGCGCTTCTCAAGTGCGTCGAGTTCCTCGCCGGTGGCTCCAGTGCTCCCCAGCCATCGGGCCCTGCGCACGGCGGCTGGAAACGGCTCTGCCCGTTCCTGCTCATGCAGCACGGGATCGAGCCACTCATCACTCCACCGTTGCAACAGATCCCGCCATACGTAGCGGCTCCTATCATCCTGAGCTGGTGTGTTTCCCACGGCGGAAGATTAACGGCAAGCATTGAGGGTTTCTCAACCTGCTTTGCGAGCTTGCCGGTTGACCTGACAGCATGACGAAACCCCTGGTAGATGGGTTTTCGACCAAGAGAACCGTCTCC
>NZ_JNXJ01000098.1:0-2498 GCF_000716625.1 Streptomyces bikiniensis | reverse complement strand
CGCACTACACCTGCCTGTGGAATATGTCACGATCCGGCTGCGGGGGCCGGGGGCCGGGCCGCATTGTGGTTCGGGGAAGTCCCGGGCGCCGTGCGTGGGCGTCGAGGCGGAGGAGAAGTTCGTGATGTACGGGGAGCGCAGCAGCGATGCGTTCCCACAGGTCATCAGGCACAAGACCATCCGACGCCCGCACCACTCTGCCTCCGCCAGACCCGATCGCCAAGCCCTCACACCGAACTCATTCTGAAACGATCAGTTATGCCGGTCAGCCGATGATGGCGACCGGGGCGTCCCAGGCGTTGCGGTCGACGTTGATGGTGTGACCGCTGCGGGTCTCCTTGCTGTTGGCCTTGTACTGGTGCCCGCGGCTGTGGTTCGTGTACAGCTTCGGGTCCCAGGGCCAGTCCTCGGTGGTGGTCTCCTGGCCGTTCCACAGGGCGTACCAGAGGTTGCCCGGCAGGTCCGTGCGGTCCTTGGCGGTGGCGATCGCCTTGGCGCTGGAGCTGCTGAAGCCGTAGAGCCCGGCACGGTAGGTCTTGGCGCGCAGGGTCTTGGTGAAGGAACGCACATAGGCGAGGGTGGCGTCGTTGCACGCCTTGTCGGCGATGTCGTACGACTCCATGTTGAGGTAGATCGGGCTGCCGGGCCTCATGCCGAGGGCAGCGGCCCTGGCGACCGCGTCGTTGGCGTTGGCGGCGCCGACCGAGGCGGCGGTAGCCGCGGTGAACCGCTCCTTGTTGAGGCTCTTCTGGCAGGGCGGCTGGGCGCCGACGTACAGGGGGATGACCCGCCAGCCGAGCCTGTCAACCGACTTCACCCAGGGCTGGGTGAGGTTGGGCTGGGCGCAGCCACGGTTCTTGCCGCCGATGTAGACAGCGACGCCGCCATAGTAGGCGTCCTTCTTCCACGCGGTCATCGCGGCGAGCGAGGGCGCCGTGCAGGCGTCAAACGCCCGGCCGGTGTAGGTCTTCTGCGCGGGCCATACCGGGGCGGCCATCGAGGTCTGCGCCGCGATCCCGGCTCCGGCGACGACGACCACGCCGGTCGCCGCCAGGGCGATGTAACGGCCTTTTCTGGACAGCCGGTGCTTCGGCATTTCCCCACCCTAAAAATTTGACTTCGGCCTTCCACTTCGTGATCACTCTACCTTGAGACCGCGACAGTGAAGAAACTGACAGGCCCCCATACTATAGTGAGACTTCTGGGGATGCGGAGGCAAGAAACCTCGAAGGGCAGTTAAGAACCAATCGACCTGAAGGAGATTCAGGCCTTTTGTGCCCAAAACTCGATGCGCACAGAAAGCAGCATATGTCCACTTTGCGGAACTTCCGTGCAGGAGTGCAGAGTTTGCTATAAAGGCTGCCGAAACTTCTGCCACCAGGCTTGCGACAGATGCGCCACGTAAAGTTTCTCGTTGCAACAATGGCGAGGCCGTCGATTCGGCCTTCCTGAATCAATACAGCCTTCACGACCTTAAAGCTGATTGCATAAATTACGGCCAGGGCGAGGCGTGCGCTCAGACTGGTATGTTTATTTGAATTTTAGAACCTCAAAAGTGAATCGGGAAAGGGTGTCGTAATGTCAGATGCCGATTCTTCAAATTCCTGGTCCTGTGCAGACACCTCCTGATCGGGGATCACTGAGAAATGCGAAACGCTGCGAATCGAGATTGCTCGATCCGCAGCGTTTCCCTGTCCAGCGTTAGCTGGCTACATCGAAGACGACACCTGTCGCTTTGAGCTTTCCTTCCATGATGGCGGCCTCAAACTCGAAGAGTCCGTCACCAAGGCTGTGGAATGCGTAGAAAAGGCTCTTGTCTCCAGGGTGGTAACCCCGCTTGTTCTTGATTTCGAGATCGGTAACGTTCTCGAATCGGATGCTGAAGGGGGCCTGTTCTTCCGTGGTGCGGAACCGAAGCGTCAGTGTATGACCGTCCTCCGACTCGTGCGTGCCCAGGAAGTCTGCAGCATTGTGGAGGTCGACATCACCCATCGCTGTCTGCTGACAGTAGATGATCTCACTCTCAATGCCCCAGGGCATCATGCCGTAAAACATCGTCACCTTCCTCATCTCCGTGCGTGCCACCACACGCGAGCCAAGTCACGCCAGCCCATGGAATGGGCCTTGCGCTCGGTTTTGCCCCATCCGTGGGGAGCACGATGGTTACGCGGCTGATAGACCTTGTGGGGGGTACGAACGCCACCGTGGGTCTTGCCCCACAGGTCGTAGTGCCAGCGTCCCTTCGAGTTGGTGATGGAGACCCGGGAACGCCCACCATTGTAGCGATTGGAGATCCACCGACCGACGTGAGCCTTCGCCTTGTAGTTCAGGTTCCCAGCGCCTCGCCGGATCCAGCGGTATCCGCTCCGCAGCTTGTTCAAGCCCCACCTGATGGGGCCCCAGCGTTTGCCGTCGAGGTCGTATTGGTTGACGGGGTCGCCGGGATAGCCGTAGCGGTTGTCGCCGCCGCCGTGGACGGGGTCGGTGGACAGGAAGCG
>NZ_JNXJ01000097.1:0-2506 GCF_000716625.1 Streptomyces bikiniensis | reverse complement strand
TTCAGAACTAACACAGTGGACGCGAGCAACTGAGGACAAGCCCTCGGCCTATTAGTACCGGTCAGCTCCACCCTTTGCAGGGCTTCCACATCCGGCCTATCAACCCAGTCGTCTACTGGGAGCCTTACCCCATCAAGTGGGTGGGAATACTCATCTCGAAGCAGGCTTCCCGCTTAGATGCTTTCAGCGGTTATCCCTCCCGAACGTAGCCAACCAGCCATGCCCTTGGCAGGACAACTGGCACACCAGAGGTTCGTCCGTCCCGGTCCTCTCGTACTAGGGACAGCCCTTCTCAATATTCCTACGCGCACAGCGGATAGGGACCGAACTGTCTCACGACGTTCTAAACCCAGCTCGCGTACCGCTTTAATGGGCGAACAGCCCAACCCTTGGGACCGACTCCAGCCCCAGGATGCGACGAGCCGACATCGAGGTGCCAAACCATCCCGTCGATATGGACTCTTGGGGAAGATCAGCCTGTTATCCCCGGGGTACCTTTTATCCGTTGAGCGACGGCGCTTCCACAAGCCACCGCCGGATCACTAGTCCCGACTTTCGTCCCTGCTCGACCCGTCGGTCTCACAGTCAAGCTCCCTTGTGCACTTACACTCAACACCTGATTGCCAACCAGGCTGAGGGAACCTTTGGGCGCCTCCGTTACCCTTTGGGAGGCAACCGCCCCAGTTAAACTACCCATCAGACACTGTCCCTGATCCGGATCACGGACCGAGGTTAGACATCCAGCACGACCAGAGTGGTATTTCAACGACGACTCCACCATGACTGGCGTCACGGCTTCACAGTCTCCCACCTATCCTACACAAGCCGAACCGAACACCAATATCAAACTGTAGTAAAGGTCCCGGGGTCTTTCCGTCCTGCTGCGCGAAACGAGCATCTTTACTCGTAGTGCAATTTCACCGGGCCTATGGTTGAGACAGTCGAGAAGTCGTTACGCCATTCGTGCAGGTCGGAACTTACCCGACAAGGAATTTCGCTACCTTAGGATGGTTATAGTTACCACCGCCGTTTACTGGCGCTTAAGTTCTCAGCTTCGCCCCACCGAAATGGAGCTAACCGGTCCCCTTAACGTTCCAGCACCGGGCAGGCGTCAGTCCGTATACATCGCCTTACGGCTTCGCACGGACCTGTGTTTTTAGTAAACAGTCGCTTCTCGCTGGTCTCTGCGGCCACCCCCAGCTTAGGAAGCAAGTTCCTTCACCAGGTGTGGCCCCCCTTCTCCCGAAGTTACGGGGGCATTTTGCCGAGTTCCTTAACCATAGTTCACCCGAACGCCTCGGTATTCTCTACCTGACCACCTGAGTCGGTTTAGGGTACGGGCCGCCATGAAACTCGCTAGAGGCTTTTCTCGACAGCATAGGATCATCCACTTCACCACAATCGGCTCGGCATCAGGTCTCAGACTATGTGTCACGCGGATTTGCCTACGTGACGTCCTACACCCTTACCCCGGGACAACCACCGCCCGGGCTGGACTACCTTCCTGCGTCACCCCATCGCTTACCTACTACAAGTCTGGTTCGTCGGCTCCACCACTCCCCTTTGCCCGAAGGCTCCGGGGCGGCTTCACGGACTTAGCATCGCCTGATTCGATATTGGGCGTTTCAAAGCGGGTACCGGAATATCAACCGGTTGTCCATCGACTACGCCTGTCGGCCTCGCCTTAGGTCCCGACTTACCCTGGGCAGATCAGCTTGACCCAGGAACCCTTAGTCAATCGGCGCACACGTTTCTCACGTGTGTATCGCTACTCATGCCTGCATTCTCACTCGTGAACCGTCCACAACTCGCTTCCGCGGCTGCTTCACCCGGCACACGACGCTCCCCTACCCATCACAGCGGGCGTTGGCCCTCATGCTGCAATGACACGACTTCGGCGGTACGCTTGAGCCCCGCTACATTGTCGGCGCGGAATCACTTGACCAGTGAGCTATTACGCACTCTTTCAAGGGTGGCTGCTTCTAAGCCAACCTCCTGGTTGTCTCTGCGACTCCACATCCTTTCCCACTTAGCGTACGCTTAGGGGCCTTAGTCGATGCTCTGGGCTGTTTCCCTCTCGACCATGGAGCTTATCCCCCACAGTCTCACTGCCGTGCTCTCACTTACCGGCATTCGGAGTTTGGCTAAGGTCAGTAACCCGGTAGGGCCCATCGCCTATCCAGTGCTCTACCTCCGGCAAGAAACACACGACGCTGCACCTAAATGCATTTCGGGGAGAACCAGCTATCACGGAGTTTGATTGGCCTTTCACCCCTAACCACAGGTCATCCCCCAGGTTTTCAACCCTGGTGGGTTCGGTCCTCCACGAAGTCTTACCTCCGCTTCAACCTGCCCATGGCTAGATCACTCCGCTTCGGGTCTTGAGCGTGCTACTGAAATCGCCCTGTTCGGACTCGCTTTCGCTACGGCTTCCCCACACGGGTTAACCTCGCAACACACCGCAAACTCGCAGGCTCATTCTTCAAAAGGCACGCAGTCACGAGAC
>NZ_JNXJ01000096.1:0-4726 GCF_000716625.1 Streptomyces bikiniensis | reverse complement strand
CGGCCCCGACACCCCCATCATCACCACCGACGCCCGCCACCGCGCCGACGCCAAGAGCGCGCTCATCACCCTCGTCGAGCACGCCCTCATGGCCCGGCTCAAGTAGGAGGACGGGACGGGCGGTTGCCCCGTACCACCGCCGGGGGTGGTCTGTGTCGTTCGACACGACCGCCCCCGTGTTCATAACGTTTCGACAGAGAATTGGGGCGCCTCGGACACCCGACGCATCCGATCGGTGTCACTGCGCTCACATGAGCCCCGCTTTTTGGCGGGGCTCGCTCTTTATGCCCGTTTTATTCGCGGTCCGGACCACTGAAAGGAGCCGCGTCCCACTGTTTGGAACGGACCCCCTTCACGTGCTGCAATTCATGAACTCCCGAGTAGTACGGCCCTGAACGAAACACCGGCACAACGTAGGTGCCGACGCCGAGAGGTTGTTGGTCGAGTGAGGCGAAGCAAGGAAAGCTCCGCGGAGCAGGAGACGCGGGGCAACTTCACGCCGCCGTCGCGCACGGCGGTGTCGCCCGCGGACGCGCCCGTCACGCCGCCGCCCGCCGAGACGGCCGGGGGAAGCTCCAGCAAGCTGTCGCCCCGCAACTGGCGGGTGCCCACCCGCCTGAACGCGATCCTCCTCATACCCGTGCTCGTCGGCCTCGTCATGGGCGGCTTCCAGGTCAAGGGGTCGATCGACACCTGGCAGGAGGCCCAGGACGCCGAGAAGACGGCGCTCATCGTGCGCGCCGCCTCGGAGTACAGCACCGCGCTGCTCAACGAGCGGGACCTCACCGCCGCCCCGCTGCTCGCCGCCAAGGACGACAAGGACCGCGAGGCCGACGAGGTCACCCGGGCGTACGCCGCGACCGACGCCGCCCGTCTGAAGTTCGACGAGGCCGTCAAGAACATGCCCTCGGGCCAGGGCCTGGAGCGCCGGCTGCGCCTGTTCAAGGACGAGGAGCCGAAGCTCGAAGCGCTCCGCAAGGACGCGTACGCCCGCACCTACGACCCGGTGAACACCCAGCTCGGCTACACGGGCGTCCAGCACTACCTGAGCGAGTTCTCCAACGAGCTCGGCCTGGGCACCGGCAACGTCACCGCGTACGGCCGCAG
Source organism: Streptomyces bikiniensis (assembly GCF_000716625.1). Lineage (NCBI taxonomy): Bacteria > Bacillati > Actinomycetota > Actinomycetes > Kitasatosporales > Streptomycetaceae > Streptomyces > Streptomyces bikiniensis. The sequence goes on along the minus strand of NZ_JNXJ01000096.1, from coordinate 3,619 downwards.
CGTCTACGCCATCCAGCTCTCCAAGGGTGCCGAGTCCCTCCAGCGGTCCATCGGCACCCATCTGCTCGTCCGGCCCAGCAGCAGGGAGGAGGTCTTCGCCCAGCAGTCGGTGGCGTTCAACTCGTACAACTACCTGGAGCAGATCGCCCTCGGCGAGTTCAGCTCCGGCGGCATGCCCGAGGACGTCGAGTTCCTCAAGAAGGTCATGGCCTCCAAGGCCGCGGAGGGCGCCAAGCAGATGCAGGCCGCCGACGTCGAGCTGCCCAAGGGCAAGGACGGCTCCGTCTACTCCGGCGCGGCCACCGCGATCGGCACGGCCAAGAGCCCCGAGGGCATCAAGGCCCTGAAGACCAAGGGCATCACCCCCGAAACCTGGATGGCGATCGCCACCGCCAAGTTCGAGGGCTACAGCGAGGTCGAGAAGGCCCTCGTCGACAAGGCGGTGAACGAGGCCGTCAAGATCTCCGACGACGCCAAGTCCGACGCCTGGCTGAACGGCGCCATCGTCGTGATCGCCCTGCTCGCCGCGTTCATCCTGGCCGGGATGATGGCGCGCCAGATGAGCCGCTCGATGCGCACCCTGCGGACCGCCGCCTTCGGCATCGCCGAGCAGCGCCTGCCGATGCTGGTCGACCAGCTCTCCCGCACCGAGCCGGGCCGGGTCGACACCCGCGTCCAGCCGATCCCGATCGACTCCCGGGACGAGATCGGCGAGGTCGCCCGCGCGTTCGACCAGGTCCACCGCGAGGCCGTCCGGCTCGCCGCCGAGCAGGCCATGCTCCGGGGCAACGTCAACGCGATCTTCACCAACCTCTCGCGCCGCAACCAGTCGCTGATCGAGGGCCAGCTGACCCTCATCACCGACCTGGAGAACAACGAGGCCGACCCGGACCAGCTGGAGAACCTCTTCAAGCTGGACCACCTGGCGACCCGCATGCGCCGCAACGGCGAGAACCTGCTCGTCCTCGCCGGCGAGGAGCCCGGCCGCCGCTGGGACCAGCCGGTCCCGCTGGTCGACGTCATGCGCGCCGCCTCCTCCGAGGTGGAGCAGTACGAGCGCATCGAGCTGGCGGGCGTCCCGGAGGCCGAGATCCACGGCCAGGCCGTGACGGACCTCGTGCACCTGCTCGCCGAGCTCCTGGAGAACGCCACCACGTTCTCCTCCCCGCAGACCAAGGTCCGCGTCACCGCGACCCGTCTCCCCGACGGCCGCGTGATGGTCGAGATCCACGACAAGGGCATCGGCCTCACCGCCGAGGACTTCGCGGACATCAACCACAAGCTGGCCAACCCGCCGACCGTGGACGCCGCCGTCTCGCAGCGCATGGGCCTCTTCGTGGTCGGCCGGCTCGCCGACCGGCACGGCATCCGGGTCCAGCTCCGCCCCTCGGGCGAGCAGGCCGGGACGACCTCGCTCGTCATGCTGCCGGACGCGATCACGCACGGCGGTGGCGGCGAGCAGCCGATCCAGGACGACTTCACCGTCTCCCAGATCATCCCGGAACAGCAGCAGCAGAACGCCTTCGAGGCCGCTCCCGCGCAGCCGATGCTGACCGCGGCCGACCTCGGCTTCGACGACTCGCGCTACGAGCAGCAGCCGGACGGGGAGCAGCAGAGCCTCGACCCGGTGAACCGCTCGCTGCGGCGCGAGGGGCGGCGTGCCGCCCTGGGCGACCGCGCGCAGAACGGCGACCGCCCGCTCTTCCGCGACGAGGCGGAGCAGCGCCGGGACGAGTACGGCCAGGAGCAGGCCGCCCAGGGCCAGGAGTACGCCCAGGGGCAGCAGCAGGGCCAGGAGTACGGGCAGCAGCAGGAGTACGCTCCCGCGCAGGAGTACGGTCAGCAGCCCCAGCAGGAGTACGGCCAGGAGTACGCGGCCGGCTACCCGCAGCAGGACGGCTACGCGTACGGGCAGCAGGGCTACGAGGCCTACCCGCAGCAGGGCTATGCGGAAGCCTCGTACGAGACTCCGGAGACCGAACACCAGCAGTACGACAATGCGTTCGACCCCCAGCCCCACCAGGCGCAGTGGCCGGATCAGAACGCGTACCAGGGCGGTTACGGTCAGGAGTACCGCGCGGAACCGGAATCTGCTCCGGGCGCTCCCGAACAGGCCGCCGACCGCGTAGGCTTCGACCGTCCGGGTCCGACCTCCGGTACCGCCCCGGACGCCGGCCACGCGCTGACCGACGCCGGACTGCCGCGCCGCGGCAGCGTCGCCCCGCCGACGCGGCGGACGCCGCAGCCGGCCGGGCCCGCGCAGCCGGAGCAGCAGCAGAGCGAAGCCGACGGTTCCGACGCATGGCGCTCGACCAACGACGAGCGCTGGCAGCGGGCCGGGAAGCTCAAGGACCCCAAGGCGGGCGGGGTCACCTCGTCCGGTCTCCCCCGACGCGTCCCGAAGGCCAACCTGGTCGAGGGCACGGCTGAGCAGACCCCGCAGGGCGGCGAATCTGAACTGGTTGATCACCAACTTCGTGGACAACACCCCCGGGGTGTCCCACACGGTGGTGGTCTCCGCCGACGGACTCCTGCTGGCGATGTCCGAGGGGTTCCCCCGGGACCGCGCCGACCAGCTGGCGGCCGTCGCGTCCGGACTGACCTCGCTGACCGCGGGCGCGTCCCGGATCTTCGAGGGCGGTGCGGTCAACCAGACCGTGGTGGAGATGGAGCGCGGCTTCCTCTTCATCATGTCGATCTCGGACGGCTCCTCGCTGGCCGTGCTCGCCCACCCCGAGGCGGACATCGGTCTCGTGGGGTACGAGATGGCCCTGCTCGTGGACCGCGCGGGCACCGTCCTGACCCCCGACCTCCGGGCGGAACTCCAGGGCAGTCTTCTCAACTGACAGTTCTCAACCAACAGACACGCCGTGCGTTTCGCGCCACCGCCCCGTAAGGTGCGGTGGCGCGGCTCCAAGGGACATGGACCGCGAGGCAGTCGGAGGAGGAAACGTGGGAACACCCCCGGGCGCGAGCCCCTACAACGGTTATGACGCGCACCAGGCGCCGCTGGGCGACGCCGCGCAGAACCGGTTCAACTTTCCCTCCGCACCGAGCGGACAGGGTGTGGCACAGCCCTACCGGCAGCCGCACGCCCCGTCGGCGCCCGCCGGCCCGTCCGCCTCGCGCGGCCCGTCCGCCCAGGGCGGTTCGGGCGGGCACAACCCGCTGGTGCGTCCGTACGCGATGACCGGCGGCCGGACCCGGCCGCGTTACCAGCTCGCCATCGAGGCGTTGGTCAGTACGACGGCCGATCCGTCCCGGCTGCAGGGGCAGTTGCCCGAGCACCAGCGGATCTGCCGGCTCTGCTTCGAGATCAAGTCGGTCGCCGAGATCTCGGCACTTCTCTCCATCCCCCTCGGCGTCGCCCGAATCCTCGTCGCCGACCTGGCGGAGGCCGGACTCGTCGCCATCCACCAGCCCGGCGGCGACGAGGCCGCCGGCGGTCAGCCAGACGTGACACTGCTCGAAAGGGTGCTCAGTGGACTTCGCAAGCTCTAACGGCGGCGCGGCCCGTTCAACCACCAGCGCGAAGATCGTGGTGGCGGGCGGCTTCGGCGTGGGCAAGACCACGTTCGTCGGCGCGGTCTCGGAGATCAACCCGCTGCGTACCGAAGCC
>NZ_JNXJ01000095.1:0-3929 GCF_000716625.1 Streptomyces bikiniensis | reverse complement strand
GCCGGGGGCGGAGGGCGTGTCCGGGGGCGGGTTCCGGGGTGGGGGCCGGTCAGCATGGCGGGCATGGCGGAGCACGTGGGCAGATCATCGGATTATTCCTTCCGTCGGGTGAGTGCCGGGTTACTCGTGGTGGTCCTGCTCGTCCTGCCCGGCGCGGTCCTCTCCGAGGGCGCGGGGTGGGCCGGCGGGGTCGGGGACGGGAACCTGCGGCTGACCGTGACCGTGAACGGCCGGGCCGACAGCGACCTCCGGCCGCCGGAGGTACGGGTCGGCGCCCGGGTCGTGAAGCGGTACCGGCTGCTGAACCTGAGCGAGGCGGACCTGCACCGGGTGCGGGTCCTCGACCCCGGCGCCCCCGCCGGGTCCGTGCGGTGCCCGGCGGGGACGCTCCCCGCGGCCGAGGAGGTGGAGTGCGTGGCCCGCTTCCGGGCGGTGGCGGGGCGGCACGTGCATCCCGTACGGGCCGAGGGCGACGTCCCCTCCCTGCACACCCGGCTCACCGCGACCGCCCGCGCCGGGTACGCCGGGGTCGCCGGGATCCTCCGGCTCACCGAGGAGGTGGTGGTCGCGACGCCGGGTGCGGGGGCGGGTGCGGGCGTGGCCGACGTGACGTACACCGTCGCCAACCGGGGGAACCTTCCCCTCTACGCCGTGCGGGTCGAGGACCCCGGGCTCGCCCTCGCGCCCGGCGCGCCCGACTGCGGGGGGCGGGGCGGGACCGTGGCCGTCCTCGCCCCGGACACCTCCGCCCTCTGCCGGGCGACCGTACGGCTCCGCCCGGGGACCTACCGGAGCACCGGCCGCGTCTCCGGGAGCGACCGGGCGACCACGCTCGGGGCGGGGGGCGAACAGGTCTCGGCGCCCGTGCTCACGGCCGGGGCCTCGGCCGTCTTCGTGGTGCGGGAGGCGCCGGCTCCGAGGCCTCCTGTTCCCAGGGCGCCGGCTCCGGGGGCTCCCGTTCCCGGGGCGGCCCCTGCTCCGGGGGCCCCGGCGGCGGCCGGGGCGACGGCGGGCGGGGCTGCCGCGGGCGGGGCTGCCGTGGGAGGCGGTGGGGTGCCGGGGGCTCCCGGGGCCCTCGCGGGTACGGGCGCGGGTACCCGTACGGGGGCGGACGGGCGGCCCGTGGACCCCGCCGTTCCCGGCGCGGGAGCCGTTCCCGGAGCCGTACCCCCGGCGGGCGCCGTTCCCGGGGCCGTGTCCCCCGGAGCCGTACCGCCCTCCGCCCCCTCCCCCGTCTCCCCGCCGGCCCTCCACCGGGCCGACGCGCTCGACGGCGAGGGGTTCCTCGGGCGGGTGCGGCGGCGGGGGCGGGAGGCGGCGGAGTTCGGGGTGGCGACGACGTTGCTGTTGCTCCTGATCCCGGCGGCCGTCGCCGCCGCGCTCCTCGGCAGTAGGAGGAAGTGACCGTGGCCCTGCTCGAAACCCTCGTCGTCGTCCTCGGGGTCGCGCTCGTCGCCGCCCTCTCCGTGTTCGCCAAGACCAGGCTCTTCCCGGTCGGGGAGGACGAGGAGCCGCGCGAGGACGTGGCCGAGTACATCGCCATGATGGTGTCGGTCCTCTACGCCGTCGTCCTCGGCCTCTGCCTGGTCTCCGTCTGGGAGACGCGCTCGGCCGCCGCCGGCCACGTCCAGGCCGAGGCGAGCGCCCTGCACCAGACGTACCTGCTCGCGGACGCGCTCCCGCTCGCCCAGCGGCAGCCGGTGCGCGACGCGGCCCGGACGTACGCGAGCCACGTCGTGGACGTCGAGTGGCCCGCGATGGCCGGCCGCGAGCCGCTCGACGCCGCGGGCTGGACGCTGCTCGACCAGTTGCGGCGGGCGGGCGAGGTGACCCGCTCCGACCGGGTCTCCGAGCAGATCGCGGCCCAGGAGATCCTGGCCCAGCTCGGCTACGTGGACGACGCGCGGCGCGGCCGGGAGGCGGCGGCGCAGGAACGGCTGTCGCCCGTGCTGTGGACGGGGCTGCTGATCGGCGGCGTGCTGACCCTCGCGTTCATGTTCCTCTTCGGGATCAGGCGGAGCGCGACCCACGTGGTGATGGTGATGGGCCTGTCCGGGTTCATCGCCTTCACGGTGCTGCTGATCCACCAGCTCGACTCGCCGTTCGGAGAGCTGCTCGGGGCGAGTCCGGACGCGTTCACCCGCTACTTCCGGTGAGAAGCGGCTGCGACGGGGCAGGAGTGACCGGGTGAAATATCTCGTACGGGACAAGATCTTCGCGATCGGCGACGACTACTGGATCGAGGACGAGTACGGCCGCCACGCCTTCCTCGCCGACGGCAAGGCCCTGCGGCTGCGCGACACCCTGGAGCTGAAGGACCCCGAGGGGCGGGTCCTGATCACCCTGCGGCAGAAGATGTTCGGTCTGCGGGACGCGACGACGATCGAGCGGGACGGGCAGCCGCTCGCGACCGTGCGCCGCAAGCGGCTCTCGCTGCTGCGCAACCACTACCGGGTGACGCTGGTCGAGGGCACGGAGCTGGACGTCAGCGGCCGGATCCTCGACCGGGAGTTCACCGTCGAGTACGAGGGCGAGCTCCTGGTCCACGTCTCCCGGCAGTGGTTCCGCGTCCGCGACACGTACGCGGTGAACGTGGTCCGGGAGGACGCGGACGCCGCCCTCATGGTCGCGGTGGCGGTGTGCGTGATCCGGATGGCGGAACGGGAGGACTGAGCCGCCGTCAGGCCGACCTCTTCAGGACGGCTTCTTCAGGCTGACTCCTTCAGGCCGACTCCTTCAGGCCGCCCTCTCCAGGGCCTGGTCCAGCGCCTGTTCCAGGTCCGTCCACAGGTCCTCGACGTGCTCGATGCCGACCGAGATCCTGACCGTGCCGGCGCCGATGCCCGCCGCCGTGAGGGCCGCCGCGTCGAGCTGGTGGTGGGAGGTGGAGGCCGGGTGCATGACCAGCGTCTTCACGTCGCCCAGGGAGACGCTGAGCGAGGCGAGCCGGACCGCCTCCACGAAGGTCCGGCCCGCGTCCCGGCCGCCCGCGAGGTCGACCGAGACGACTCCGCCGCCCCCGGCGGGCAGCAGGCGCGCGGCGACCTCCCGGTCGGGGTGGCTCGCGAGGGACGGGTGGCGGACGGCGGCGACCGCCGGGTGCGCGGCGAGCCGGGCCGCCAGCTCGGCGGCGTTGGCGCACTGGCGCTCCATGCGCAGGGAGAGGGTCTGCAGGCCGCGCAGGGTGAGCCAGGCGGCGAACGGGTCGGTGGAGGCGCCCTGTTCGACGGCATGGCGGCGGACCCTTCCGTACAGCTCGCGGTCCTTGAAGACGGCGATCCCGCCGAGGACGTCCGCGTGCCCGGCGAGGTACTTGGTGGCGGAGTGGATCACGATGTCGGCGCCGTGGTCGAGGGGGCGGCAGAGCAGTGGGGAGGCGAAGGTGTTGTCGACGGCGACCGGGACGCCCGCCCCGGCGGCGACGGCGGCGAGGGCGGGCAGGTCGGAGACGCGGGTGGTGGGGTTGGCGATGGTCTCCAGGTAGAGCAGGCGGGTCTCGGGGCGCAGGGCCGCCCGCACCTCCTCCGGGTCCGTGCCGGAGACGTACGTGACGTGGACGCCCCAGCGGGCGGCGAGGTCGGTGAGGACCGCGTACGTGCCGCCGTACAGGCAGGTCTGGGCTACGACGTGGGCGCCGGAGCCGAGGAGGGCGAGGAGGACGGCGTTGACGGCGCCCATGCCGGAGGCGAAGGAGAGGCCGGAGGCGCCGCCTTCGAGTCGGGCGACGGCGTCCTCCAGGGTGCGGACGGTGGGGTTGCCGAGGCGGGCGTAGAGGAAGGCGTCCGGGGAGGTGAAGCCCTCGGCGAGGGCGTCGGCGGAGTCGAAGGCGAAGACGTGGCCCTGGTGGAGGGGGACGCCGAGGGGGCGGCTGCCGGTGAGCTCGACGTGGGGAGGGTGGACGGCGAGGGTCTCGGGGCGGGGGTGGAGGG
>NZ_JNXJ01000094.1:0-5413 GCF_000716625.1 Streptomyces bikiniensis | reverse complement strand
ACACACTGAGTTGACCTCCGACGACATGAGATGTCTTCGACCGCTCGGCGATGGCGTGGTCGCGAGCGGGGACCAGGGTGCCGTCCACGATGAGCACGGTGTCCCTGGCGAACCGCTTACGGGGCTGGAGTGCGAGTAGGGGTCCGAGGTGGTTGATGACTCGGCCGGCCGTCGACTTCGAGACGCCGAACAGCGGAGCGAGCTGCCGCAACGTCAGATTGGTGCGCCAGTAGGTGGCGACCAGCAACACCCGGCCCTCCAGCGGCAGACTCCACGGCCGGCCTCGGTGGACCACATCTGCTCCATCGCGCCGCAGCGTGGTCAGCAGCTTGCCGAAAATGCGTGGGCTCAGCCCCGCGAACGGGGCTATCCAGACACCTCACGGCGCCAAGCCGTCAAGCCGGGACGGCGGGCACGAGCTCACCATTCGATTTCGAGGGCCCTGCCGGTGGTCATCAGAGAGCGTCCTTGATGTGGCCTCGGGCGAAGTCCCATGGGGCGGGTGCATTGGCAGCCGCGTACTCATCTGCGATGCCGAAGACGCTCCCGCATCCTGGACATTCCGCCTGGCCGAACAGGTGAGTCAGGCCCCAGGCGAGCCGTTGCTGGCCATCCCGTACGGCTGACTCGTGCAACATCCTCCCGGTGCCGGTCAGCTCGTGCGGAACGGCCGGCCTGAGCGGGACCTGGTGGACATCCCCCAGATTCCAGTCCCGGATCGAGGAGTAGCATCCGTAGTCGCCGACCGCAATCGTCACCGGTGCGTCGCAGTGCGGGCAAGCGACAGTGACGAAGGAATCGGTGAAGTCGTCCAGGGCCTCGAACCACAAGGGCTGGCCGTCGAACGCGAGCATGGCCCGCAGCCGGCTCAGGTAGATCTTCCCGTCCAGGCCAGACCGCAGCCGGGCGGCGGCCATGGCGCGAAGCTCGGCCAAGGTCGCAGCACAGCGGGCGACTTCTTCGTCGGCACCGTGAGGTTGAAGGAGGCCACCCGCTATGGCTCCGGCCAGATCGAGCGCCCAGTCCCCGGCGTCCTCGGTCTTCGCGATGTCCGCCAGCTGTGGCAGTGCGGCGATGCTCGCCGGGGTGATCGTCCCCTGGTGGCACAAGCGCCCCCAAAGCCCGTTGATGGCCTCCTGGTCACGACCGATGGCTCGGTCCAGCAGCCCAGGGATCGCTTGTGCCGGGCCGTAGACGTCGTGAAGTGCGGACCAGTCGATCATCCGGTGATTCAAGCACGCCGCGGAGCGATCTCCGGGGGCGGTGAGCCGTGAGCGGGATCACCTACTCCGCCGCCAGAGCTGGGGCCCGCGGCGCCGGGAACGCGGTGTGCTCATCGAACAGGCGGCGGTTCTTGAGGCAGTGGTGGAGCTGGCCCAGCATCCGGTTGAACAGATTGCGCTGGCCAGCGGCGTGCCAGTCTCCGTGGTCGTCACGTCGCCGCCGGTAGTGGGCTTTGGCACCGGGCGAGGCGGTGATCGCTGAGAACGCCCAGAGGTAGCCGGCGTGGTTGAGCCGGTTGTTCTTCACCCATCGTCTGGTGATGCTGGACTTCTTGCCGGAGGCTCGGGTGACGGGTGAGGCGCCTGCGTAGGCCTTCAGGCCGCGGGCGTCCGCGAAGCGGGTGCGGTCGTCTCCGATTTCGGCCAGCACCCGGGCGGCAAGCTGGATACCGAGGCCGGGGAAGCTGAGGATGATTTCGGAGTCCGGGTGCCGCGGGAACGCCTCCTCGACGGCCTGGGCAAGGTCGGCGGCGGCGGTGCAGGCGGCCGTGAGCTGTCCGAGTAGGGCGAGCGCCTGCTTGCCGAGCGCATCCTCGACAAGCTCGGGCTGGCGGGCCCAGTCGGTGCGGAATGCCTCGCGCAGCCGCTCGACGTCCGCCTCGATGCCGCGCTTGCGGCCCGCACGCTTGAGAGCCGCCGTGATCTGGGTGCGAGTCAGGCTCGCGGCCTTGGCCGGTGTCGGCGCGAGCTTCATCAGCTCGCGGGCCTCCGGTCGGCACAAGCCGTTGTCCCACCTGGCGAAGGCCTCCAGAGCGGCGGGGTAGTACTCGCGCAGCAGCGAGCGAAGCTGGTTGGCGACCTGCTGCCGGTTCCAGACCGCGTCCTGCTGAGCGCGGGCCAGTACGGCGATGGCGCGGGCCAGGTCGCTGTCGTTCGGCAGCGGCCGGTGGGCATGCATATCTGTGCGCAGGATGTTCGCCAGGACCAGGGCGTCGCCGGGGTCGGACTTCTTGCGGGAGACCGCGTGCCGGTCGCGGTAGCGGGCGGCAGCCATCGGGTTGATCGCGAACACCTTCCGCTTGCCTGCCCGCAGCACCGCGACCAGCAGACCGCGGGAGGTCTCGATCGCAACCGGGATCGGGGGGTCCTCCGTGTCGCCGTACTCGGCGAGCAGGTCTATCAGGCTCCTGTAGCCGGCCGCGTCGTCGGTGATGTGTCGCTTTGCAAGTAGCTGGCCGGTGTCGTCGACCAAGGCAACGTCGTGTGTCCTCTCGGCCCAGTCGATGCCGCAGTAGATCAACTCTTTCCTCCCCAAAGATGCGGTGTTTGCGCTGGTTGCGAGCGCATGCGGGCCACGCAGCGACCTAATTCCAGGACTCGACCACCCGGTCGGTCCGCCACCTCACTAGCCGTTCGTGGCGCCAGCGCACCCCACGGGCCCCGGTCTCCTCGGGAGCTCTGACGGCTCTGGAGTATCAGGAGGTCACCGTGCGGCGGGCTCGCACTACCAACACCAACGAGTGATCAAGCGGCCAGTGCTGACGGTGGCGGCCTCGAAGACACCGAGCGCCGCCGCTCTGGATAAAGGGATCGAGTGCCCAGACGGCTCCAGGCGTACGTTCGGTGCCCGCGAAGCTGCCACCACCTGCACTGTGGAAAGCCAGGATGAGCGAAGGGCATCGGTCCCCGGCGCTCGAACGGACTGGTGGACAGCCCCGTCCCACGGCCCGTTATCAAGGAATTAGGACGACTCCGAAGCCGTGATCACACTCGCCACATCATGATCATCACTCAGACCGGCCCAACGCCGAGACAATCCCACAGTTACGCTGCTGGGGGCAGTCCACAGTGAGCAAAACCCGGGGGGAACCGTGAACCGACCTCTGCTGTTCCTCGACGTGGACGGGCCGCTCAACCCCTACGCGGCCAAGCCGGAGAGGCGCCCCGACGGCTACACCACACTCAGAGTCCCCCGAAACGATGCCCATGAGGACGACAGGGGCCTCTCCTCCCGACGACGCCCCCTGCGTGTCTGGCTCAACCCAGAGCACGGACGCACCCTGCTCCAGCTCGGCTTCGAACTGTGCTGGGCCACCACATGGAGGCCTTCCGGAACTTCCCTTCGTGAACTTCGGCGACGTCCTGCTCCAGCAACGCCCTGATGGAGTCCACTGGAAGACCGGACCGCTGGTGGACTACGCAGACGGCCGTCCCTTCGCCTGGGTGGACGACGAGCAGAGCGAGCTGGATCAGACGTACGTGACCGCCCACCACCAAGGATCTGGGCTCCTCCACCACGTCAACCCGCGGATCGGCCTACGGGAGAACGACTTCCGCACACTCGCCGACTACGCCCGGTCCCTGAACACCTCACGAACCACCGGCTGAGCACCTCACCGGCTCTTCAAGCTGCTCCGTACTCAGACCCAAGATCTTTGCGGGACAGCCCTTAGGGTTCGATATAGCCCGTGACGATATGACGCGTAGGTGAGGACCAGCGCCCCGATGCGCTCTGGAACGCAGTACCGCCGGGCCGTTCTAGCCACCTGCTCGCTCTTCATCGCGTGAGCCTTCTGCCAGGCCTGTGAGCTTCTCGTCCCGTCCCGGCGGGACAGAGACAAAATGAACTAGGTTAAGTAAATGATTGTTTATGGTCGCGGAAAATATGCCCGAACCGGCGAGGAAGTCGAAAATCTCATTCATGAGATTGTGAGTAGCCTCGCGCAGCGTGTGATAGATCCTTCTGGATACGAGACCATACCCGAACGTGCCGTTGTATGCATTGTCGATGAAGATCACCCCGAGAAAATTAATAGGTGGCACGCAGATAACTGCATGTACGTCTCGGTGGACATTCAATCCGGCTATGGCGCTCTAAAGTGGTGGGGCACTCGAAGGGTTGATAGTAAAATCTCTGCAGAAGTTTTCAGATCTGTCTGGACCTCGATGAGCTCGAACCCTCCGGAGGAGGATCCTTTGCTGATAAAAGACCCTGGATCAGGCGAGTGCTACCCTCGGGAAGCAGCTATTTCTATAGCTCAGATCCGAGAAGCCCTAGAGGAATTCTGTCACCTTCGCACAGGGGATCGACCCGAATGCATCAAGTGGCAACTGCTCGACCAGAGCTACTAATTTTATTATTTCGCTTCTATGCGGCGATTGCTCTTCAGCGGTTCGGTGTTTTGTCTTCAGTAGATATGGCGGCTCTGTGACCTGCCAGTTTGTGGCGGTAGAGCTTATAAGGTATGAGCGCAGCACTTCAGGCTCGAGCCAATCCCTATAGCGAATTACTGTCTTTCACCCCCGGCTCGCCATGATACTTTGAGTAGCCCTGATCTGCGATGATGCTCCTGATCTTCACTCTCGGAACCCCAGGATGAAAAAGGTTCACTGCCGGTCTCATCTCGATAAACCAGATAGGCTCTCGAATCCCCACAACGCCATCCCAAGAACACGCTACCTACTTCCACCAACAGTACATGCTGCATCAAAAGATGCGGGCTCTACAGTGAGACGTCTGAGGGATCCGAAATGATTCAAAACCCGTGGACCCCTGCACATCAGGCGGTGGAGTCGGGTGACCTCGCCGAGTTGACCCGACTCCTCGACGCGGGAGCGGACCCAGAAGAAGTCTGCTGCGGGATGACGCTCCTGCTCCACGCCATCGATGTGGAAGGAGACGCAGCACTCCAGTCAGGCAAGCCGCTCGATACGGCGCTCACCGCGATCCTCCTGGCTTACGGAGCCGACCCGACCGCGACCCCCGACGGCGAGACACCGCGCCAGTTCGCGAGCTCCTACAACCACCACATGGCAGTCAGGCTCCTGGACCGGCACACAACAACCACCAAGGCCCCTGCTGCCGGCCCGCGAAGCGGGCCCCGGTGGCCCTGGAGGCGCAGCCGGAAGGGCTGAGGGTGGGAGCGAAGCGGACACCCAACGGGCCGCAGGCCCGCACCCCATGAAACACACTCATCTCCCCCGCACAGCGCGGAAGACCCCCCGCCCCGCGAAGCGGGCCGTTCGGGGGGGAGCGCAGCGCAACCCCGAACCAGTCCGAAGCAAAGCGCAGGACCCCGGCCCGAAAGGGCCGGCCACAGCTCGAAGCGAAGCGGAGAGCCAGGCCCGAAGGGCCCGGCTGAGCGCAGCGAAGCCGTTCAGTCCTGAGCGCGCAGCGCTTAGGTACCCGC
>NZ_JNXJ01000093.1:0-5735 GCF_000716625.1 Streptomyces bikiniensis | reverse complement strand
GACTTCGAGGCGTCCATGCGCCGCTGCCGGGAGATCGGCGCCCGCTGGTACGGCACGGGCCACCAGAAGGGCGTGATCGAGGGCGCGGCCGCGTTCTCCACACGGCTCGACGCCTTCGCCGCCGTGGTGAAGAAGCGGGACGCCGCACTCCTGGCACTCCTCGACGAACCGCGCACCGTCGAGGAGATCGCCGCACACCGCCTCGTCTACCGCCCCCACGTCGATGGCCCCCACGTGGAACCGGTCGAGCGCCGAACCGCCGCACAGCACCTGGACCGGCTGATCCGCACAGGACTGGTCACGGAGGTCGAGGAGGGACGGTTCCGCGCAACGTGACGCGCGCCCACCGGGCCGGTCGGAACAGACGTACCACCACGTCCCGCCAGGCCATGGGCCACGCAGGCCACGGTGCCGAGACCGGCATGCCGCCACCCCCTGCGCCACACCATCAGGGAACCTGTCGAACCGTCAGTAGAGTCGGCAAAAGGTCGGCATTCAGCCGACCAGACCTGCTCGCACCCGAGCACACTCCGGAAGCGCACCCACCGACTGCGGAAGGGGTTGCGATACGTGCCCTCCCGCAGTCGCGACGACAGCCCTGACGGAGCCGAGCATCCCTCGGCCTTGGATTGACGCAGAAGAGGAAAACCCGGGTCAGCGCACCCGCCCCCGCGCCTTCAGCTGCGTCGCCGGCATCTCCGGGGCGGCCAGACGGCCGCCACCGTAGTCCTTGACCTCGCCGAAGCGATCACCCGTCGTCCAGTCCTGCCGGGCCTCGCGGATCTCCTCGTCCGTGCGGCCCACGAAGTTCCACGACGTCTTCGTCTCCCCCGCCTGCAGCCTCATCTGCTGGAGACGCCTCAAGAAGGCCCGAACACGGTCGTGTCACGAACTCTGCTGATGCCACTACGTGAGCTTTGCCTTCGGGTTCGGCCTACGGGGCCGGCAGGACGCGAGCAGGAATTGCTCGGCCATCTCGGCGTATCGCGCACTCGCAGAAGCCGGGCCGACTGAGGTACCGGCCGTGCCGGAGCCGTAACTCAGCGCAAGTCGGCGGCGATGGACCTTACCGGTAGGGGTATCGACCCGGCGCTGGTGAAGGGCACACGGCGCAGGTTCCAGGCTCTACGACCGCGCTCCGGCGCCTCCGGGCCGCGCGCCCTCGTGCAGGGGCGTCCGGCCCGGAGACATCCGGCGAATGGTGCACTCATGTGCAGCGGGACACGGGGGCGATCACTCCTCCGTGATCTCCAGGCCGGTGGAGTCCGACACGATGCCGCCCACCTGGAAGGTCAGACGAGTCGGTCCGACCGGCGCGGCGGCGGTTGCTTCCACGGCGACCCAGATGCTGGCTTTCGGATGCTCCCGCGAGAGGCCGAGATCCACATTCGCGCAGGTGAGAGTCCGCCCGTCAGCCGAAAGGACCGCGTCGAACTTCTCGTCTTCCTCTTTCGAATGCGACTTGACGGTCATCTGGTGCTTTACGTTCTCGCGGACGAAGGCCAGGCCGGCTCCCGAGGGGAGTGTCACCCTGACGGTCTGCCGGGGGACTTCTTGTTCTCCCTGGACCACCACCCCCGGGTACCTGAGTCCTACACCCCGCACCAGCTCTTGCGAGGGGGTTGCCGCAGTCACGGAGAACCGAGGTCCTGCGGTGACCGTGGCGCTCAGGACGATGCCCGGATGGCGGCCCGCGAGCAGCTGCCCGTCGCGGTAGGTGCCGGGGTCCACTGCGGTATCCGCTTTGACGGGAATGGTATAGACCAGCGGGCCCTTGTTCGCGTCACAGGTGTTGAGGTGCAGGTTGCCGGTGACGATCATGACGCGACGGCCGGATTCGAAGTAGCAGCCGAGGCTTCCTCTGCGCGCGCCGTCCCCGTTGTAGGAATAGGTGGGCCACTCCGCGAAGGTGAAGCCGGTGGGCGCGGTGAACCTCTGCACGATGTTCCCCGCGTCGACCGCCCGCCCCGCGTGGTAGGCGGTGATCTCCACGGTGAGTTCAGCGGTCTCACCGAGGCTGGCCCGCGGGACCTTGACCTGGCGGATCGTCAGGTTCCGCTCCTGGGCACCCGGCAGCTTCCACACCAGGTGACTCTCGCTGTCCGAGATGTACAGGTTGCCGCACGGGTCCATCGCCAGACCCCGAGGCGATCGCAGGGTGACTCCTGCGATTTGCTCCGCGCTGCCGCTGCCGACCGGTGTGTCGGGACCGGCGATCGTCGTGATGACGCCCTTGCGGTCCACCTTCCGCACCCGGTGGTTCGTCCTGTCGGCGATGTACAGGTTTCCCTCGGCGTCCCTCGCCAGTGCGCAGGGGTCGTACATTTTGGCACGGTTGGCCGGTCCGCCGTCACCGCTGAAGCCAAAGCTGGTACCAAACCACCCATGACCGGTGCCGGCGAAGGTCGTGATGCCGTGCTGCGTCACCTTCCACACCCGGTGGTTGTATTCATCGGCGATGTACAGGCTGCCGTCCTCGTCCATGCACAGTGCGGCGGGTTCTTTGACGGGAGGATCGCCCTGCCGCTGGAGCGAACTGTCGAGCGGCACACTGGAGATCTTGCCGTCCGTCATCTTGCGCACACGGTCCCTGGTTTCCTCGGCGATGAACAGAGTTCCCGCAGCGTCGAACATCAAGTTCGCCGGGCGGCCCAACGAGACTTCGGTGGGAACTCCCTCCTCCCGTCCGTAGCCATTCGATCCGTCGCCGGCCACCAGGGAAATCTCGCCTTCCGGCGTCACCTTCCGCACCCGGTAGTTTCCCCAGTCGGCGATGTACAGGTTTCCGGCAGCGTCGAGCGCAAGTGCGGTCGGGGAGTTGAGCCGTGCGGTCCGCGCGTTACCGCTGCGCGAGTCGTCACCGGTGTAACCTGCGGTTCCTTCTCCGGCCACCGTGGAGATCAGCCCGTCCGGCGTCACCTTCCGCACCCGGTGGTTGCCCCGGTCGGCGATGAAGAGGGTGCCGTCATCGGCGAGCAGAAGGCCCGCCGGCGAGTTCAGCTCAGCGGCGGTGGCCTTTCCGCCGTCACCCTGGCCACCCTGCACTCCCGTACCGGCCACCACGGTCAGCACGCCCTCCGCATCCGGGATCGCCGGACGCCCGTCCGGCGATCCCGGATGTGCCGGAAGCATGTCCGTCTCAGTGATGTCCACCGTCAGAGTCATCGTCGATTCTCCTGCCTGGCTTGTGGTTTGCACGTCCATGGCGGCAGCCCCGCTCCGTAGGAATGGGGATACGCGGAAGAAAAGGCCGGCGCATCCGCCCACGAGCATCCTGCTCCAGGACCTCACAACCCGCATCCGAAAAAGAAACGCCCGGCCTCCGTCAAGTTGACGACCGAACGGATTCGGTTGACCCGAATCAGCGATACAGGCAGCCACGCAGACCCTCGCCATACACCCGGTCACCCACGACGTCCCGAAAGCCCGGATACCTCCACCGCACGCCCAGCGCCGCCTGTCGGCACCATCGTCGCGTGCGGCGTCGAAGCCGCTGTTCGGTCGAGGCGGATGCCGGTTCATCCGTCTGCGGGGGGTGTTCATCGGAGAAGCGCCACTGCACTCACTCCTTTCGCTTCACCTGACTGCGGTGGGCGGGCAACGGATTGCGTTGTCGAAGGGCCGGGCCAGCGGCTACGAGGTCGGTTTCCTCGGTTTGCTCGTACCGCCGCGCACAACGGCGCACTTCATGACAGGTACGTGCGCCCCCATGAGCGCCCTCGTACCACCCCGCGTCGCGGTGAACCTCGGCGCGGGCGGGGGTATCGCGGCGTTTTCGTGGGGCACTGCCGTTCGGGGCCGGGACACACTGACACCTGAGTTGATCTTCGTGCGGGAAATGGCCGGCAGATGCCGGAGGCCTGCGCAGAACTGCCCCGGGACGGCCGGACGGCTCTGCCGCGATGCGCCCCGGCGGGCTCGCGCCCTGCCCCGGACAGTTATCCGCCACCCGCAGCCTGAGGCTGCGGGTGGCGGCAGGCGCCCGGGACGCGTGAAAGGGGCGCGTGCCGGTGGTGGCGCACTCTGCGGAAGGAGTTTCGTGCAGCAGGACAGGGCGGCGGGCGGTTCGTTACCGCAGGCTACCGGGGTGCCGGACGTGGAGCGGTTGTCGGTCGTGGCGCGGGTGTACGGGTATCCGCCCGACCACAACGCAGGGTCGGAGTGGATGCTGCACTCGATGCTGCGGCCCCTGGCGAAGCGGGGGCACCGGGTGGAGGTGTGGCTGTCGCACCCGGGCAAGAGCCATGCGCCTTACGAGATCGACGGTGTGCACGTGGTGCCGTTCCAGGCCGGGATCGACTTCGTCTCCCGCGCCCGGCGTGCGGACGTGCTGGTCTCCCACTACGAGAACGTGCCTCTGGTCGCCGGCATCGCCCGGGACCGCTCCATCCCGGTGGCGGTGATCTGCCACGACAACTTCGCCGGCAGCTTCCACAACGCCGCCGGCGCCGACCTGATGGTCTACAACAGCCAGTGGATCCGTCGCGACGGCGAGATCTTCTACGCCCGCTACCCGCAAGAGTTCCTGCCCAAGCGCAGCATCGTGGTGCGCCCGCCGGTCATCGCGCACGAGTACCGCACCCAGCCGGGTGAGTGTGTGACGCTGGTGAACCTGAACAGCGACAAGGGCGGGGAGCTGTTCTGGCGGATCGCCGCCTGGTCCCCGGAGTGGCGCTTTCGCGGAGTGAAAGGCGCCTACGGCGAGCAGGTGATGCCACCACCGAGGCTGCCGAACTGCGAGGTCGTCGACTCCGTCCCCGGCCACCGCATGCGCGAGCACGTCTACGCCCACGCCCGGGTGATCCTCATGCCCAGTCTGTACGAGTCGTGGGGACGGGTGGCGGTGGAGGCCTTCGCCTCGGGCATTCCCGTAATCGCCCACCCCACGCCCGGCCTGGTCGAAGCCCTCGGGGAAGCCGGGATCTTCGCCTACCGCGACGACCCCACCGCCTGGATCGACGCCCTCCGGTCCCTGCGCGATCCCCAGGCCTGGGCCCGCGCCTCCAAGCGGGCCCGGGCACGCTCCGACGAACTCAGCTCTGCCAGTGACATCGACCTGTGGTGCCAGGCCGTCGAAGCACTTCCCACCGCGCGCCCGCCGCGAGTCTTGCGCCGGCGCACCGGCACCGGCCTCGCCGACGCCGCCCTGATGGGCGCCCGTGCTCTTCGTGACGGCACCCCCACCACGCACCTCCCCCGCATTCCCGCCCTGCGGCGAGTGAAGAAGGCGCTCGGGGACCGCGCCGGACAGCTGCGTATCCGCGCTCCGCGAAGCCCGCGCCGACAGGGAGCGGGCCCTTTGCTCCCGGGGGCCGAGACGGTCCGCCCAGTCGAGCCGGACCACTGCGACAAGGGCCTGCAGAAGACGGGCCGCGCCGACGACGGTGCCCGTCACAGCGCCCCGGTCCTCGGGCGTTCCCAGACCGGTCCGGTCAATTCCCAGCGAAAGGACGCCATGCCATGACCACTCCCAGACCGGGTTACCACTGCGTCAAACGGTTCAAGAACACAGGCAAGATCCAGGACTTCCGTGTCCCCGACGACGTGACCTCGCTCGACGTCCGCATCTGGGGCAGCGGAGGCGGCGGCGATCTGGGCGGAGGAGGCGGCTACGCGGGCGGCGGCGCCGATGACGGCCTGGTGGTTGGTGGAGTACCGGTAGTTCTAATAGGTCACCGGTGGCCCCGAGCGCGTAAGCGCAAGAGGCACCATGCGAGGCGGGAAGCTGCTTCCTT
>NZ_JNXJ01000092.1:0-6137 GCF_000716625.1 Streptomyces bikiniensis | reverse complement strand
CCAGCGTTTGCCGTCGAGGTCGTATTGGTTGACGGGGTCGCCGGGATAGCCGTAGCGGTTGTCGCCGCCGCCGTGGACGGGGTCGGTGGACAGGAAGCGTCCGGTGCGGGGGTTGTAGAGGCGGACGCCCATGAGGGTGAGTCCGGTGAGGGTTTCGGCGGAGCGCTGTTTGGCGCCGAGCCAGTTGTAGCGGACGGCGGGCTGGTTGTTGCGGGGGTTGCCGTATTCGTCGTTGTCCAGTGCCTGGGGTGCCTTGGAGGTGTCCAGGGGGAGCTGGAGGGCGACGTCGCCGTGGATGTTGGTGAGCTGCAGGACGGTGTCGCCGGTCTTGCTGGTCGTGGCGCCGAGGTCGCCGGAGGCGGTATCGACGTTACGGGTGAGGGCGCCGGTGGTGGTGTCCTCGATGGTCCAGCGCGGGTTGTCGCTGTCGCTGTCGTAGTGGTTGAGCTTGGACGCGGTCGTGGTCCAGGTGGTGCCGCTGCCGGTTGCCACGCTCCAGGAGCGGAAGCGGTGGCTGGCGTCGAGCTGCCAGGTCTGGCGCTTGCCGTTTGCGGTCTGCTGGTGGGCCAGGTCGTTGGCGTAGTAGCCGATGGTGCCGTTGCCCGGGGCGGCGGTGGTGCGGCCGAAGGCGTCGTAGGTGTAGCCGGCGTCGACGAGGCGGTCGGCGCTGTCGTAGGTGTAGCTGGTGGTGGTGCCTCCGGTGGTGGGGCAGTCGGCGCCGGGGGTGCCGGTTGCCGAGGTGAGGGTGGTGCGGTTGGTGCGGTTGTCGAAGGTGTAGCTGCGGAGGGTGCAGATGGTGTCCGCGGTGTCCTCGACAGCGGTCAGGCGGCCGGTGGCGTCGTAGCGGTAGGCCTGGTCGGACCAGCCGGCATGGGTGGTGACCTGCCCGTGGACGGATTCGGTCACGGTGTCGGAGTAGACGATCGTGCCGTCGCTGTCACGGGTGTAGGTGCGTTCCAGCGCTGATCCGGTGGTGTCCTCGGTCTGCTTGACCGTGTAGCCGCCGGGGAGCTGCTCGCTGGCCACGGAGCCGTCCGCGTCGTAGGTGGCCTTGAACGCACCGGCGATGGAGTCGGTGGTCGTCGTGGCCAGTCCGCGCGGCTCGGCGGTGTGGTCGTAGGTGTAGGTGACCGTGGACGGCGCGGTGTCGGTGACCTTGACCGGCCGGTTGAGCAGGTCGTACTCGGTGGTGGTCGTACCGTTGTCGGCGTCGGTGTAGGACACCATGCGGCCGAGCTTGTCGTACGCCCTGGTGATCGTGCCGCCGGTGGGCGAGACGGTCTTGACTGCCTGTCCGGTGGCCGGGTCGTACTCGGTGGTGGCCTGCGGGACCGCCTGTCCGACACCACCGGTGGTGGCGACGGTGGTCGGCCGGCCGGCATTGTCGTACGAGGTGGTCGTGGTCCGGGTCACGCCGTTTGCGATCTCGGTGACCTTGGCGGCGTTGCCCCACCAGTCGTACTCGGTGGTCGCAGTCGGCATTTCAGCGGGGTTGGTACCCCCGCCGGTGATGGCACCAGCCGGGCCGGTGGAGCACACCAGGTCGGCCCACTCCGGGCGGCCGGCACAGGCACCGGTGCCGGTGGCCGACCAGTAGGTCGTCACCCGGGTCGCGACGTCGCTGCCGGTGGCACCGGGCAGTATCTGCTTGGTCACCCGGCCCTGGGCGTCGTACTCGGTGGTCTCGGTGATCGCCAGACCAGCCGGGTTCTTGATGGTCTTCGACGGCAGGCCCTTGGCCCAGTCGTAGACCGTCTGCACGGCACGGGACTCGCCCATGACGGTGGGGTGTTCGCGTACCTCGGCACCGGTGGTGACCTTGGTGACCTGGTCCTTGACCTTGGCAGTGCCGTCGGTGGGACGCCCGGCGTCGTACTCGTTGACCGTCCAGGAACGGGCGGTCACCGACGTTCCGGCCGGCACCAGGGTGGTGGTTCCGGACTTCAGGTCGGCGGCCAGAGTGACACGCCGCAGCGGGCCGAACTCCTCCAGCTCGCGCGTACCGGTGTCGTTGTAGAGCGACTTGGTCGCCAGCAGGTCGGCACGCTCGGCCGAGGAAAGCGACCCGATGCCGAGGTCGGCCTGGGTGGCCGTGTCGTCGGCGGTCAGCCCGAGTGCGACTGCCCGGTTGCCGGCCGACAGTTCCCGCACGGTGTTGCCGAAGCGGTCGTACTCGGTGGTGGTGATGTGGCCGCCGGGGGTGGCGGTGTTGACCTCGCGTCCGGACACGCCGAGGTAGTGCACCTCGGCCCGCTTGTAGTCACCGGAGCCAAGGGTTCCGCCGGAGTGGTCGGCGGGAACGGCGTCGGCGGGGAAGACGGCGGTGGCGTCTGTGGGGGCATCGCTCTGTCCCCACGCCTTCACGTCCGCAGCGCCCATCTTGTGCGGTGCGGCGGTGCCGGTCAGCGCAACGTCGTAGACGATGCTGGTTGCGGCGGTCCCCAGCTCGGTACCGGTCGTGCCCTGCTGGAGTCCGGGACGTGATGCCTTCAGCAGCATGCCCTCACCGGCGGTGACGGCGTTGCCGGCCTTGCCGTAGGTGAAGGTCCAGGGCAGTTCGCCGGGCGGGGTCAGCTGCGTGACGCGGCCGACGGTGTCGTAGGCGTACAGCGTCTTCAGCGCGGGGCTGATCTGCGGGTTCCACGTCTCGCGCAGGCGGCCGTTGCCGTCGTAGAGGTAGCTCTGCACCGTCTTGGAGGTCGCCGCGGTAGCACCGGGGGCGGTGGACCACAGGCGGATCTCCTTGACCTGGCCGGCCACGTCGCCCAGGGCGGTCGTGGTGGCGGTGGTCGTGGCTCCGTAGACAAACTCCATCACACGGCAGCCCTGGGTGGCCGGGTCGGCCGTGCAGGCAGCAGCGGTGGCGGCCGAGGTCGGCGCGACGACCTGCTTGGGCCGTGCGAGCTTCTTGCCGTCGACGGTTACCGTCTCGGACACGACGGTGGTGGTGCTGTTGGACAGGCCGTCCAGCAGCGTGCTGGAAACCTGCCAGGTGGCGGCCGCGGCGTCGAGCTTGGTGAACTCGGTGACCGTGCCTTCGGTGTCGGACAGCGTGAAGGCGCCCGTGGTGCTGCCCTTGAGCGTCAGGCCCTCCGCACCGGGCTCGGGCACCCAGCCAGTCTTCGCCGCATTCGCGGTGAAGTGCGTCTCGTCGCCCTCAGCGCCCACCACGGCGACAGCCGTGTCGGACAGCTTGCGGATGTGAGAGAAGTCGGACTCCGTCGCCTCCGCGGTGGTGCCGGCCACCCACTCCTTACCGAAGATGGCCACCTGGCCCTCCTGCGCTGCACCCTTGCCGGGGGTACGCGAGGACGCCGTACGCGACACCGCCATATCGAAGGCCGAAGCGTCGCTGGCCGAGAGGGTGTAGTCACCCGTCAGCAGGTTCACCGAGCCGGGCCCGACCTCCTTGGCGGCCGCGCCGGTGGCATTGCGGTCGACCACGACGGTCAGCGGCGCGGTGCTTCCCGCGGCGCTGTTGGCGCCGGCGAAGTCGGCCTTGATCTGGATCGTGCCGTCCGGGTCGACGGTGTTGGTCGCGTCCCAGACCAGGGGCGCGTTCTTACCGTTGGTCATGGCCACCGGCCACGCGGTCAGCGCGGCGCCGCCGGAGGTGACGTCGGCGACCGGGATACGGACCCACGGGTCAGCCTCGGAACGGCGCCAGGAGAAGGACACCTGGTTGTACTTGGCTGCGTCGGCTTCAGCGACCAGCGGCAGGCGACGCGCGGTCCGCTCACCCTCGGCGGGCTGCACGAAACCGCCCGGCCCGGCGTGGAAGGTGTAGTCGATGGCCTCGGACTTGTTGTCCGCCTTGTCGACCGCCCGCACCTGCAGGGTGTGCGTGCCGTCCTTCGGCGGGGCGATGGAGATCGCCTTCGCGCCCGTGGCTCCGCCCGTGGCGACCTTGGTCCAGGTCGTTCCGTCCAGCGACCACTCAAGCCAGTTGTGGTCGCCGGCCGGAGGAGTCACGGTGAACGTGCCGGCCTGCCCCGCGCCCTTGACCCAGGCGGTGGAGGGGTAGTCCGTTGAGGTGATGGCCGTCGGGGCGGACGGAGCCGCGGTGTCGACGGTGAAGACCTTGAACGCAGACCAGCCCACGTTGTAGTGGCTGCCGTCGTAAGGCGAGGTACGGAACTTGTAGGTCTTGCCGTTGGTCAGGACGCCCGCCGGGACGGTCACCGAGGCGACCTGGCCCGAAGGCACGTACTTCGACACCAGGACATTGCCGACCTGGGTGTTGGTGGCGTTGTCGAAGATCTGGAAGGTGCCGTTGACCTTGTCACCGTCCGCGTCGACGAAGGTGTCGCGCAGGGTCGGGGTCGCAGTGTTGACGACATAGTTGCCGCCGTAGGAGAAGTACGGCGGGCCGGCTTCCTGCTTGGTGCCGGTGCGCGGCCGGTAGTTGTAGTTGACGACCAGCTTGGGCGGGTTGGACGCCGCGTTCGCGGAGTTCACCCGCTTCCACTGCGTGGTCAGCGTCTCATCCGTGGCGCGCAGGCCCATGTGGCCGCGGGTGGCCTTGGCGGAGGCCCACTCCTGAACCAGCGCGGTCACATCGGCGTTGATCCAGCCGTCGGGCTGGGCGGTGCACGAGGTGTTGCCGCGGGTCTCGGTGGAGGTGGCCTTCTTCGCCGTCATCGTGGGACGGTTCGTCCAGCGGCTCGAGGTGGATGCCGCACCGGAGGACCACACCTCCCACGGCTGCGCGGTGCAGGCCGGGGAATTGCCGGAGTGGAAGTTCCACAGGCTCAGCTTGGCGTCGAGCACGAGCGCGTCCTGGACCGGCGTGGTGTTCCAGGAGACGAAAGACTGCGCGATGCGCGCGGTGCCGTCGGCATTCTTGGTGCCGGGGTTGCCGAGGTCCAGCTCGACATCGTTGGACCAGTCGACGGTTTCGCCCTGCTGGACATAGGTGTCGAAGACGTTGCCCAGCGCAGAGGTGGACGGGTCCACCGTCACCGGGTACTTGGTTTCCGGGTCCGCCAGGAACTTCGCGTCCGGCGTCAGGACCAGGTCCACCGACCCCTTGCGCTTGACGACCTTCATGTCGACCTTGGCCCGGCGGGTGTGCTCGCCGGATACCTTGTCGACCGTGGCGTCCCACATCACCGGAGCGGGCATGACTGCCTGCTTCTTGCTCTTCTTGTCGGTGAAGAGCAGGCTGCCGTCCTCCTGCTCGGTGACCTTCAAGCCCTTGGTCTTCAACGGCAAGGTATAGGTGTAGCCGCCAGTGGCGGGACGTTGCTTGATCTCGACGTACTGCTCGAACCCGGTACGCGTCGCCTCGACGACCACGTCCGCGCCAGGCACAGCGTTGACGTACTCGGCACGCGTGCCCTCCAGCTTGGGAGCCGGCAGCCCACCCCGCCACTGCAGGGTGATCTGCTCATCTCCTTCGCCAAGGGTGACCAGGTCGACGGCCTTGGACGCCTGCCCAGCCTTCAGCGAGGCAGCCGGCGTACCTGTCTTCCCCGCCAGCCTCAGTCCGTTGGGGTGAGCCTTGGACTCGACCGCCCCATCCGCTCCAGCGACGAGATCAAGGTCGACATCACGCCAGTCGCCGCTGTCCTCGTCATGAAAGCGCACGGGGCCGGCGGACAGCTCGGTCGTGAGCGACCCGTCCTTGTTGACCCAAGTCGTCGACGTCTCCGTCCGCTCCGACAGGGCCTCCACACGCTTGCCCGACAAGCGGGCAGCCACGCGCGCCGACGGAATGTCAGCAGCTTGCGTGACACTGGACTTCTTGGCAGCCGTGATCGCCTCGGAGGGCGCCGCCGCAGCTGGACTCACGCCGTCGAGCAGCGTGAAGGCCATGGTCGCCGCGAGGCCGCCTGCGACGTAGCGCAAGCTCCTCCCCGACCAGACCCGCCCGCGCTCATCCGGCGCGGGTATGTGAACCGTCATGATTCCTCGGTCTCTTCGTTACATGTGCATCACAAAAACCGATGCCATGTGAAGGTACCTACGAGGAAAAGATCAAAAATCCGGCAAGGGGGCACGCGCCCGACATCCCCGACAGCTAACCGGAAGATCGTGATCGATTCTTGACGGACCGCCAGAGGCGCCTACCCACTCCTAACCCCACCACACACACGACTTCACACCGCCAACAGCCACCACCCAGAACCCCGGCG
>NZ_JNXJ01000091.1:0-6621 GCF_000716625.1 Streptomyces bikiniensis | reverse complement strand
AGGAGCGCCAGCGGCTGCGCCCTCAACATCACCGGCGGCACCGAGACCGGGCACGCGGGCGGCACGTACTCCCACTGGAACGGCTACAAGCTGGACTTCGGCAAGTACACCTGCCTCGGGAACTACATCAAGAACACCTTCACCTACATCGGCGTGCGCGGCGACGGGGCCCCGCAGTGGAGGTCCGGCGCGGGCAACGTCTACGCCGACGAGGGCAACCACTGGGACGTGACCTTCTACAACTGCGGCGGCTGCTGACCCCGGCCGGGAACGGCCGAAGAGCCCCCTCCGGAGCCCACTTGGACTAACCGAAGGGGGTTCTTGGACTGGAGGGGCCCGCGCGGCGCGATCTCGTTGACGGTGCCGCCGGGCCGGGGCCAACTAGTGCGCATGCCCCTCCCTCACTCGCCACGAGGCCGCAGGATCCGTGCGGCCTGCGCGCTCGCCGTCGCCTCCTCCGCCGTGTTCGCCCTGGCGGGGCCGGCCCTGGCCGACCCCCGGACCCCGCCCGCCGGGACCGCCCCGGACGCCGCCGCGGACACCTCCACGGGCGCCGTCATCTCCTCCCGGCAGCTCTCCGTCGCCGTCGCCGAGGACTTCCCCCGCGTCCTCTCGTACACCGACCGCGCGAGCGGCGCCCGCCTCCTCGGCAGTACGGCCCCGGTCACCCAGGTCGTCCTCAACGGCACCGCCCGCGCCGTCCGGGCCGAGGCCGCCCCCGTCCTGACCCCGGCCTCCGCCGCGTACACCCTGGTCCTGCCCGACCTGCCCGGCGTCGAGATCGACGCGCGGCTGAGCGTCGACGGCCGGACCACCACCTTCCGGATCACCGCCGTCCGCGACACCGAGGCCTTCCGGGTCGGGACCATCGACATACCCGGCCACGACCTGGTCTCCGTCGGCTCCTCGGACGCCGGCGGCGCCACCACCGCCTTCACCCGCCTCGACCCGGACTCCACCCGTACCGCCGACGTCTTCGCGCGGGTCACCGACGCCACCCCGGCCGAGGCGAGCCCCACCGGCGCCACCTACGCGATCGTCGGCACCGGCCGCCTCGCCGCCGCCGTCGAGTCCAACTCCAGCTACGACAAGCCCACCGGCGCCTCCGCCCGCGACGCCTCCCGCTTCTGGCACCAGGCCCGCAGGAACGGCACCGAGACCCGCGTCGGCGTCTGGTCCGGCCAGTGGACCTACCGCGGCGAGGGCGCCCCGCAGCCCGAGAGCGGCGACGCCCTGCCCTGGGCCAAGGTCGTCGTCACCCCCGACGCCAACGCCGACGGCACCGTCGACTGGCAGGACGGCGCCGTCGCCTTCCGCACGATCGGGATCAAGGCCCCCGGCAGCGAGCAGACCCCCGGCCGGGTCGTCGCCCACATCCCGTTCAACTTCGCCTCCCAGGCCACCCACCCCTTCCTGCGCACCCTGGACGACGTCAAGCGGATCTCGCTCGCCACCGACGGACTCGGCCAGTTCGCCCTGCTCAAGGGGTACGGCTCCGAGGGCCACGACTCCGCCCACCCCGACTACGGCGGCAACTACAACGAGCGCGCCGGCGGCCTCGCCGACCTCAACACCCTCCTCAAGGAGGGCCGGAAGTGGAACGCCGGCTTCGGCGTCCACGTGAACGCCACCGAGTCGTACCCCGAGGCGAAGAACTTCAGCGAGACCCTGGTCGACCGGACCAAGCCCGGCTGGAACTGGCTCAACCAGAGCTACTACATCGACCAGCGCCGGGACATCAACAGCGGCGACCTCGCCCGCCGCTTCCAGCAGCTCCGCGACGAGACCGACCCCAACCTCTCCGCGCTCTACATCGACGTCTACTACACGCACGGCTGGATCGCCGACAAGACGATGCGGGCCGTCCAGGCGCAGGGCTGGAACGTCGCCACCGAGTGGGCCGACAAGTTCGAGCGCTCTTCCCTCTGGTCCCACTGGGCCAACGACCTCGACTACGGCGGCGCCACCAACAAGGGCCTCAACTCGCAGATCATCCGCTTCATCCGCAACGGCGAGAAGGACGTCTGGAACGACCACCCGGTCCTCGGCCAGACCGCCCTGGTGGACTTCGAGGGCTGGACCGGCGAGACCGACTGGAACGCCTTCACCGCCAACGTCTGGCAGCGCAACCTGCCCGCCAAGTACCTCCAGCAGCAGAAGATCACCCGCTGGAACGGCAATGACATCACCTTCACCGGCGGCGTCCGCGGCACCGTCGAGGACGGCCGCCGCACCTTCTACGAGAACGGCCGCAAGGTCCTCGACGGCGAGAGCTACCTGCTCCCCTGGGACGGCGGCAGGAAGCTCTACCACTACAACGAGTCCGGCGGCACGACCAGTTGGCAGGTCCCGGCCGGCCCCCGCTCGTACACCGTGTACCGGCTCACCGACAACGGGCGCGTGAAGACCGCCACCGTGCGGCCGGCCGGCGGAAAGGTCACCCTGGAGGCCGCCGCCGGACAGGCCTACGTCCTCTACCCCGACAAGGCCCCCGCCCGGACCGACCCCCAGTGGGGCCGGGGCACCCCGGTGAAGGACCCCGGCTTCAACGACGCGGGGCTCACCGCCTGGACGAAGACCGGCACCGTCGCCCGCGACACCGATGAGCAGGGGCGCACCAGCGCGAAGCTCACCGGCACCGCCCCCGCCTCGGTCGGACAGCGGATCACCGGCCTCACCCCCGGCAAGCGGTACACCGCCTCAGCCCTGATCGAGGTCGAACCCGGCAGGACCCGCCCCACCACCCTCTCCGCCGGCGGGGCGTCCGTCACCGTCGAGCGCTCCCCGCTCCAGAACCGGATCGCCGCCTCCGACTGGAACGACACCCGCCTCCAGCGCGCCAAGGTCACCTTCACCGCACCGCACGGCGCCACCCCCCTGAGGATCGAGGCCGCGGGCGGCAGCGCCGCCGCCGTCCGGATCGACGACGTCCGGATCGTCGCCAACGACCCCGCCGGCAAGCCGGGGACCACGGTGTACGAGGACTTCGAGGCCGTCGACCAGGGCTGGGGCCCCTTCCTCAAGGGCGACGCCGGCGGGACGAACGACCCGCGCACCCACATCGCCCAGCTCCACGCCCCCTACACCCAGGCCGGCTGGAACGGGAAGCTCGTGGACGACGTCGTCGGCGGCGCCGAGTCCCTCAAGTCGCACGACGAGAACAGCGGCCTCGTCTACCGGACCGCCCCCTGGACCGTCCCCATGGAGGACGGCCGCCGGTACCGCGTCGAGTACGCCTACCAGTCCAGCCACGCGGGCGCGTACGAGTGGGTCACCGGCTACGACCGCACCAGCGGCACCGGAGCGGCCGTCGAGACCCGGCGCACCCCGATCGGGCAGCAGCGCACCACCGGGCACTTCACCGAGACCGTCACGGCGGGCTGCGGCGACACCTGGACCGGGCTGCGCAAGCGCGCCGACGCCCCCGACGGCGCCGACTTCGTCCTCGACGGCTTCACCGTGACCGACCTCGGCCCGGCCCCCGAGCGCGCCGCCTGCGGCACCCTCGCCGTCGCCGCGCCCGAGACCCTGGAGCCCGGCCGCCCGAACCGGGTCACCGTCACCTTCGGCAACGACGAGGCCGCCGGGGCCACCGGCGCGCGGGCCGTCCTCGAACTGCCCGAGGGCTGGACCGCCGAACCGGCCGGGCCCGTCGACCTCGGCACGGTCGCGGCGGGCGGAAGGGCCACCGCCGCCTGGCAGGTGACCCCGCCGGTGGACGCGGCCTACCGGTCGTACCCGCTGAACGCCTCCCTCGCGTACACCGTCGGCGGGGACGGGCGGAGGCTGACCGCCGCCGCCACCGTCCGCACCCTGCCCCCGCCGCCCACCGCCGACACCTGGGCGAGCGACCACGACTGGACCTCGGCGACCAGCGGCTGGGGACCCGTCGAGCGCGACCTCTCCAACGGCGGGACCGGCGCCGGGGACGGCTCCCCGCTGACGATCGGGGGAGTGGCGTACGCCAAGGGCCTGGGCACCCACGCCCCCGCCACCGTCCGCTACTACCTCGGCGGCCGGTGCGCCTCCTTCACCGCCGGGGTCGGCGTGGACGACACCCAGGTCGGCCGGGGCAGCGTCCGGTTCACCGTCCTCGCCGACGGCGCGGAGAAAGCGAAGTCCCCGGTCCTCAAGGCCGCGGACCCCGCTTGGCCCCTCACCGCCGACGTCACCGGAGCGGCCTACGTCGACCTGGTGGTGGACGACGGCGGCGACGGCAACGGCAACGACCACGCGGACTGGGGGAGCGCCCGCTTCCACTGCGGCGGCTGACCCCCTGCAACGCCTTCCCGAAGGGCGGGGCGTTGTAGGGAAGTGAAGAACGCGGGCGGCACCCCGGTACGGTGGGGTGCCGCCCGCGGACGTGTGGCCCCCGCCGAGGTCTATGTCGGACTCCTACAAACACAAGGGGTGTCCGGCTGTTGACTCGGGACGTACGGGGCGCGGTTCTGTCCGTCCCCGCCAGGAATCGACACGCGAGACTGTACGGAGTCGACGGCAGGGTTTTCTTGTCCGACTTCGTAGGGTCGGTACATGACCGTTGTGGACCAGATCCCGAGCGAGCCCGTCGACGCCCGCGGCCGCGTGGCCGAGCTGCACGTCCTGCGCGAGCAGGCCCTGGCGGGCCCGAGCGAGAGGGCGACCGAGGCGCAGCACGCCAAGGGCAAGCTGACGGCGCGCGAGCGCATCGAGCTCCTGCTCGACCCTGGTTCCTTCAACGAGGTCGAGCAGCTGCGCCGGCACCGCGCGCAGGGCTTCGGCCTGGAGGCGAAGAAGCCGTACACCGACGGCGTCATCACCGGCTGGGGCACGGTCGACGGCCGCACGGTCTTCGTCTACGCGCACGACTTCCGGATCTTCGGCGGCGCCCTCGGCGAGGCCCACGCCACCAAGATCCACAAGATCATGGACATGGCCATCGCGGCCGGGGCCCCGCTGGTCTCCCTGAACGACGGCGCCGGCGCCCGCATCCAGGAGGGGGTCTCCGCCCTCGCCGGCTACGGCGGCATCTTCCAGCGCAACACCCGCGCGAGCGGCGTCATCCCGCAGATCTCCGTGATGCTCGGCCCCTGCGCGGGCGGCGCGGCCTACAGCCCCGCCCTGACCGACTTCGTCTTCATGGTCCGCGAGACCTCGCAGATGTTCATCACCGGCCCGGACGTCGTCAAGGCGGTCACCGGCGAGGAGATCACCCAGAACGGCCTCGGCGGCGCCGACGTCCACGCCGGCACCAGCGGCGTGGCGCACTTCGCGTACGACGACGAGGAGACCTGCATCGCGGAGGTCCGCTACCTCCTGTCGATGCTCCCGCAGAACAACCGCGAGAACCCCCCGGCCGTCCCCTCCGAGGACCCGGCCGACCGCCGCTCCGACGTCCTGCTCGACCTGGTCCCCGCCGACGGCAACCGCCCGTACGACATGCACAAGGTCATCGAGGAGCTCGTCGACGACGGCGACTACCTGGAGGTCCACGAGCGCTGGGCCCGCAACATCATCTGCGCCCTGGCCCGCCTCGACGGCCAGGTCGTCGGCATCGTTGCCAACCAGCCGCAGACCCTCGCCGGCGTCCTGGACATCGAGGCCTCCGAGAAGGCGGCCCGGTTCGTGCAGATGTGCGACGCCTTCAACATCCCGATCATCACCCTTCTGGACGTACCCGGCTTCCTTCCCGGGGTGGACCAGGAGCACGGTGGGATCATCCGGCACGGCGCCAAGCTCCTCTACGCCTACTGCAACGCGACCGTGCCCCGGATCAGCCTGATCCTGCGCAAGGCGTACGGCGGCGCGTACATCGTGATGGACTCCCAGTCCATCGGCGCCGACCTGACGTACGCCTGGCCCACCAACGAGATCGCGGTCATGGGCGCCGAGGGCGCCGCCAACGTGATCTTCCGCAAGCAGATCGCGGAGGCCGAGGACCCCGAGGCCATGCGCACCCGCATGGTCAAGGAGTACAAGGCCGAGCTGATGCACCCGTACTACGCCGCGGAGCGCGGCCTGGTCGACGACGTCATCGACCCCGCCGACACCCGCCAGGTCCTCATCCGCTCCCTGGCCATGCTCCGCACCAAGCACGCCGACCTGCCCTCCCGCAAGCATGGCAACCCGCCGCAGTAAGAGGAGCCCCCTTCCATGAGCACTCCCGCCAATCTCCTGCGCGTCGAGAAGGGTCACGCCGACCCCGAGGAGCTCGCCGCCATCACCGCGGTCCTCCTCGCCCGCGCGGCCGCCCAGCCGTCCGCCGAGGCCGCCCCCGCGCACCGCGGCCGCACCGCGGCCGGCTGGCGCCGTCTGGAGCGCGAGCACGGCTTCCGCGCCCCGCACAGCTGGCGCTAGCCGGCACGGAGCGCAGCGCGCGACGCACGGAGCACGGCGAAGGGCCGGGACCCGGTGAGACCGGGTCCCGGCCCTTCGCGCTGTCCGTGGGCGGACGCACACATGCCGGAGGCCGCGCCCCCCTTCCGGGGAGCGCGGCCTTCGGGACGAGCGGGTACGGACGGAACGCCGGGGGACAGCTACCGCAGCCGGGCCATGAGGGCGTGCTCGACGAGGGTGATGAGCGCGCTCTTGGCGTCGGCGCGGTGGCGGGCGTCGGTGGTGATGATGGGGGTGTCGGGGCCG
>NZ_JNXJ01000090.1:0-6995 GCF_000716625.1 Streptomyces bikiniensis | reverse complement strand
GCTTTCGGTGTTCACGGGCGGGTGTGATCTGGGGGCGGCGGAGGCGGTGTGCGGGGGCGGTGGGGCCGGGGACGTGCTGGGCGTGCTGGGTGCGTTGGTGGACAAGTCGCTGGTGGTGGCCGCTCCGGGTGGGGTGGGGATGCGTTACCGGTTGCTGGAGACGGTGGCGGAGTACGCGCGGGAGCGGCTGGTGGAGGCGGGGGGGCGGGCGGAGGGGGAGCGGCGGCATCTGGTGTACTACCGGGAGCTGGCCCGGCGGACCGATCCGGAGCTGCGGGGGCCGGGGCAGGTCGCCGCCATCGCCCGCTTCGGGACCGAGTACGGCAACCTCCGCACCGCCCTGCGCCGGGCCGTCGACGCCCGCGACGAGGACGAGGCCCTCGTCCTCGTCCACTGCCTGCTCTGGTACTGGCAACTGCGGGACCTGCGCACCGACGCCCTGTACTGGGCCGAGGCCGCCGCCGCCCTCGGACCCGACCCGTTCGCGCCGCCCGCCGCCCCCGTCGTACCCCTGTACGAGCCGTGCACGGCCGCGCCGCCGCCGCTCTCCGAGGAGCAGCGCTGGGAGGCCCGGCGCGGGGTCCGGCTCGTCGAACTGATCAACATGAGCCACGACACCGGCCGCTGGACCACCCCCGAGGGCGTGCGGCGGCTGCGCGAGATGACCGCCGACTACGCGCCCGGCCTGCCCCAGTCCTGCCGGCTGCCCGGCGCCTTCGCCGTCTTCGCGGTCCTCCTCATCGGGGAGGCCGGCCGGCTCGGCGAGCGGCTCGACACCACCGTGGACGCCTGCCGCCGCCACGGCTACGAGTGGGACCTCGCCAACATCCTCCAGCTGCGCGCCAACATGCTCGCCAACCGGGGCGACCGGGCCGCCGAGGCGATCGCCGACGCCGACGAGAGCCTGGAGATCTTCGAGCGGTTCGGCGACGCCTGGGGCGCGGCCGAGGCGCTCTCCTCCCGCGCGGAGGCCGAGGAACGGCTCCTCGACTTCGAGGCCGCCGCCGCGGACTTCACCGCCGCCATCGCCCACGCCGAACGGATCGGCGCCCAGGCGCAGGTGCTGCTCCTGCGGGCCCGGTACGCCGGCACGCTCGTCGAGTCCGGACGGCCCGCCGAGGGCGAGGCGATCCTGCGCGGGATCCTGGCCGACGACCACGGCCTGGGCCACGAACCCCGCGTCGGCGCCCGCATGTTCCTCGGGGTGGCGCTCGGCCGCGCGGGTCGGACCGACGAGGCCCGCGAACACCTCCACGCGCTCCTCGGGGAGTTCGACTCGGACACCCTCGCCCTC
This sequence comes from Streptomyces bikiniensis, assembly GCF_000716625.1. Lineage (NCBI taxonomy): Bacteria > Bacillati > Actinomycetota > Actinomycetes > Kitasatosporales > Streptomycetaceae > Streptomyces > Streptomyces bikiniensis. Next base: position 5,701 of record NZ_JNXJ01000090.1, on the reverse strand, counting down.
TTCAGGGGCTTCACCCTCGGCGTCCTCGGCTGGCTGGACGTCCTGGACGGGCGGTACGGCTCCGGGCTCGCCCTCGCCACGGAGGCGTACGAGAGCTCCCTCGGACCGCTGTCCATGATGATCGGCCCGCAAATGCCGGCGATGCACCTGATCATCGCCGCCTGGGCCCTGGCCGGGCTCGGCGGACCGGAGGCGCGGACCGGTGCGGTGCTGCTCGGGGCCAGGGACGGGCTGCTCCCGGCGGGGCACCTGCCGCCGCCGACCGAGCGGGAACAGCTGGAGCAGGCCACCGCGCTCGCCCGGTCCGCGCTCGGCGACGCCGAGTTCGAGGCCGCGCGCGCCGAGGGCGACGGCCTCTCCCTGGAAGAGGCCGCCGCCCTGCTCGGTCGCGCCGCCGACGCGATCAGAGAGCGCGCCGAGTCCTGACCCCCCGGGCCCCGCGACTCAGGTCTTCTTGCGGAACTTGGCGACCGCGATCGGCGCCGTGACGGCCGTGATCAGCACCGACCAGCCGAGGGTCATCCACACCGAGTGGGCGACCGGACCGCCGTTGACGAGGTTCCGCGCGGCGTCGGCGAGGTTGGAGAGCGGGTTGTAGTCGGTGAAGGTCTCCAGCCAGCCCGGCATCGAGGTCGGCGGGGCGAAGATCGAGGAGCCGAACTGGAGCGGCATCAGGACCAGCATCGCGACCCCCTGGACCGCCTGCGTCGTCTTCATGGTGAGGCCCAGCAGGATGAAGATCCACATCAGCGAGGCGCCGAAGACCATCGACAGGCCGATCGCGGCGAAGAGGTCGAGGACCGAGGTCTTGATCTCCATGCCGAGCAGGAAGCCCATGCCGAGCAGGATCGCGGTGGCGATCAGCATGCGGCCGACCTCGACGACGATCTTGGCGATCAGGACGGAGGACCGGGCGATCGGCATCGTCCGGAACCGGTCCATGACCCCCTTCTTGAAGTCCTCGTTCACACCGGACCCGACGGCCATGGCGATGTTCATGCCCATCATCGCCATCAGACCGGGCGTCACGTAGTTCACGTACGCGTCGTTGTTGCCCTTGCCGGCGATCGCGCCGCCGAAGACGTACACGAACAGCAGGATGAAGATGATCGGCATCAGGACGGCGTCGAACATCGACTCCGGGTCCTGCTTGATCTGGAGGGCGTTGCGCCGGGCCAGGGCGCCGATGTGGCGCAGGTTGGCCCGCAGCCCGATCCGGCCCTCGCCGGGCAGCGCCCGCGCCGGGCCCGTGCCCGGGGCGGGGGCGCCGGCGGGAGCCTTGGAGAGCGGTGTGGTCGTGGTGGCGGTGCTCATGCGGCGACCTCCTCGGGAAGCGCGTCGGACACGGTCGTCTTCTGGCCGGTGATCGCCAGGAACACCTCGTCCAGGCTGGGCAGATGGGTGCCGATGTGGGCGATGCCGAAGCCGCGCGCGCCGAGCAGGCCCACGACGGCGGTCAGCTGCTCGTCGGCGAGGATCGGCACGTACAGCGCGCCCTCGTCGGGGACGACGGTCGCGCCGGCGACGCCGTCGAGACCGGTCTCGCGCAGCGCGGCGGCCATGGCGGTCAGGTCGGCCGGGTCCACCGGGCGCACCTTCAGGGTGCGGCCGCCGACCCGGGCCTTGAGGTCGTCCACCTTGCCGTTGGCGATGACCTTGCCGCGGTCGACCACGGTCAGCTCGCTCGCGAGCTGCTCCGCCTCCTCCATGTACTGGGTGGTGAGCAGGACCGTGGCGCCCTCGGAGACCATCCGCTTGACCTCGTCCCACACCTCGTTGCGGGTGCGGGGGTCGAGGCCGGTCGTCGGCTCGTCCAGGTAGAGGACGGCCGGGTTCCCGATCATCGAGGCGGCCAGGTCGAGCCGCCGGCGCATGCCGCCCGAGTAGTTCATCGCGGGCCGCTTGGCGGCCTCGGTGAGCGAGAAGCGCTCCAGGAGCTCGTCGGCGCGGGCCCGGGCGTCCTTGCGGGAGAGGTCGAGCAGCCGCCCGATCATGTACAGGTTCTCCCAGCCGGACAGTTTCTCGTCCACCGAGGCGTACTGGCCGGTGAGGCCGATGGTGCGGCGCAGCTGCCGGGGCTGGCGCACCACGTCGTAACCGGCGACGGTGGCGGTCCCGGCGTCCGGGACGATCAGGGTGGACAGGCAGCGGACGAGGGTGGTCTTCCCGGCGCCGTTGGGCCCGAGGACCCCGAGGACCGTGCCCTCCCGGACGTCCAGGTCGACCCCGTCGAGGGCCTTCGTCTCGCCGAAGTGCTTCACGAGGCCCCGTACCTCGACGGCGTTGGTGTGTGATCGCGTCATGGCCCCTACTAGACCAGCCGCCACCGACAACGCCCCGACAGACGGCCGACAGCCCGCCGATGGGGGATGTCGGCGGGCTGTCGGAGGTGCCGCAGTGGCTTCTCGGGGCCCTTCGCGAAGGGCCTTCGGGACCCGGTCCTCGGGACCCGGTCCTCGGGACCTAGTGGAAGGTGTGCTCCTCGGCGGGGAACGCCCCGCCGGAGACGTCCTCGGCGAAGGCGCGCGCGGCGTCGCCCAGCGTCTCGCGGAGGTTGGCGTACTGCTTGGTGAAGCGCGGCACCTTGCCGCCGGTCAGACCGGCCATGTCGGTCCAGACGAGGACCTGCGCGTCGGTCCCGGCGCCCGCGCCGATGCCGATGGTCGGGATGTGCAGCGAGCGGGTGACCTCGGCGGCCAGCTCGGCCGGCACGAGCTCCAGGACGACCGCGAACGCGCCCGCGTCCTGCGCGGCCTTGGCGTCGCGGAGCAGCCGGTGGGCGGCCTCGTCGGAGCGGCCCTGCACCCGGTAGCCCATGGTGTTGACGGACTGCGGGGTCAGGCCCAGGTGGGACATGACGGGGATGCCGGCCTGGACGAGCAGCTCGGTCTGCGGCAGCGAGCGCTCGCCGCCCTCCAGCTTGATCGCCCCGACGCCGGCGTCCTTGACGAGCCGGGTGGCGTTGCGCAGGGCCTGGACGGGCCCCTCCTGGTACGAGCCGAAGGGGAGGTCCCCGACGACGAGGGCCCGCCTGGTCCCGCGCACGACGGCGGCGGAGAGGAAGGTCATCTCGTCCATCGTGACGGGCACGGTGGTGTCGTAGCCGAGGTGGCAGTTGCCCATGGAGTCGCCGACGAGGATGACCGGGATGCCGGCCTCGTCGAAGACGGAGGCGGTCATCGCGTCGTAGGCGGTGAGCATGGGCCACTTCTCGCCGCGGGTCTTGGCGGCGGCGATGTCGTGGACGGTGATGCGGCGGGTGCCCTTGCCCCCGTAGAGCGACTTGTTGCCGTCGCCCGCGGCGGCGGGCGGCTTCTGGGCAGCCTGAAGCGTCATGGTGAACGGCTCCTTGTTGTCATCTCGAGGCGCCCTCACGGCGTCCCCGGACCACGTCCATGGTGGCACTTCGGCGGGCGGACGGGAAAGTGGGCCGGAGTGGCGCTGTTCACACCACCGCAATGTGTGAAGCGCCGCGAAGACGGCAACGGCGTGGCGTACGGCCGGGGCGGCCAGGGGGCCGGGGGGCGACTCCGGCCGGAAGCGGCCCGGCGGGAACGTGCGGGAACGTAAAGACTCGACCAGCTTTTTCGATACGAGACGGTCTCGTATCGAAATGGTTCTAGGCTGGTCGGCATGTCACGACCGTCCACCGCACCCTCCGCCCCCGCGGCACCCGCCGGGCCCCGCGTCCCCGAGGCCGTCCACCGGCGCCGCTGGGCGATCCTCGGCGTCCTGATGCTCAGCCTGCTGATCGTCGTCCTCGACAACTCGATCCTGAACGTGGCCGTCAGGACGATCGCCGCCCCCGCCCCCACCGGCGTCGGCGCCACCCAGAGCGAGCTGGAGTGGGCCATCAACTCCTACACGCTCGTCTTCGCCGGCCTCCTCTTCACCTCCGGCCTGCTCGGCGACCGCCTCGGCCGCAAGAAGGTGCTGCTCTTCGGCATCACCGTCTTCGGCATCGGCTCCGCCCTCGCCGCCTTCTCCGGCACCCCGGGCGAGCTGATCGCCTTCCGGGCCGTCATGGGCCTCGGCGCCGCCTTCGTGATGCCCGCGACCCTCGCCGTCCTCATGAACGTCTTCGAGCGCGACGAGCAGCCCAAGGCCATCGGCATCTGGGCCGGCAGCGTCGGCCTCGCCATCGCGATCGGCCCCATCACCGGCGGCCTCCTGCTCGAACACTTCTGGTGGGGATCGATCTTCCTCGTCAACGTGCCCGTCGTGCTCCTCGCCCTGGCCCTGATGGCCTGGCTCGTGCCCGACTCCCGGGACCCGAAGCCCGGCCGCGTCGACGTGCCCGGCGTCCTCCTCTCCGTCGCCGGCCTCGTCCTCCTCGTGTACGGGATCATCCGCGGCGGCGAGCTGGCCGACTTCACCGACGCCACCGTCCTCGCCCCGGCCCTCGGCGGCCTCGCGGTCCTCGTCGGCTTCGTCCTGCACGAGCGGCGCAGCGACCACCCGGCCATCGACATGTCGTACTTCGGGAAGCCCGCGTTCTCGGCCGCCGTCGCCGCCATCGCGCTCGTCTTCTTCGCCCTCATGGGCGTGACCTTCTTCTCGGCCTTCTACCTCCAGAGCGTCCGGGGCCACAGCGCCCTGGAGTCCGGCCTGCTCCTGCTGCCGCTGGCCGTCGCGCAGATGGCGTTCGCGCCCCGGGCCCGGATCGTGGTCGAGCGCTTCGGCGCCCGGACCGTGTGCGCCGCCGGCATGCTGCTCGTCGCCCTCGGCCTCGCCGCCTTCGCGCTCTTCGACGCCTCGACCCCGGTCTGGGTCCTCGAAGTCGTCTTCTTCCTCCAGGGCGCGGGCATGGCGCACATCATGCCGCCGGTCACGGTCGCGATCATGCAGGCGCTGCCCCGCGAGAAGGCGGGCTCCGGCTCGGCGATCAACAACACCTTCCGGCAGGTCGGCGGCGCGCTCGGCGTCGCCGTCCTCGGCTCGGTCCTCTCCTCCGTCTACCGGGGCGAGATCGAGGGGCACCTGGGCGGGGTGCCCGCGGCGCTGCGGTCCCTGGCGGGCGAGTCCGTCGAGGGCACGCTCGCGGTCGCCGAGAAGCTCGGCCCGGCGGGACGGGACCTGGTGGCCCCCGCCCACCAGGCCTTCCTGGACGCCATGCACGTCACGGCGATCGCCTCGGCCGCGATCGCCCTGGTCGGCGCGGCGGTCGTCGCCGCCTTCCTGCCGGGGCGCGCCCCGGCGGACCCGGTCGCGCAGGACCCGGAAGCGGGCGCGCCGGCCCGTGGCGCCACCGTGCCCGCCGCCCGCCCGGAGGGCGACACCCCCCGGGCCTCGGTACCGGCGTCCGGCGCCGGGACGGGAGAATCGGCCCGAAGGTAGCCCGCAGCCCCCGACGAGAGGCGGAACGCACGTGTCGCTCCAGAACGGCGAGACCCCGGCCCCCCGCGCCGCCGGGGGCACCCCCGGCGGGGGCCCGGACGCCGGACCGGCGACGCCCCCGGGCTCCGGGGCGACGGCACCTCGTGGCCCCGGACCGGCGACGCCCCCGGACCCCGGACCGGCGACGCCCCCAAGCCCCGGACCGGCGACGCCCCCAAGCCCCGGACCGGCGACGTCCCCAAGCCTCGGACCGGCGACGTCCCCAAGCCTCGGACCGGCGACGTCCCCAAGCCCCGGACCCGCGACGTCCCCACCCCCCGGCGCCCCCGCCGGAGGCGCCTCCGCCCCCGCCCCCCGCCGGGGC
>NZ_JNXJ01000089.1:0-10239 GCF_000716625.1 Streptomyces bikiniensis | reverse complement strand
TCCATCGGCCAGCTCTCCCTCACCTACTGGGTCAACCGCCCCCTGCGCCGCCTGTCCGTCCTCACCATCACCTGGCTCGGATAGCCGCCCTGGCGAAACTTTGTTAGGGCGGTCATCGGGCAGGCCGTGATCTGATGGAGCGGGCCCTGAACGACCTGGGCGACCGCGGCATGGACTCGGACTTCGTCCGGTACGCCGAGATGGACGCCCCTTGCCTCCTGGTCACCGAACGCCTCACGGACCCCGACCGCGTGCGGGTCAGCGCCCACCAGCACGACCGCGAAATCTTCACCAGCCTGGTGACTTTAGCCGAGGCCCCCACCGCCACGACCACCCCCAGCGACCTCGCGGTCTGACCCACGCAGAGCTCCTCCAGCCTCTTGTGCCCGGCCGGTGCGGCGGCCGGGCACAAGAGGCTCGAACCGCATCCACGACGAACAGGCTCTGCCAGGCGCAACGGCTCGGCATCACGTGCAGTTCGGCACAAGCAATTTGGCCCACCTGCACCACTCGGACCGACCCGCACAACGAACAAGGCCAGCCGGAGTCAGTGTGGCGCGGCCCCCGGCCATGCCGTGCCCGGGGCCTCTCGTCAAGAGTCTGGCGGGTCTGCTGCTGGGGCTGAGTGCCTGTGGCGCGGCCGTGGTCGCCCTCTATCAGCTCATGGCGTAGCCAGAGGTACGGCGGTGGGTGGCGGCGCGGCCCTCTGCCGGGACCGGCCTGCTCCGTCCTGCGTCGGACCTGGCAGGCCGGAGATGCACCGGGTCCGGCATACGGCTCCGCCTCAACAGCCACCCCACCGCAGCCGGGAAGCAAGTGCGGTGGCACGTGGGACGAGTGCCGCTCACCGGACGGCTCCTGCGCATTCCGGCTCCCGGGGCCGACCCGGCCCGGGAAAGTCGGGGGGTGTGGGTCACGGTTCCGGGGGCATACGGGGGTGGAGCGCTTGGGGGCGCTCTGGATATGCAGGGCCCGCCGGACTTCCCCCCCGGCGGGTTCTTGGGTGGAGAACGGCCCGCGCCTGGTTCGGTGCGGGCCGTTCGGCGTTTATGCCGGTGAGCGCCCTCTCGTTACTGGGAGTCGTGTGCGATGTGCCGGCTTCATGACGGTGAGGCCGGCTGGGAAAGGCGTTCTGCGTCTGGCGCTCGTCCACTTCCCGGCCGGCGAGGCCGCTCCCTTCCGCGAAGGCCGCCTTCCCGGCCGTGCTGATTCGTCGGCGTTTCGCCCTGCCGGGCCGCGGTGGTCATCGTCCGGGGGGCGGGGCCGGAACAGCCGATAAGTATCCTGAGCGCTACAGATTCGGCCCTGTCGCCCGGCCTACGCCGTGGGACGCCTGCGGGGCGGACAGGCGGCAGGCTGTTCGGCAGCCGGACCGAGCCCGCCGGGGCGAGGTGTTCCAGGGGTTGGAGCGGGCCGGTCGCCTCGCGCCGCGATGGCCGGCTGCCTCCTTGCGGGGAGGGGCCCGAGCGAGCGTGGCGGCCGCCCTGGCCGACTACTTGCCGTGCTGGTGGAAGTGGTCTGTCGTCTGAGGGGCACCGGAACGCGTTGCGGGTATTTTGTCCGTTTCGGTGAAAGTGGTTTCGAGGGGGCTGTTGGTGGGATAGAACTGCAGGTCAGAAAGGCTGCTCCCCGCGCCCGCGGGGAAGGACTCGCAGCACCGCGCGTCTGGCATCGAATGACGAACTGCTCCCCGCGCCCGCGGGGAAGGACTCGTCACGGGATACTCGGTGGCCATGCCGGGCGACTGCTCCCCGCGCCCGCGGGGAAGGACTCATGCCGAACCCCCTCTCTTGTCGCCGGATTCGCTGCTCCCCGCGCCCGCGGGGAAGGACTCCTGTGAGCTTGCAGCGGCGGTCACCCTCACGGGTGACGATGAGCATGGATACCCACTCGACCAGAGCATGAGGCAGGTCGAGTGCGGCAGGATGGGGAACCAACAGGGCTCCTGCGCCGATGGGTGGAGACTTCGAACACCTCCCTCAACGGCACGGGAGCCCTGTGCGTTGCGGCCCTCATCCTGACCCGGACCGGGTCACTCGATCAGTGGCCACTCTGAAAAAGCTCAATCAATTTCCCACGCGGCTGCGCTTCCTCGCCGAACTCGCTACGGCACTGGAGCCTCCAGCACGCCCCCCCTCGGCCCCGCCGGGTCGGCGAGGCTGCCCATACCCTCAACGCCGAGCGGAGTGCTCCCTCACGGGGAGCACTCCGCTCTGAACGAAGCTGGGCCACAGCGGGTCGAGGAGAGCAGCGCTGTTCTCAACACTAGACGTGATGACAATACGGGCTTGACTTTACTGTCAACCCCCCCTTAACCTTCCTGCATGGGCGATGACTCAAAAACGCCAGGCATGTACCGGGTATATGCATCACGGCAGGATCAAGGCTGGCAACTGTCCCTCCCCGGGATCGGCGATATATGGGTGCGCCGGCTAACTGATGCAGTAAATGCGGCGACTAGCTTTATCGCCGAGAGAAAGGGCATTTCCCGCGACCAAGTCGGAACCCAGCTTTCTGTAGAACTGAGTGCCGACCTGGAACCCGAACGGCGCGCATCCACTGAGGCACACCTGAAGGCCAAGAGGGCTCAGGATGAGGCCGCTCTGGCATACCGCAAGTTGGCGAAGAGACTCCAGGAATCTGGAATTTCAGGCGCGGAGATCGCCCTTATCCTCGGTGTCTCACGCCAACGCGTATCTCAGCTCTTGTCTTCTACTCAGAAGTAGCAAGAGTTCTCAAGCGCTGCATCCATGGACCGCTTCTCGATCCTGAAGGAGAAGATCGGCCGGTCCGGCTCGACAGTCTGCAAGCCCGCTCCCGTGAGGATCAGGGGCGCCTCGGCGGCGTGCCGCTCCCTACTTCATCTCAACCTGTACGCGATCGATGCTGTAAGCGCAGTCAACGGCGTACTGCCTGGTCGTGCCCCCACTTGCGAGGCCGAGGAGCGCGGTGGCTCCGATCGCGATTGCACTGATTCTGCGCTTGCTCATTCTTCGTACCCTCCCCTGAGATCACCGCAGGTAGCGGCGTAGATGCAGCCTGCACGAGGGTCAGCAGCGAGATCAAGGAAGTTTCAGAGGATGGCTTAGAACCACACAGACGCAGGTACCGACCACGCTTTGTGAGATGACTTGATTTGCTACAGGCAATCAGTATGCGCAGAATCAGTGCAATCGCGATCGGAGCCACCGCGCTCCTCGGCCTCGCAATACCGCCGGCCTCGGCCGGCGAGCAGGCCCTCAGCTGTAAGACGAGCGTAGGCGACACCGGAGGCTGGGCCGAGTGCACCGGATCCGGTACCTGGCGGGTCAAGTCGGTCTGCAGCTTCGCTGACTTCGACAAGTACACGCAGTGGGTAACCACCAACAAGAAGACCCGTGTCTATGCAACGGATTGCAACTTCTCGATCGTTGACGTCGTCGTACAGATCAAGTGAGGGAGCGGACCGGCACGCACGGCCTCCCGTCCAGCGATTTGTTTGACTGCGGTCAAGGGCTAAGAAAGCCTATTGATAGACCGGCACGTTAGCCGCATCCGCGAGTGCGGGTCCTGAGGCTCCCGGCTCAGGACCCGCTGCTGCGTTCATGTCCGGGAGAAAGTCGTAATTCAACCATTAGGAACTTCCTATTCTCGCGCCTGACGCATTACATCACAGGTCGCTCTCTGTGACTCAGCGCGGGAATTGCTCAGAAATATGAGGTAGATCAGTGTCTCTAATCGGCGTACTGCTGAGCGGCTCATCGCGCGAAAGCAGTAGCGAAAAGAGCTTACCTACCTCGCACGGAAGCGTTTTCGTTGCACTCGCCGCCTTTGCGGCAATAAAAATAATCGGTCTCGTGACGCTGACTATCTATTCTGTAGTCAATGGGAAGAATGCTCTGGTCCTACTTAGCGCCCGTTGGGACTCACTTTGGTATGCGCGCGTTGCCGACCACGGTTATACGTATTCAGTACAGGCTGCTGACGGTAGACACCTTTCTAGTATGGCCTTCTTCCCTTTGCTGCCATGGCTGGAGCGCGCTGGCTCTTCCGTGGGGATTGATTCCTCTACTGCTGGTCTGGCAATAAGTCAGATCGCATCACTCGCTGCTGCCGCAGGGTTGTTCCAGCTGACTCGCCACATGATAGGGCCGCGTGCCGGCTACCTTCTTGTTATTTTGTGGGCTGCTCTACCCGTGGCTATCGTCCAGTCCATGGCGTACAGCGAGTCACTTTTTGTGGCGCTGGCAGCGTGGGGACTGTGCTTTCTGCTGAGAAAGCAATGGATCCTTGCCGGAGTTTCTGCCTTTTTCGCAGGCCTAACGCGGCCCATCGGACTTGCCGTCGCAGCTTCAATCTTTTGTGCCGCGTTCTTTGCGATTCTTTCTGCGAGAAAAAACGGGGATACGAGGGAGTATTGGCGGATAGTAGTCGCTTGCACCCTCTCTCCAATTGGTGCCGCTGGGTACATTCTTTGGGTTGGGGCTCAAACAGGCGGAGCGTTCGGATACTTTAAAATTCAGGCAGGGTGGGGAAACGGTTTCGACGGCGGGCTGGCGTTCTCTAAATTCCTGGCAGCGCCGCTCGGGGGTCATTGGGCGCTCGTGCTAGTGGTTCTTATTGTTCTTCTAGCCCTCGTCGCATGGTCTCATTGGGTGTTGTTTCGTCAGGGCTATCCACTCCCAGTGGTCGTATACTCCGTCATTGTCACATTGCTTGCCGTGGGCGCATCTGGATACTTTGGTTCAAAACCCCGTTTCCTGATTCCCGCTTTCCCTCTTCTGCTCCCGCTCGCAGTTGCACTCGCGCGTTCCAAGCGAGCAACGCCCTGGATCGTTATTGCCGCAGCGATTAGTGCTGGCTACGGAGCATTCTGGTTGAACGGATCAGGTCCGCTATAGCCTTGGCATCGATAGAGCAGTGCCGTGGAAGTGGGTGGATCTCAGCCAGCCCAGCTTCTCGAAACGGTGGATTCTGCGGCACGGCCGCAGCGGGGAACCACGGAGGCCGACGGCCGCCCCCGGTGGATGACGGTGAACTTGGCGAACTCTTCAGTAGCGGCCGTCGAGAAGACCAACTGCTCCAAGAGCCGGACAGGGCCGGTGGGAAGTCATCCGCGTGGGGAGTACCGCTCCGTGAGCGGCCTCCTGAGGTGTGAGCTCCACGGTGGACGTCACGTCAGGTCCACGGCTGGGCAGAGGCGTGTCGGCATGGTGGTCGTCCATCTCCTCCAGGCGTTCACAGACTTCTGCCGCGCTGCCCGGCCACTGGGCTGGGTCCTTCGCCAGGAGGCGGTCGACCAGCTGCTCAAGCGCGGTCGGCACCTTGGCTTCGTTCATCTCCAGGAACAGCGTTTGTCGATGGGTTGCGGAGGCAGTTGGTGATCAACCGGCTCGGGAATGTCGACGAGAGATGACGGCACGTGTCCGGCCCGATGAAGGCTGGTCGGTCTCGCGGAGCTGGCGATCGGTAGGTTGTGTCGTCAAACGTTGAGTCGCCTGTTCGAAGGGGAGGGGCCGGGGTGGAAGAGCCAGAGATCACGATCAAGCTCACCCGCGACGAAGCGACGATCCTGTCGGACTGGTTGGAACGGTTGCAGATGACCGATCTCAGCAACACCGTCGATGATCCGGCGGCATGGGCACCGATCCATCGGATCGCCGGCCAGCTGGACAAGATGCTGCCCGAGCTGTTCTTCCCCGACTATGACGTGCGGCTGGAGGAGGCCCGGCGCCGCCTGCGTCCGGTCGATGACGGCAGCCTTGAAGACTGAGCCGATCGACTCTCGCGACAGGACAGCACTGCCTGCGAACGCGGGCCGGCGCCGCCCGAGAGGGCGGTAGGCCGGCGAGTCAGGCAGCGGCAGATGCCAGCCGGCCTTGGCGGGCTCCTCAGCTCGAGCTCGGGTGCTGGCGAGGCGGTAGGAGTCGGTGCCGGTCTCGATGATGGTGCCATTGAACGTGAGCCGGTCGACGATGGCCACGCAGAGGCGCGGGTCAGTGAACGTCTTCGTCCAGCCGCCGAAGGAATTGTCGGAGGCGATCGCGACGCTGTTCTTCTCCTCGCGTTCGGTCAGGACCTGGAGGAGGAGCTCGGCGCCGTGGCGGCGGCCGGGGCGGATAGGGTCCGTTCAGCCCGTGCCGATATGGCGTGCGCGGGTGAGGCCCGGCGCCCAGACGCTGTTCTGGGACGCAGTACCGCCGGGCCGCTCCACCCTCTTGCCCTGCCCTCCCGCCGCGCACGGCCAGGAGCACGCCCACGCCCCGCGTCCCGGCGCCGCTTGCCGCGCCGCGTCCGGCCCTGTCCAAGTCGACGGGTCTTCGGGTCGGACTTCCTGAAGCTCCCAGGAGGGTCCTGTAGGGAAGTAGTCGGCGACGCCGGCCTCCTCCTCGCACCCCTTGACATGCAGGTCACAGCCTCACGGAGGCGCCCGGTGCGGGGACCTGGGGGCAACCTACAGGGCAACCTGTAAGGCAACCCGTAGGGCAACCTGTTCCTACCCTCGCCCTCGTCCTCGCAGTGTGACGTGGGCCACTTCCCGTCACAAACGGCCGCCACCCCCAAATAACAACCGAGTAAGACCGTCTGGCTGGGCTCTTAGCAGTACCTCAGGCCGCATTCCATACGCCGACCGCCCGGGAAGCCCCGGGTCAGCTATTGAATGCGGCCTTCGCCATACCCATCGTGGCCGGGGCTTGCGTGCCTTGGTGTGCGGCGCCGCAAGGTGCTCTCGCCAACCCGGCGGACCGTGTTCACCGTGCCTGTCAAGCGTCCGCGAATCCCCTCCGCTCCAGGGCCCACAGGGGCACCGGACGGATTTTCGCGAGAACTCGATCCACCGCCCGCCACGCCGCACTGTTGCCCCCGGCGCTCACCCGGAGCGCCCCCAAGCACCCGAAAGAGAGCACCACCATGTCCACGCTCCACCTGATCGTCGTCCTGCTCCTGGTCGTCACCAGCGTCCTGTTCCTCGGCGCGATCGGCTACCTGACCGACCGCCACCCCCGCCTGGCTAAGCCGCTGGGCGCCTGCGCCGCCTGGGCTGCCGTCCTCGTCGCCGTCGTCGCCTTGATTGTGGCGCTCCGGTGACCCGCCGAACCGGCCCCGCGGCCAGTCACACACGGAGTAACACGACCTGTCAGTCACACGGGCTGACCTCGGCCGATACCCCGAAACCGCACCCGGCGCCACGTGTGACTGCGCCTTATGTGACCGCTCCGCCCGGCGGCGGCCGGCCCGCCCGGATCGAAGGCGCGCACCCCCCTTGACCGCCTTGCACTCCAAGGCCACGCCCCCTTGACCACCCACTGGTCAAGGGACTCTGTCCTTCGGCGGCCGTACATTCGTGCACCGTTTCGTGTCTGGCGCTGGGTGTGGGACGGTGGGGGGACAAGAGACCGGCCGCCACCTGATAACGGCGGCCTTTGGGATGTGGGAGTTGCTCCCTCTCCGGGCACCCTCATCCCGCCATCGCCGTCCACCCCTTCCTCCCTCTTCGGGACCGGGGGTGTTTCGTCTGTGGGCTCATCAACCCCCGGAAGGGGGGCGCGCCCCGTATGGACATCACCACCACGATCACCGGCACCACCGCCCGTATCACCCCGCACGGGGAACTCGACCTCGACACCCTGCCCCCGCTGCGTGCGGCCGTGGACCGCCTCCCACAGCAGGTCACCGGCCTGGTGTGGGATCTGGAGCACCTGTCTTTCACCGACATAGCCGGCCTGCGCCTGATTTTCGGCCCCGCCCCGCACTACCGCACGACGGTGACCGGAGTGCAGGACCAGCCTCTGCAGCTCCTGTTCATCGCGGCCGACCTGTTCCCCACGGCCTATGACCTGACGCGACTGATCCCCCGTACCCCCGCCGGCCTGACCGCCTGCAAGCCGTGATCCACCGCTGGAAGCGGACTTCCCCCGCCTGGGGCCGGCACCCGAACCACGGGTACCGGCCCCAGGCCGTCTCCGTCTCCGACCAGCGCCCCGCATGCTCTCCCCACCCCAAGACCCAGGCGTCTGCACGCCCCGCTGGCGCCTCGGCTGGCCGTCGGCGCCCATCCGGGTGCATCCGTCTCCGCTGGGGCCGTACGCGGCTTTACGGTGCCGGTGTGGATCACTACCCGGGCCGGTGGCGTGGCTGCCGGAACCTGACCGGCTTCCGGCATGAGCTGGCCGAGCGCCTGGGGGTGCGTGCCGAGCTCCTGCGTGCCGGGGCCGACCGGGATGGCGAGGCCTTGAGCATCCGTGACGCCGTCGCTCTAGCGGTCGTCCAGCTCGGCCTGCGCGCCTCCGCCGACGTCTGACCTCGACCTGACACTTACCTGCCTCTCACAGGGCTTGTCAGTCGTCCACGAGCTCGATCTCGAACGACAACTCGGTTCGCTCACGTAGCTGCGTGGCCACATCTTTCCGTACATCACCAGGTAGGGAAACCGCCACTGCTGTCGTAGACGTCCCTGGCCGATAGCTCTGGGCAACGCCCGAAGGGCTGGGTGCAAGGCTCTCCAGGGCGCTTAGCGCTTCGTCTAGAGAGTCATTTGAGACGGTCGCCGAGATCCGGGTGCGCATCACGTCCACCTCCTAAGGCTGCTCCCAGAATCCACCTACTCGTCCCCTATCGCCTCCTAACATCGAGTCCGACGCCCTGCGGCCAGTCGTCCGTCCGGCCGCGCGCAGCGGGCTCGTTCTGCCCTGGTGGCTGATGCGCGTCGTGTGATGTGCACTGGGTGTGCGTCACGGGTTTTCACTGGTGGTGGGTGTGGCGGGGTTGGGCACCGCGTTGCTGGGGTGTCGTTCGGTTGGTGAAGGCCGCTGTCGTTTTCCGGTGAAGGTCCGTTGTCGTGCGTGTAGGGCGTGAGGGTCGCGTTGCGGTGGGGATGATCAGTCCCACCAGAAGTCCCAGTTGTGTGCGCCGGTGAGTCGTTCTGCGTACGCGGCCAGTGTGTGAGGGCGGCTGCCTTGCCAGATGTTGTCCGGGCAGAAGGCGAAGTGCTCAGCGGCGACCAGCAGAGCGTCTTCCTGGTTCATCGGTGGAGCGGCGACGCTGATGTGCAGGGTGGAGAATCCGACGGCGACGACACGAGTACCGAAGCGGTGCTCCCAGTCCGCGATGACCGCGGAGAACTTTGCGGTGTCGTCGTCGTAGTTGCAGGGTCCGGTCCAGCCTGCGGCGGTGAGGGCCTCGGCGCCGGATGCGGCGATGACCAGCCCCAGCCGGGATTGAGGCCGGTCGGTGAGGAATGCTTGCGCGTACTCGCCGGCCAGTTGGTCGGCGTTCGTTGCTGTTTCTCGGCTGGGCGCGAGGCCGGGCCAGCTCTGGCCGAAGGGGGCTGTGACAGCGAGGCGTTCTGCGGCGGGGAGCACGTCGTCTTCATCGACGGCGGTGTGGGCCGCCCACCACTGCGCGAGCAGGCCGGCTGGGTCATGGCTTGCTGGGGATGACATCCGCTCGGGGAAGATCTCGCCCGATCCCCATGGGCGGAAGTCGCCGCCGTCTGAATCCGGGGAGTCGAGGAGTAGTGGCCAGAGGCCGGAGGTTGTGTGCTCGGTCTGGATCTGTGCCCACAGTTCGACCGGGGCGGGCCGATCGCTGAGCCAAAGGGGCTGCACATCTCCGTCGCCCTCGTCGGATGTGATCATCCGGCCGGGCGGGAGCGGGGTCCTGAGGGCCGATCGAGGTTCGGGGTGCACGTGTGGATGCTAGCTGTGCAGGATTTTCGGCTTCCTAAGGGCTGTCCCGCAAAGATCTTGAAGTCGCCTCGGGCACGGTGTCCGCGGTGCGGCCCGCTTGCCTAACCAGCGAGAACGAGGTTGTGCATCCGAGCGATGCCGAGCATGGCGTGGTGGACGCCGTTGCCTTTGAGGCGGCAGTCGCGGAGGATCTTCCAGGTCTTCATGCGGGCGAAGACGTGCTCGACGCGGGCTCAGACCTGCTTGTGGGACTTGTTGTGTTCCTCTTTCCAGTCCGGGAGGTCACTCTGGCCACGCTCTCGGCGATGTGGGATGACCAGTCCGGTGCCCGGGTAGCCGCCGTCGGCGATCGTGACCGTGTTGCCGACGGCGTCCTTGGCGCCGGACTCCTCCCATGCCTTGCAGTCGTTGCGGTTCCCGGCGAGCGGCTGGCCGACCACGACGACCAGTCGGGTGTCGGCATCGATGACGACCTGGTGGTTGGTGGAGTACCGGTAGTTCTAATAGGTCACCGGTGGCCCCGAGCGCGTAAGCGCAAGAGGCACCATGCGAGGCGGGAAGCTGCTTCCTT
>NZ_JNXJ01000088.1:0-7315 GCF_000716625.1 Streptomyces bikiniensis | reverse complement strand
GGGGGTGCGCGGGGGCGGTGTGCTGGTGCATGGCGGGTGTACCTCCTCGTCGGGCTTCCCCTGCGGGAGGCCGTACGGACGCACCCGGCCGGGTTCCTCCGGCGGGCGGCCACGGGGCGGGGGCGCTGTGCCCGGCGTCGTCGGCGGGCGGGGACCGGGCGGGAGCGTCCGCGCCTGCGGCGGACCGGTGCCGGGCGAGGGCGGCCGCGCCTCCGGCGGTCGTACCTCCGGTGGCCGCGCTTCCGGCGGTCGGGCCCCCGCGCAGCGGTTGCCGTACGGACGCACCTCGCCGAGCCGGGTCCCGAGCCGCTCGGTGATCCTGGTGAGCAGTTCGGCGGTGGTGTCGAACGTGCTGTCCGGCTCCGTCATGGACCGATCCTGCGGGCACCGCGTTGCCTGCCCGTTGCGCGGGGGTCACGGCTGTTTTCCGTGACCTCACGGCCGCCGCGCGCGTCCTGTCAGGACGTCTCCGGGCGCCACACGTACCGGACGTCCGGCTCGCGCTCCTCGTTGTGCGCGCCGTCGGTGTGCTCGGCGGCGACGAAGCCGTGCCGCTCGTAGAAGCGCCGCGCCGGGGCGTTGACCTGGAACGTCCAGAGCTCCAGGCCGGCCGGGCTGCGGCGTTTGGCCAGGTCCACGAGCCGGTCGCCGACGCCCCGGCCGCGCCACGGCGGGTCGACGTACAGCTGGTCCAGTTCGCCGCCGTCCAGGACCATCACGGCGACGGTCGCGCCCCCGGCCGTCGCCACCCAGGTCTCCCGGTGGGGCACGACCACCTCCCGGAACCAGGCCCTGACCTGGTCGTCCGTGTGCGCCCGGCGCACGTCCGGGAGCGCCGCCGCATAGGAGCGCAGCCAGACCTCGGCCGCTCCGGCGGCGTCGGGGGCGACCGCGCGGCGGAGGACGGGGGCGTCGGTCTTCGTGCTCTTCACGGTCCGGATCGTACGGACACCGCGCCCGTCCCCTCCCCCCTTTTTTCGTTCCGAATCACGGAATATCTTTTCCACTATGAGAATGTCCCCCGCGTCGCTCCCCCGGCGCGCCGCCGCCGAGTTCATCGGCACCGCCGCCCTCGTCGCCGTCGTCGTCGGCTCCGGCATCCGCGCCGACTCCCTCAGCCAGGACACCGGCGTCCGGCTGCTCGCCAACGCCTCCGCCTCCGCGCTCGGCCTCGGGCTGCTCATCGCCCTCATCGGCCCGCTCTCCGGGGCCCACTTCAACCCCGTCGTGACGCTCTCCGAGTGGTGGTCCCGGCGGCCCGAACGAGGTGGGCGCGAAGCCCTCGCCTACATCGGCGCGCAGCTCGCGGGGGCCGTCGCGGGCGCCCTGCTCGCCGAGGCGATGTTCGGCCGGGCGCCCGGCGCCTGGGCCACCGAGCCGCGCACGGAACCGCACCTGCTGCTCGGCGAGGCCGTCGCCACCGCCGGGCTCGTCCTGGTCGTGCAAGGCCTGCGGCACACCGGCCGCCCCGGCCTCGCCCCGGTCGCCGTGGCGGGCTACATCGGCGCGGCGATCTGGTTCACCTCCTCCGGCTCCTTCGCCAATCCGGCGGCCACCGTCGGCCGTTCCCTCTCCGACTCCTTCACCGGGATCGCCCCCGCCTCGGTGCCCGCCTTCGCCGCCGCGCAACTCCTCGGGATGCTGTGCGGCCTGGTCCTGGCGGGTGTGCTGTACGGAACAGACGGGGCGTCCGGCGAACCGAACGCGGTCGAGGCGCGTCGGACGGGGTGACGACAGACCGCTTCCCTGGAGGTTCCCGCATGCCGGCACGGTTCACCCGGTGGCTCCCCCGTACCGTCCGGGCCCGCCGCCGCGCCGTCCAGGCCGTGATGGCGGGCGCCGTCCTCGCGCTCCTGCCCGCCACCTGGATGCACACGGCCGCCGCCGGAAGGCTCCGCACCACCGCCGACGTGCCCGCCCGGGACGTCGCCGTCGTCTTCGGCGCCGGACTGTGGAAGGGCCGCCCCACCCCGTACCTCGCACACCGGCTGGACACCGCCGCCGAGCTGTACCGCACGGGCAGGGTGCGGGTCCTCCTCGTCACCGGCGACAACAGCCGGACCGCGTACGACGAGCCCAGCGCCATGCGCGCGTACCTCACCGAGCGCGGGGTGCCGGACGGCCGGATCGTCAGCGACTACGCGGGCTTCGACACCTGGGACTCCTGCGTCCGGGCCCGGAAGGTCTTCGGCGTCGACCGGGCCGTCCTCGTCACCCAGGACTTCCACGTCAAGCGGGCCGTCGCGCTGTGCGGCCGGGCGGGCGTCGACGCGTACGGGGTCGGGGTCGCCGAGCCCCGCGACCGCACCTGGTACTACGGCACCACCCGCGAGGTGTTCGCGGCGGGCAAGGCGGCGCTCGACGCCGGTCTGCGGCCCGACCCGCACTTCCTCGGCCCGGAGGAGAAGGGCGTCACCGAGGCGCTGGCGTCGCCCCGCGGACGGTGAGACCGGGCGGGCCCTCACCTCCCGCCGCCCGCCCGGCGGAGGGCATGGCACCGCGCCCGTAATACGCCGCGCCGCCCCGCGTAACACTCCCGTCCCACCCTGGCGGCATGTCCGACGCCACCGCCGTCCCCACCCACTGCCCCTACTGCGCCCTCCAGTGCGGGATGTCGCTGCGTCCCACCGGCGCTCCGGAGGCGCCCGCCGAGGTGGTCGAGCGGGCCGACTTCCCCGTCAACCGGGGCGCCCTGTGCGGCAAGGGCCGCACCGCCCCCTCCGTGCTCTCCTCCCGGGTCCGGCTCACCGGTCCCCTGGTCCGAAGCCCTGACACGGGGGCCCTGGTGCCCGCGTCCTGGGAGGAGGCGCTCGCCGCCGTCGCCGACGGGCTGCGCCGGACCCGCGCCGACCACGGCCCCGATGCCGTGGGGGTCTTCGGCGGCGGCGGCCTCACCAACGAGAAGGCGTACTCCCTGGGGAAGTTCGCCCGGGTCGTCCTCGGCACCTCGCAGATCGACTACAACGGGCGCTTCTGCATGTCGTCGGCGGCCGCCGCGCACCAGCGGGCCTTCGGCCTCGACCGGGGGCTCCCCTTCCCGCTGGAGGACGTCCCTCGGACCGGGTGCGTGATCCTCGTCGGCTCCAACCTCGCCGAGACCATGCCGCCCGCCCTGCGCTACCTCACCGAGCTGAAGGAGAACGGCGGGAAGCTGATCGTCGTCGACCCGCGCCGCACCCGCACCGCCGAGCAGGCCGACCTGCACCTGGCGCCGCGCCCCGGCACCGACCTCGCGCTCGCCCTCGGCCTGCTGCACCTGGTGGTGGCCGAGGGGCGGGTGGACGAGGAGTTCGTACGGGAGCGGACCACCGGCTGGGAGGAGGCCCGCGCCGGGGTCATGTCCCACTGGCCCGAGCAGGTCGAGCGGATCACCGGGGTTTCCGTGCCGAGCCTGCGCGAGGCCGTCGCCCTGTTCTGCGACGCCGGCAGCGGCATGGTCCTGACCGCGCGCGGTCCCGAGCAGCAGTCCAAGGGCACCGACACCGTCGGGGCCTGGATCAACCTGTGCCTGGCCACCGGCCGGGCCGGGCGGCCGCTGAGCGGGTACGGCTGCCTCACCGGCCAGGGCAACGGCCAGGGCGGGCGCGAACACGGCCAGAAGGCCGACCAGTTGCCCGGCTACCGCAAGCTCGACGACCCGGCCGCACGCGCGCACGTGGCCGGGGTGTGGGGCGTCGACCCCGAGTCGCTGCCGGGGCCGGGGCGGAGCGCGTACGAACTCCTCGACGCGCTCGGCGGGGACGTGAAGGCCCTGCTGCTCATGGGCTCCAACCCGGTGGTGTCCGCGCCGCGCGCCGCGCACGTCGAGGGGCGGCTGCGGTCGCTCGACTTCCTCGCCGTCGCGGACGTGGTGCTCTCCGAGACCGCCGCGCTCGCCGACGTCGTCCTGCCCGTCACCCAGTGGGCGGAGGAGACCGGCACCATGACCAACCTGGAGGGGCGCGTCCTCCTCCGCCGCCGGGCCCTCGACCCGCCCGCCGGGGTGCGGAGCGACCTGGAGGTGCTGCACGGGCTCGCGGGGCTCCTCGGACACGGGAAGGGCTTCCCCGCCGACCCCGAGGAGGTCTTCGAGGAGCTGCGGCGCGCCTCGGCGGGCGGGCCCGCCGACTACTCGGGCATCGACTACCGGCGCGTCGAGGAGGAGGGCGGCGTGTTCTGGCCCTGCCCCGAACCGGGGCATCCGGGGACGCCCCGGCTGTTCCTGGAGCGGTTCGCGACGGCCGACGGGCGGGCCCGGTTCGTGCCGGTGACGCACCGGGCGGCGGCCGAGGAGACGGACGCCGAGTACCCGGTGGTGCTGACCACGGGCCGGGTGGTGTCCCAGTACCAGTCGGGGGCGCAGACCCGGCGGGTGGACGAGCTGAACGCGGCGGCGCCCGGCCCCTTCGTGGAGCTGCACCCGAGGCTGGCCGAGCGGATCGGGGTGGCCGAGGGCGAGCGGATCACGGTCGTCTCGCGGCGCGGCCGGGCCGTCGCACCGGCCCGGATCACCGCCTCGATCCGGCCGGACACCGTCTTCATGCCGTTCCACTGGGCGGGCGAGGGCCGGGCCAACACGCTGGTCAACCCGGCGCTCGACCCGGTCTCCCGGATGCCGGAGTTCAAGGTCTGCGCGGTGCGCCTGGAGCGCGCCTGAGGCCGGTCCGGGCGCGTGTACGGTGCGCATCGAGCATTCCGGGCCGGTCCGGCGTCCGCGCGGTGCGCCGGGAACGCGCCCGAGGCCGGTCCGGACGTGTGCGCGGTGCGCCGGGGACGCCGCTACGGCCGGCTGAACCAGTCGCCGCTCTCGATGACCGGGCCCAGCGGCGCGTCCGGGGCCGCCAGGAACACCCAGGCGAGGACCCGCGCCCCGTCCCGTGCCCGGACCACCTCCTTCGCCACCCGCTCGTACCCCACGGGCAGTTCGAGGCGGTCGAGCAGGCCGAACAGCTCGCCGTAGGAGCCGGGCGCGGGCGTGAGCAGGGTGCCGACCACCCGGCCCTTCTCCGCCGGGACGACGTACGGGTAGCCGGGCCCGTCGTACAGGACCGCGCCGTCCATGACGGCGTCCGCCTCGGCGCCGATCCGGCCGGCGAGGAACCGGTCGTGGTTGTACGCGCCCGGCCGGAGCGTCCCGTACACGAAGAACGGCAGCTCGTCGTCGGCCACCGGGCCCTCGACCGCCGGGTCCGGCGAGGTCTCCCGCTCGACCCAGCGGGCGTACCCCTCGCTCACCCGGGCGACCCGGGTGGCGAGGATCTCGGGCGTCTCGTAGTCGTGGGCGGCGAGGAGGTGCGCCTCCAGGGCGGGGTAGCGGGCCTCGGTGGTCTTGAGGACCACCTCCCACTCCTCGGTGCTCTCGATCGCGCCCCGCCAGTGGTAGACGGAGGTGACGGGCCCCGCGATCTGCGCGCAGGCGGCGAGCCGGGCCTCGACGGCGCCGCGCGCCAGGGCGTCGGCCTTGGCGCGCGCGTCGGTGGTGGTGCGGACGGTGACGATCACGTCTCCACCGTACGGGCGAACTGGGCCGCGTGCAGCCGGGCGTACGCGCCCCCGGCGGCGAGCAGCTCCTCGTGGGTGCCCTGCTCGGCGATCGCGCCGCGCTCCATCACCAGGATGGTGTCGGCGTCGCGGATCGTGGAGAGCCGGTGGGCGACGACGAAGCTGGTGCGGCCCGCGCGCAGCGAGGACATGCCCTGCTGGACGAGGAGTTCGGTGCGGGTGTCGACGGAGCTGGTGGCCTCGTCGAGGACGAGGACCACCGGGTCGGAGAGGAAGGCGCGGGCGAGGGTGACGAGCTGCTTCTCGCCGGCGCTGAGGCCGCCGCCGTCCTCGTCCAGGACGGTGTCGTAGCCGTCGGGCAGGGTGCGGACGAACCGGTCGGCGCGGGCGGCCTCCGCCGCCGCGACGATCCGCTCGCGGGAGACCTCGCCGGGGACCCCGTAGGCGATGTTCTCGGCGATGGTGCCGCCGAAGAGCCAGGTGTCCTGGAGGACCATGCCGGTGTGGGAACGCAGCTCCTCCCGGGTCATCGCGGCCGTGTCGACGCCGTCGAGGGTGATCCGGCCGCCGGTCGGCTCGTGGAAGCGCATCAACAGGTTGACCAGGGTCGTCTTGCCTGCGCCCGTGGGGCCGACGACGGCGACGGTCCGGCCGGGCTCGACGGTCAGGGACAGGTCCTCGATCAGCGGCCGGTCGGGGTCGTGGCGGAAGGAGACCCCCTCGAAGGAGACACGGCCGCGCACCGGTCCGGGCCGCAGGGGCGCGGCCGGGTCGGGGGCCTCCTCCTCGGCGTCGAGGAGGTCGAAGACCCGCTCGGCGGAGGCCACCCCGGACTGGAGCAGGTTGGCCATGGCGGCGATCTGGGTGACGGGGCCGTTGAACTCGTACGAGTACTGGACGAAGGCCTGCACGTCCCCGACGGTGAGCGTGCCGCTCGCCACCCGCAGTCCGCCGACCACGGCGACGGCCACGTAGGTGAGGTTGCCGACGAAGGTCAGGGCGGGCTGGATGAAGCCGGAGACGAACTGGGCGCGGAAGCTCGCCCGGTACAGCTCCTCGCCCAGTTCGTCGAAGCGGCGCACGGCCTCCTCGCGCCGTCCGAAGGCGACGACCTCGGTGTGGCCGGTGACCATCTCCTCGACGTGGCCGCCGAGCCGGCCCGTGACCGCCCACTGCTTCACGAACTGCGGCTGGGCGCGCCGTGCGACGAGGGCGGCGACGGCGAGGGAGACGGGGACGGTGGCGAGGGCGACGAGGGCGAGCGGCGGGGAGATCCAGAACATCATCGCGAGGACGCCGACCAGGGTGAGCAGGGCGCGCACCATCTGGCTGAAGGCCTGCTGGAGGGTCTGGGTGATGTTGTCGATGTCGTTGGTGGTGCGGGAGAGGACCTCGCCGCGCGGCTGCCGGTCGAGGTGGGAGAGGGGCAGCCGGGCCAGCTTGTGCTGGGCCCGTTCGCGCAGCCGGTGCCCGGCGCGCTGGACGACGGTGGTGGCGATCCGCTGCTGGAGCCAGATGAAGACGGAGGAGCCGAGGACGACGGCGGCGGAGAGGGCGAGGACCCGGCCGACGGCCGCGAAGTCGACCCCGGCGGGGCGGGTGACGCCGGTGACGACGAGGTCGGTGGCGCGACCGAGGAAGAGGGGGGCGAGGACGGAGAGGGCGACGCCGGCGGCTCCGGCGGTGAGCAGGGCGGCCAGGAGGGCCCGGTCGGGGGCGAGGGTGCGCAGGAGGCGGAGGCCGGAGGTGCGGAAGGCGAGGGAGCGTTCGAGGGAGGGGGTGCCGGGGCCGGAACCGGGTCCGGTCTGCGGCGGGGGTCCGGTGCGGGCGGGGG
>NZ_JNXJ01000087.1:0-8369 GCF_000716625.1 Streptomyces bikiniensis | reverse complement strand
GGGCCGGCACCCCCCGGTCGTGGGGCCGGCACCCCCAGGTCGTGGAGTCGGCACCCCCGGTCGTGGGGCCGGCACCCCCGGGTCATGGAGTCGCCCCCCGGGCCGGGAGGTCGGCGTCCGGGGATTGCAGGGGCCGGGGTGAGGCAGGGGCTGGGGTGAGGCAGGGGCAGGGGCAGGGGCCGGGGTGAGGCAGGGGCAGGGGCAGGGGCCGGGGTGAGGCAGGAGCGCGGGTCTCGGTGGCCCGTGGGGTGGAGCCGGGCGTCTCGGGGCGCGGGGCCGATGGTCCACGGGCGCGGGTCCGATGGTCCACGGGCGCGGGGCCGGGTGGCTCCGCGTCCGCCGGGCGGTCGGCGTCTCAGTGCTTGCGGGAGCGCCACAGCAGGAACAGGGCCGACGCGATCGCCGCTCCCCGCAGGACCCACGGCCAGGTCTCCGCGACCGCCGCGCCCATCGCCTCCCCGCCCGGGGCCACCGGATCGCCCCAGCGGCCCTGGACCCGCCCCCACAGCCAGAGCGTCCCGGCACCGGCGGCGAGGCCCGGGATCACCAGGACCGCGCCCTTGACCTCGCCGGGGGTCAGCCGGCGGGAGGCGTACGCGAGGAGCCAGCCCGCGGCGAGGGCCAGGAGCGAGCCGAAGACGGCGCCGCCGAGCAGGAGCAGGGCGGCGAGCAGCACGAAGGGGTTGGCGAGACGGGGGCGGGGCGGGGCCTGGGCCACCGGCGCCTCCGCCCCGGGGGCCGGTTCCGGGGCCCGGGCCCGCGCGGCCTTGCGCGGGCGCAGGAGCCGGGCCAGGCGGCGGCGCCCGCCGGGGGCGGGGGCCTCGCCCTCCGCCTCCTCCTCGTCCTCCTCGGGGGCGGGCGGCCGGAAGAGGTCCGGGCGCTCGATCCCGCCGACGAAACCGGGGATGCCGTCGGCGGCGTCCGCCGTCCGCCACCAGTCGGGCTCCTCCGGGCCGTCGAAGGCGCCCTTCTCCGTCCCGCCGTGGAACAGCGGCCGGTCCGGGGCCGACACGCCGGGACGGGGTGCCGGGATTCCGGACCTGCCGGACCTGCCGGGCCCGTCGGGGGCGGAGCCGTCGCGGGCGGCCCGGCCCTCGCGGCCCGGGCGGTCGTCCGCCGGGGCGTCCTCCTCGCGCGTACGGGAGGAGTCACCCCGCTCCGGGCCGCCCCCGCGCGGCGGCGGCACCGGGCCCCGGCCCGGGTCGTCGGCGCCCCCCGGCGCCCCCGCGCGGTCCACGACCTCGGCCGGGGTGCCCAGAGCGCCGAGGATGCCCCGTACCGCCGCGGGGGTCTCCTCGCCGTGGGTGGCGCGCCGGCGGTCGATCTCGTTCCGGAGGGTCGACACGAGCCGCGCGCGGTCGCTCGCCGGCAGGTGGCGCTGCTGGGCCAGATCGCCGACCCGGCTCAGGTAGTCGTAGACCAACTGGTCGCTCTCGATGCCCACGGTGCCCCTCCACGGCCGGTTCGCCCGGTACGGCCCGACGTTAGCGCCTGCGCAGCGGTTAACGTGGTCCGGATGGGGATCGGTGGGATCGGTGGGCTCGACCGGGAGGCGCACGTGGCCGAGGGAACAGGCGCCGCCGCGGCGCCCCGCACGCTCGCGGAGGCGCTCCGCGCGCGGGGCGACGAAGGACTCGCCGCGCTGCTGCGCGCCCGCCCGGACCTGCTGAACCCCGTACCGAACGACCTGACGCAGCTGGCGACCCGCGCCGGGACGCGGGGCTCGGTGGTGCGGGCCCTGGAGCGGCTCGACCGGTTCGCGCTCCAGACGGCCGAGGCGCTCGCCGTCGCCCCGGACCCGGCCCCGTACCCCGTGCTCCTCGCCCTGCTCACCGGCGACGAGGGCGACGCGGAGATCGAGGCGGCGCTGCCGGGCGCGGTGGCGCTGCTGCGCGAACAGGCGCTCGTGTGGGGCGGGGACGACCGGCTGCGGCTCGTGCGGACCGCGCGCGAGCTGCTCTCGCCGTCGCCGCAGCACCCCTCGCCGACCGGGCTCGGGCCGACCGTCGCCGAGGCGACGTCCGGGATGTCGCCGGGCCGGGTGCAGGAGATCATCGCGGCGGCCGGGCTCCCCGCGACGCACGATCCCGTGTCGGCGGTGGCGGCCCTGACCGGGCTCTTCACCGACCGGGCGCGGATGGGCGCGTTCCTCGACGGGGCGCCGCCGGAGGCGCTGGCCGTCCTGGACCGGCTCGTGTGGGGGCCGCCGTACGGCGAGGTGACGGCGAACCCGGCCCCGCCCGTGCGCTGGCTGCGCGACCGGGGCCTGCTCCTTCCGGTGTCGGCGCGGACGATGGTGCTGCCGCGCGAGGTGGCGCTGCACCTGCGGGGCGGGCGGGCGCACCGGGCGCCGGAGCCGGTGGCACCGGAGGTGGCCGTCCTGCGCGAGCACCGTCCCCAGGTGGTGGACGGCGCGGCGGCCGGGCAGGCGTACACGGCGCTGGCGACCGTCGAGGAGCTGCTGAAGTCCTGGGACGAGGGGGGTCCGCAGGTGCTGCGGGCGGGCGGCCTCTCCGTACGGGACCTCAGACGGACCGCCGCCGCCCTGGACGTGACGGAGCAGGTCGCCGCCTTCTGGCTGGAGCTCTGCCACGGGGCGGGGCTGCTCGCCTCGGACGGGGAGGCGGACGAGCGGTACGCGCCGACGCCCGCCTACGACGACTGGCTGGACCTGCCGCCCGCCGAGCGCTGGGCCCGGCTCGTCGCGCCCTGGCTGGCGTCGACCCGCACGCCGGGCCTGGTCGGCGGCCAGGACGCGAAGGGGCGCGCGCTCTCGGCGCTCGGCCCGGACCTGGACCGGGCGGCCGCGCCCGAGGTCCGGCGCCGGGTGCTCGGCCTCCTGGCGACGCTGCCGCCGGGCGCGGCGGCCGACCCGGAGACGCTGTTCGCGCGGCTGCGGTGGGAGCGGCCGCTGCGGGGTGCCGCGGCGGGACCCGCCACGGAGAGCCCCGGCCCGGGTCCCGCCCTCCCCGACGACCTGCGGTCCCGGCTGGCGCGCTGGGCGCTCGCGGAGGCCGAGCTGCTCGGGCTGACCGGCCGGGGCGCCCTGTCGGCTCCGGCGCGGGCGCTGCTCAACCTGCCGCTGGCCGAGGCCGCGTCGCCGGCCGACGAGGGCGGCGGGGTCGAGGAGTCGGTGGCCGCCGAGCGGGCGGCGGCGCTGCTGGCGCCGCTGCTGCCGGAGGCCGTCGACCACGTCCTGCTCCAGGCCGACCTGACGGCGGTCGCGCCCGGGCCGCTGCGGCGGCCCCTGGCGGACGCGCTCGCGGTCCTCGCGGACGTGGAGTCGAAGGGTGGTGCGACGGTGTACCGGTTCACGCCCGGTTCCGTACGGCGGGCCCTC
The DNA here is from genome assembly GCF_000716625.1 of Streptomyces bikiniensis. Classification (NCBI taxonomy): domain Bacteria; kingdom Bacillati; phylum Actinomycetota; class Actinomycetes; order Kitasatosporales; family Streptomycetaceae; genus Streptomyces; species Streptomyces bikiniensis. Next base: position 5,029 of record NZ_JNXJ01000087.1, on the reverse strand, counting down.
GACTCCGGTCTGGCCGCGTCCGACGTGCACGCGTTCCTGGCCGCGCACTCCCGCACGCCGGTGCCGCAGCCGCTCGCGTACCTGGTGGACGACGTGGCCCGGCGCCACGGGCACCTGCGGGTGGGGGCGGCGTCCGCGTACGTGCGCTGCGACGACGACACCGTCCTCGGCGAGATCCTGGCCGACCGGCGCTCCGCCGCGCTGGGCCTGCGGCGCCTGGCGCCGACCGTGCTCGCCGCGCAGGCGGACCCGGCGGCGCTGCTCGAGGGGCTGCGGGCGATGGGGTACGCGCCGGCGGCCGAGTCGGCGGAGGGGGACGTCCTGGTCACGCGCGCCGACGCGTACCGCACGCCCGCGCGCACGGCCCCCGTGCCCGTCCCGGACGGGCCGCCCGCCCCGGACGCGACCCTCCTGAACGCGGCGGTGAAGGCGATCCGGGCGGGCGACCGGGCGGCGACGGCGGTCCGCAGGGAGCCGGCCGCCCCGACCCCGGCCGGTTCGCTCCCCCGGACCTCGTCCGCCGAGACCCTGGCGACCGTCCAGGCGGCCGCGATGACCGGCTCGGCGGTCTGGATCGGCTACGTGAACGCGGACGGCGCGGCGAGCCAGCGCGTCATCGCCCCGGTCCGCGTGGAGGGCGGCTTCGTGACGGGCTACGACCACACGGCCGACGAGATGCGCACGTACCCGCTGCACCGGATCACGGGGGTGGCGGAACTGGCGGACGACTAGGGGGTGTCCGGCGGATCGGGGTCGGACAGGCCGCGGCGTCTGGTGCGTTGCCTCGCAAGGCGGAGGAGGGAGTCATGGCGGAGTCATGGCGAGTGACGACAACGCGGCGAGGTACGGTGCCGGGCGCCGCGAGCCCGGCCTGATCGGTGAGACACCTCCTGGGTGTAACGGCTCCGGGCACGTCCTCAGCGGCGCGGGGCCACTAGGGCGCCGGGATCGAGCTTCAGCGGGAACGGCGCTCCACGGCCGTCTCGCGCCCGGCCTCGGCGACGAGCCGCTCCACGTAGTGGCCGTCCCGCAGCTCGGAGACGACGAGCGCGGGCGCGGGCTCCAGCTCCGGGCGCCACCGGTGCTCGATGCCGGCCTCCGCGTAGTACGGCGGCTGAGCAGCCGGTCCGTGCGGCGACCGGTGTCCGCTGCGGTGACCATCAGTGAGCTTTTTCTTCCTCCTCTGAGCTGGTCAGATGCAGGTGGAGGACGGGAAAGGCCCAGCGGCTCAGACCGGGGTGTGGAACGCCGACGGTGCGGGATGCGCCGCGGTGGCGTGCGTGACTGTCTGCTGTGTGACGCGGGCGGTCCCCTGGGGTTCGACCGGCGCACGACTGTCGCATCGGCGCCGTGTCGCCGGTAGCTTCAGTGTCCGTGCTGCGGTTCCTCGTCCTGCTGGATGCTGTCCAGGTCGTCGGCGTAGTGCTCGATCGCCCGCCGATAGTCCTGCACCCGGCGGTCGCTGCTGGTAGCGGCGAGCGTCTTCAGCAGCAGCTGCACCGCCTGACGGTTCTCACCCTGGTTGTACAAGCCCATGGCGAGGAAAGCGTGCAGCGCCGCATCGTCCGGGAACTCATCGAGTCCCTGTCGAAGGGTCTGCACGGCCTTGTCGTAGGAGCCCAGGATCCGGTGCGTGCTTCCCAGGCCGAGGAAGGCTCCGTGCCGGTCCTCCGGGGACAGGTCCGCGCCGCTCAGGGCACGTTCGTAGAACGGGACGGCTTCGCGCTCCAGGCCGAGGACATCATGTACCCAGGCGGTCTGATAGGCGATCTCGCCGTCTGCCGGGTAACGCTCGGCCAGTTCCACCAGCTGTTCCCGGGCCTGCTCGGCCTGGCCCTGCTCCCGCAGCCGGACCGCTCGTGCCAGCGCCTCGGCCTTGTCGTGACCATTATTCATGGTGCTCTACGGTGGCACACCGCCTCTGATCAGCAAAGTTCCCCCCTGTCTCACCTGCTGAACTGTTGCGCACGGTGCTCTCGCGTCACGCTGTCCCCCTCGCCTCGGCCAGAACGAGGAAGCGTTCGAGCAGGAGGTCGACGGTGTGCTCGGTGTACTCGGCCAGAACCTTCCAGGAGCTTCGCGTGCTTGCGTACCCGCCGGCGATTGATCTGTCCAGCCGCACTCTGCGGTTCCTGACCGGGCGTCCGAAGGCCAGGCGACAGGTGATCGGGACGCGGTGGCGGCGCCTTCCCGCCTCGCGACAGGCCCTGGCTCGCCCTGCCTCACCTGCGGTGCGGTGACACCTACGCCCAGCCGGCAGCTGGGTTCGGCATCGGAATCGCAACCGTCTACCGCTCCATACGTGAAGCCGTCGAGGCCCTGGCCGCCCTTGCCCCGTCCCCGGCCGAAGCGATGCGGACGATCAGAAAGAAGACGTTCGTCATCCTCGACGGCATCCTGCTGCCGATCGACCGCATCACCGCCGACACCCCGGGCCAGCAGGCGTTCAATCGGCCCCACGCAAAGATCCGGCCCCTGGCCGAGAAGGCCGTCGCCACGCTCAAGTCCCGGCGGCTCCTCCGCAGACTGCAATGCTCGACCACCCGGACCACCAAACTCTCCAGGCCGTCCTCACTCTGCATCCGACCAGCTCAGGATGAGGATGGAAAAGGCTCCTCGTCGAGGACCCGTTCCACGATCTCGTGAATCGTCTTCGCTTCCTCGGGGTTGACCCCCAGGACCTTCCCCGCGCCTTCGGGGTCGGGGGCCGCCCGGTGCCCGTACGGCACTCTGCCGCCCGTGTAGCGGCCCTCCCGCCGCAGGTGTTCATGGGCGCTGGAGACGCGCATACCGATGGTGTCGGACTCCAGCTCGGCGAAGACCGCGATCACCGTCCTCCACGGCTACGACCTGCCGACCACGGGCCGCGCACAGAGCCTCACAGGCCGCGCGCTGACGCTCGGGCGAGGTAGAGTTCTCTGTTTCCCGCGAAAGGCGGACATAGATGGCCGCGCGCATTCCTGGCGCATTGGCTGAGACGCCCTTGGGGCGACGGGCACGGGGCAAGGCCCGGGCCGTAGCGGTGGCAGGTGTGGTGTCTGTCACGCGACGATCCTATTTGCGGAGGTATGTGTGTCCTGCCTGATCGTCCAGAGCGACAAGACGCTGCTCCTGGAGGTCGACCACGAGCTGGCCGAGGCCTGTCGGCGGGCCATCGCGCCCTTCGCGGAGCTGGAGCGGGCGCCGGAGCACGTCCACACGTACCGGGTGACGCCGCTCGGGCTGTGGAACGCGCGGGCCGCCGGGCACGACGCCGAGCAGGTCGTGGACGCGCTCGTGGAGTACTCGCGCTACCCCGTGCCGCACGCGCTGCTCGTGGACGTCGCCGAGACGATGGACCGGTACGGGCGGCTCACGCTCTCCAAGCACCCCGTCCACGGGCTCGTGCTCACCACCACCGACCGGCCCGTCCTGGAGGAGATCCTCCGGTCGAAGAAGGTGCAGCCGCTCGTCGGGGAGCGGATCGACCCGGACACCGTGGCCGTGCACCCCTCCGAGCGCGGGCAGATCAAGCAGACCCTGCTGAAGCTGGGCTGGCCGGCCGAGGACCTCGCCGGGTACGTGGACGGGGAGGCGCACCGGATCGACCTCGCCGAGGACGGCTGGAGCCTGCGGCCCTACCAGAAGCAGGCCGTCGAGGGCTTCTGGCACGGCGGCTCCGGCGTCGTCGTGCTGCCCTGCGGCGCCGGCAAGACGCTGGTCGGGGCCGGGGCGATGGCCGAGGCCAAGGCGACCACCCTGATTCTCGTGACCAACACCGTCTCCGCCCGGCAGTGGAAGCACGAGCTGGTGAAGCGGACCTCGCTGACCGAGGACGAGATCGGCGAGTACTCGGGGACGAAGAAGGAGATCCGGCCCGTCACCATCGCCACCTACCAGGTGCTCACCACCCGCCGGAAGGGCGTCTACCCGCACCTGGAGCTGTTCGACTCCCGCGACTGGGGCCTCATCGTCTACGACGAGGTGCACCTGCTGCCCGCGCCCGTCTTCAAGTTCACCGCCGACCTCCAGGCCCGCCGCCGCCTCGGCCTCACCGCCACCCTGGTGCGCGAGGACGGGCGCGAGTCGGACGTGTTCTCGCTGATCGGACCGAAGCGGTTCGACGCGCCGTGGAAGGAGATCGAGGCGCAGGGGTACATCGCGCCCGCCGACTGCGTCGAGGTCCGGGTGAACCTGACCGACTCGGAGCGGCTCGCGTACGCGACGGCCGAGCCGGAGGAGAAGTACCGCTTCTGCGCGACGACGGCGACGAAGCGGAAGGTGACGGAGGCGCTGGTGAAGAAGTTCGCCGGGCAGCAGATCCTCGTCATCGGGCAGTACATCGACCAGCTGGACGAGCTGGGCGAACACCTCGACGCGCCGGTCATCAAGGGCGAGACCTCGAACAAGGAGCGGGAGCGGCTCTTCGACGCCTTCCGCACCGGGGAGATCAGCGTGCTCGTCGTCTCGAAGGTCGCGAACTTCTCGATCGACCTGCCCGAGGCCACGGTCGCCATCCAGGTGTCCGGCACCTTCGGCTCCCGGCAGGAGGAGGCCCAGCGCCTGGGCCGCGTGCTGCGGCCGAAGGCCGACGGCCACCAGGCGCACTTCTACTCGGTGGTCGCCCGGGACACCATCGACCAGGACTTCGCGGCGCACCGACAGCGGTTCCTGGCGGAGCAGGGGTACGCGTACCGGATCGTGGACGCGGACGAGCTGCTGGCACCGTGACGCGCGCCGCTCAGTCCAGGGCGGCGAGGACCGGGGCCGCGAACGCCAGGGCGTACTGGGCGGCGACGAGCGCCCCGCGGGGTACGGCGAGGGCGGCCGTGCCCGCGGCGGCGCCGAGGGCCAGGGACCAGAGGCCGGCCACGAGGAACCCGCCGCCCACGCCGTCGCCCTCGACGGCGTCGGTGAGTCCGAGGGCGGCGGTGAGCACCAGGCAGCCCGCGAGGAGGAGGAAACCGCAGAGCGCGAGGACGCGGAGGGCGCGGGCGTTCGGGGCGGTGGGGTCGGGGGCGGGATCGGGCAGGTCGGCGGGGGCGGGATC
>NZ_JNXJ01000086.1:0-8522 GCF_000716625.1 Streptomyces bikiniensis | reverse complement strand
TACGGCCCCGCCCGTGCTCACCGCGTCCGCTTCGCCCCCTGGACGGCGAGGACCACCAGGCCCACGCCCAGCCAGACCACGCCCACCACCTGGGCCTCGACCGAGGCCTCGACGATCACCGCGACCAGGATCGCCGCGCCGAGGACCGGCACCACCACGTGCTTGAGCACGTCCGGCGGCCCCTCCGCCCTCCGTACGGCGAACCAGCCCACCACGCTCGCGTGCAGCAGGACGAAGGCGGTGAGCGCGCCGACGTCGACCACCGACACCAGGTGGTCGAGGCCGTCGTCCCGCCGGGCCGCCCACACCGCCGCGACCATCGTCACCGTGGCGGACACGAGCAGCGCCACGCGCGGCACGCCCCCGTCCGTACGGGCCAGTAGGTGCGGCAGCCGCCGGTCGCGGCCCATCGCGAAGAGCAGCCGCCCGCCGGCCGCCTGTCCGGCGAGCGCCGCGAAGGCAGCGCCGATCGCCTTGGAGACGGCCACCAGATCGTGCAGCCAGTCGCCGACCGAGGCGTCCACGGCGTCGTAGAAGGCGGAGCCCTGCTTGCCGGGGTCGGCGGCCAACTCGGCGGAGGAGACCGGTTCGAGCAGCGCCACCAGCCAGGTCTGGGCCACGAAGAGCACACCGGCGAGGGCCAGGCAGAACAGCAGCGCCCGCGCCACCTTCGCGGAGCCGCCCGTGACCTCCTCCGCGAAGGAGGCGATGGCGTCGAAGCCCAGGTAGGAGAGGACGGCGACCGAGACCGCGCCGAGCACCGCCGCGAGCGAGAACGACGCGTCGCCGGTCAGCGGCGACCACCAGTCCCGCTGCGCCCCGTCCCGTACGAGCACCACCACCGCCGACACGACGAAGACGAGCAGGACGGCGATCTCCATCGCGAGCACCGCGAAACCGACGCGGGCCGCCGCCCGCACGCCCCACAGGTTGAGCAGGGTGGTGAGGACGACGGCGATCCCGGTCCACACCCACCGGTCGACCTCCGGGACCAGCGCCTCCATGGCGATGCCGGCGAAGAGGTAGGCGACGGCGGGGATCAGCAGGTAGTCGAGCATCGCCATCCACCCGGCGACGAAGCCCGGCCCCTCCCCGAGGCCCTTGCGCGCGTACGTGAAGACCGACCCGGCCTGGGGCGCGACCCGCACCATCTGGGCGTAGCTGAACGCCGTGAACGCCATGGCGACCGTCGCCACCACGTACACGAGCGCGACTGCGCCGTGCGACTTGGCGTCGAGCGTGCCGAAGACGCCGACCGGTGCCATGGGCGCGATGAAGAGCAGCCCGTAGACGACCAGGTCACGGAACCCGAGGTTCCGTCGGAGCCCCGTGTGGTCCGCACCGCCACCGCCGTCGCTGCCGCCACCGCCGTCGTTTCCGCCCGCCGCCACCTGCGATTCCTCGGCCATGGGGCCAGTTTCGGCCACGGGGGCGGAGGAATCGCTGAGCGACGCGGCGGTGGTGGTGGGGGACGCGGGTGTGCGGCGGCGCGGGGTTCCCCGGTGGGACACGGCGACGCGGGGGCACGGGGAGGCGGCCTTACGATGGGACGCATGACTGCAACGCCCGCGTCGACGCCCGATTCCGCCTCCGCGACGAACCGCCCGAAGCGTGTCCTGCTCGCCGCCCCCCGCGGCTACTGCGCGGGCGTGGACCGTGCCGTGATCGCGGTGGAGAAGGCCCTGGAGCAGTACGGGGCCCCGATCTACGTACGGCACGAGATCGTCCACAACAAGTACGTCGTCCAGACCCTGGAGCGGAAGGGCGCGATCTTCGTCGACCAGGCGACCGAGGTGCCGCCGGGCAACATCGTGATGTTCTCCGCGCACGGCGTCGCCCCGAGCGTCCACGAGGAGGCGCGCCGGGGCCGGCTCGCGACCATCGACGCGACCTGCCCGCTGGTGACCAAGGTCCACAAGGAGGCCGTGCGCTTCGCCAAGGAGGACTTCGACATCCTCCTCATCGGCCACGAGGGCCACGAGGAGGTCATCGGCACCTCCGGCGAGGCCCCGGACCACATCCAGCTGGTCGACGGGCCCGAGGACGTCGCCAAGGTCGAGGTCCGCGACCCCTCCCGGGTCGTCTGGCTCTCCCAGACGACGCTGTCGGTGAGCGAGACGATGGAGACGGTCGACGCGCTGAAGGAGAAGTTCCCGCAGCTGGTCTCCCCGCCGTCGGACGACATCTGCTACGCCACGCAGAACCGCCAGACCGCGATCAAGGAGCTGGCCGGCCAGGCCGAGCTGGTGATCGTCGTCGGCTCGAAGAACTCCTCGAACTCGATCCGCATGGTCGAGGTCGCCAAGCAGGCCGGCGTGCCCGCCGCGTACCTGGTGGACTTCGCGAGCGAGATCGACGAGGCCTGGCTGGAGGGCGTGAGCAGCGTCGGCCTCTCCTCCGGCGCCTCCGTCCCGGACGTCCTGGTGCAGGAGGTCCTGGAGTGGCTGGCCGAGCGCGGCTACGCGGACGTCGAGATCGTCAAGACGGCCGACGAGTCCCTGACCTTCTCGCTCCCGAAGGAGCTCCGCGACAAGGACCTGCGGGCCGTGGCGGAGCGGCTCGGCGCGGAGGAGCCGGCCGAGAAGTGACGACGCGGCCGGGAGGGCCCCGGTCGAGAAGTGACGACGCGGCCGGGGCCCCGGTCGAGGAGTAACGGGGCGCCCCAGCCCTTACGGTGGGTCCATGAACGTCTTCGGAGTGGACATCGGCGGCTCGGGCATCAAGGGCGCTCCCGTGGACCTGGAGCGCGGCACGCTCACCGAGGAGCGCCACAAGGTACTGACCCCGCAGCCCGCCACACCCGACGGTGTGGCGGGCTGCGTCGCGGAGGTCGTGGCGCACTTCGGCTGGACGGGGCCGGTCGGGATCACCTTCCCCGGCGTGGTGACGGGCTCCACGATCCGTACGGCCGCCAACGTGGACAAGTCCTGGATCGGCGTCGACGCGGGCGCGCTCGTCGGCCCGCGGATCGGGGGCCTCCCCGTGACCGTCCTGAACGACGCGGACGCGGCCGGGATCGCGGAGATGACCTTCGGCGCGGGCCGGGGCCGCAAGGGCACGGTGATCGTGCTGACCCTGGGCACGGGCATCGGCTCGGCCCTCTTCGTGGACGGCCGGCTCGTACCGAACACGGAGCTGGGCCACCTGGAGCTCAAGGGCCACGACGCGGAGAAGCGGGCCTCGACGAAGGCCAAGGAGGACGAGGACCTGAGCTGGGAGCACTGGGCGACCAAGCGGGTGCAGAAGTACCTCGCGCACGTGGAGATGCTGTTCTCGCCGGAGCTCTTCATCATCGGCGGCGGCGTCAGCCGCAAGGCGGACAAGTTCCTGCCGCTGATCGAGGGCATCAGGGCGGAGATCGTCCCGGCGGAGCTGCAGAACGACGCGGGGATCGTGGGCGCGGCGATGGCGGCGGCGGGAAGGGCGTAGGGGCGGGGCGGGGTAGGGCGGGGCGGGACAGGGGCCGGGGATCCGGTACGGCGGGAGCCCCGAGGGGTTTCACCGGATCACGGGATCACGAGGTCACAGGGGCACAGGGGCACAGGGGCGCAGGGGGCACGGGATCACCGGGCCTTGGCGGCTTTGGCGCCCTTCGCGCCCTTCGCGCCCTTCGCGGTCTTGGCGACCTCGGCGCTTCCGGCGAGGGGAGCGGCCGCCCCTGTGGTGGCCCGGGTGTGCTGCTGCCGGCGCCCCATGTCCCGTACCTTCCGGACGCTGGCGATGATGCCGGCGACCAGGGTGCCGCCGTACAGCCATCCGGCGTGTACGGCGAGGGCGGTCACGACGGCCATGGCCTGGCCGCCGAGGCCGCCCGTGCCGCCCGCGATGGGGAGGACGCCGACGGCGAAGGCGATGGGGACGCCGATGGGGGCGGTGACCAGGTCGGCGGTACGGACCCAGAGCGCGGTCAGGGCGCTGACCGGCAGGAACAGCAGCCCGTAGGCGACGGGGGAGCCGTCGAGGAGCAGCAGGTCGAGGAAGCCGATCACCAGCATGACGGCGGAGGCGAAGAGCCCGGCGCCGAGCCCGGTGAGCCGGGGGGCGGGCAGCCGCCGCAGGGCGAGGACGACAGGGGGCACGGATCGGCTGCCGGGCCGGCGGCCGGGGGCGGCCGTGCGCCCGGGAGCGCGACCGGCGGCACGGCGGACGGCACTACCGGCCGTACGGCCCGGGGTGCCCGGTGCCGGGGCCCGCTCGACGCGGGCGCCGCCGGGGGTACGGGGGGCTCTGCCGGTCACGCGGTACACGGCGGCGCCCTCCACGGGCGGGCCGGAGGGTGCGGCGGGCGCGGCGGGGGGTGGGGCGGCGGCCGGTGAAACGGGCGATTTCGGCCGTCGGCGCCCCTGGGGCTGACTTGTCCTGTGCTGCTCCACCCGACCAACGTAGGTCGGGAGGGGGCGGGAACCGGGTCCGGGACACGCCCTTTGGGTGACCTTGCCCCCGAGAACGGCCGGAGGGCGACGTCACCGGCCGGTTCGGCCCGCCCGTAAACTGGGGGATCGGCCCACCATCCACACTTCAGGAAGTCGCCACCGTGTCGCTCACGATCGGAATCGTCGGTCTGCCGAATGTCGGCAAGTCGACCCTGTTCAACGCCCTGACCAAGAACGACGTGCTGGCGGCCAACTACCCGTTCGCCACGATCGAGCCGAACGTCGGCGTCGTCGGCGTCCCGGACGCCCGCCTGACCAAGCTCGCGGAGATCTTCGGCTCGCAGCGCGTCCTCCCGGCGACGGTCGACTTCGTCGACATCGCGGGCATCGTGCGCGGCGCGAGCGAGGGTGAGGGCCTGGGCAACAAGTTCCTGGCGAACATCCGCGAGTCGGACGCGATCTGCCAGGTCATCCGCGCCTTCAAGGACGAGAACGTCGTGCACGTCGACGGCAAGGTCTCGCCGAAGGACGACATCGAGACGATCAACACGGAGCTGATCCTCGCGGACCTCCAGACGATCGAGAAGGTCCTGCCGCGCCTCCAGAAGGAGGCCAGGATCAAGAAGGACGTGGCGCCGAAGGTCGCCGCGGTCGAGGCGGCGCAGGCGATCCTGGAGAAGGGCGACACCCTCTTCTCGCAGGGGATCGTCCAGGGCTCGGAGAAGGCGGAGCTCCTCCACGACCTGCACCTGCTGACCACGAAGCCGTTCCTCTACGTCTTCAACGTGGACGAGGACGAGCTGACGGACGACGCGTTCAAGGCGGAGCAGAGCGCGCTGGTGGCCCCGGCGGAGGCGATCTTCCTGAACGCCAAGCTGGAGCAGGACCTCGCGGAGCTGGACGAGGAGGACGCCATGGAGCTCCTCCAGTCCGTCGGCGCCGAGGAGCCCGGCCTCGCCACCCTCGCCCGCGTCGGCTTCGACACCCTCGGCCTCCAGACCTACCTGACGGCCGGCCCCAAGGAGTCCCGCGCCTGGACGATCAAGAAGGGCGCCACGGCCCCCGAGGCGGCCGGCGTCATCCACACCGACTTCCAGAAGGGCTTCATCAAGGCCGAGGTCATCTCCTTCACCGACCTCGTCGCCACGGGCTCGGTCGCCGAAGCCCGCGCGGCCGGCAAGGCCCGCATGGAGGGCAAGGAGTACGTGATGCAGGACGGGGACGTGGTGGAGTTCCGCTTCAATGTGTAGCGGGTGATATACCACTACGTCGCTGATCTGGCAAACGTGCAGGTCAGGGAGGGCTCGGCTCTTCGGGGTCGGGCCCTTGATTTTTCCCGTGCTGGGATGGTGCTGAGATAGCTGACCCCTCGTCACCTGTCGTCATCCCTGGTCATCCGTACCGTGCTGAGATTGTGCTGGGACGTGGATGTGGTGCCGGTGCTGGGTTCTGCTCTGGTGAGTGGCTGAACCGTGGGACGGCGACTGCTGGCTCTGGCAAAGTGATCGGCACTGCTAGACGATTCTCGTGAGGAACTTGTGAGCGCGCTCGGTAGCTTCATCTGGTCTATCGCTGACCAACTTCGGGGCCCCTATCGCCCCAACCAGTACGGGACAGTGGTCCTCCCGTTCACGATCCTGCGACGGCTCGACTGTGTACTCGAGCCGGACCGCGCGGTGGTACGGGAGCTGGCTGCGAAGCACGAGAACCCGAACCGGCTCAAGGTCGAGGTTAAGAAGGCCACCGGACGGACCTTCTACAACACCTCCAACTACTCGTTCGCGAACCTGTTGGCCGACGCGGACGGGCTGGCAGATAACCTGGCCGACTACATCGACCGGTTCTCCAGCGATGTGGACGTGTTCGAGTACTTCGACTTCAAGAATGAGATCCTGGCTCTGGAGAAGGCTGGGCTCCTACGGGAGATCGTCAAGTCCTTCGGCAAGGTCGACCTCCACCCTGATGTGGTGTCGAACTCCGACATGGGTGACGCCTTCGAATACATCATCCGCAAGTTCAACGAGGCAGCGAACGAAACCTCCGGCGACCATTACACGCCGCGCGATGCGATCCGGCTGCTGGTCGACCTGCTCTTTGCGGAGAAGGACGTCGACCTCACCGAGGGCGGCATCATCCGATCGCTGTACGACCCCACCGCCGGCACCGGTGGCATGCTCTCCCTGGCAGAGGAGCATCTGCTCGCCGAGAACCCCGACGCGAAACTGAGCCTCTATGGCCAGGAGTACAACCCGCAGTCGTACGCCATCTGCAAGTCCGACTTGCTCGCCAAGGGCCATGACGCGACCAACATCGCCTTCGGCAACACGCTCACCGACGATGCCTTCAAGGGCCGCCAGTTCGACTACTGCATGTCCAATCCACCCTATGGCGTGGACTGGAAGCAGTACGCCAAGGCGATCAAGGAGGAGCGAGACTCCGCCGGCCCCTACGGCCGCTTCGCACCGGGTCTCCCCGCAACGTCCGACGGGCAAATGCTCTTCCTGCTCCACCTGGTCCACAAGATGCGCGCACCCGAGGATGGTGGCGGCCGCGTCGGCATCGTCATGAACGGCTCTCCGCTCTTCAATGGCGCCGCCGAATCCGGCCCTTCCAACATTCGACGGTGGCTGCTGGAGAACGACCTCGTCGAGGCGATCGTCGCCCTGCCGACCAACATGTTCTTCAACACCGGCATCGCCACCTACATCTGGATCCTGGACAACACCAAGCACCCCGATCGCCGGGGCAAGGTGCAACTGATCGACGGCACGTCGTTCTGGACAAAGATGCGCAAGAACCTCGGAGCCAAGGGACGCGAGATCAGTGACGCGGACCGGGCCGAGGTCGTGCGGCTGTATGACGACTTCGAAGACGCTGATCCTGAGTTCTCCAAGGTCCTGCGCAACGATGAGTTCGGCTACTGGACGGTCACCGTTGAGCGTCCTCTGCTGGACGAGGATGGGAATCCTGTCGTCAACCGCAAGGGTGACCCGAAGCCCGATTCGAAGAAGCGGGACACCGAGAACGTGCCCTTCACCTACGGCGGCTCGACCGCTGGCGCGGCAGCGGAGCGCGAAGTTATTCAGGAGTACTTCGACGCGGAGGTGAAGCCGCACGTTCCCGACGCCTGGATCGACTGGGCCAAGACCAAGACGGGGTACGAGATCCCGTTCACGCGGCACTTTTACAAGTACGTTCCGCCCCGGCCCCTCGCTGAGATCGACGCGGACTTGGAGAAGCAGGTCGCGAAGATCCTCAATTTGTTGCGGGAGGTGGAGGCGTGAGTACGCGACTCGGCACTGCTTGGGACGAGGTCGATGAACGTGTGGGTGACCGTCCGTCCGAACTACTGGCGGTCTCTCAGACCCATGGAGTTGTGCCGCGAAGTCAGATTGCTGACTCACCGCCACGCGCCGACGAATTCTCAAAGTATAAAGCTTGTCGCCCGGGCGACCTCGTGCTAAATCGGTTCAATGCATATCGTGGTGCCTTGGGGGTTGCGCCGGTTGCTGGCATGGTCAGTCCTGACTACCTCGTGGTGAGGCCACGAGACACAGCCGACGCCCGGTATCTCGTCTACTTGCTCCGGTCCCACTATGCGTCATCCGAGATGACGAAGTACATGGGCGGTATCGGCGGGAACGATCCAGATACCTCGGGCTTTTCTCGGATCGACGTGAGGGCGCTTAACAGGATGGAGGTACCGGAGTGGAGCGCTGCCCGCCAGCGTGCCATCGCCGACTATCTCGACCGCGAGACGGCCCGCATCGATGCGCTCATCGAGGAGCAACAGCGACTAATCGAGTTGCTGAGCGAACGACGTAACGCCGTACTCTCCGAAGCCTTTAGCGCCGGTCCGTCAACTGAAACGACGAGGGTCGGCAGGTTGCTGTCGGCTCGTCCCTCATACGGCGTGTTGGTGCCGAAATACGTGGATGAGGGGGAGGGTGTTCCATTCGTTCGGGTCGGCGACATTCTGAACCTCGCGCCGGAGCGACCGCTTTTGGCGATTGCACCTGAGCAGTCCAATGAGTACTCACGTACAAGAATCAGTGAGGGTTTCTCAACCTGCTTTGCGAGCTTGCCGGTTGACCTGACAGCATGACGAAACCCCTGGTAGATGGGTTTTCGACCAAGAGAACCGTCTCC
>NZ_JNXJ01000085.1:0-8930 GCF_000716625.1 Streptomyces bikiniensis | reverse complement strand
GCCACGGGCTGGGCCCCCAACCAGCAGAAGTACGCCACGGCGACCAGCGTCACCGGCACCTGGAGCGGCCTCAAGGACATCGGCAACTCGACCACCTACGGATCCCAGACGGCATACGTCCTGCCGGTCCAGGGGACCTCCGGCACCTCGTACCTCTACATGGGCGACCGCTGGGGCAACTCGATGGGCGGCACGGTCAACGACTCCCAGTACGTCTGGCTCCCCCTGAAGTTCCCCACCGCCACCACCATGACCATGGACTACTACCCGCAGATCACCGTGGACGCGGCCGCGGGCACGGTGCAGGGGCTCGGGACCTGGGAGACGCTGACCGCCTCGCACAGCGGCAAGTGCGCCGACGTCGCCGACCGCTCCACCGCCGACGGGGCCGCCCTCATCCAGTGGGGCTGCGCGAACGGCGTCAACCAGCAGTTCTGGCTGAAGCCCGCCGGCACCAACCGGGTGCAGATCATCGCCCGCCACAGCGGCAAGTGCCTGGCCCCGAAGGACGGGTCGACCGCCGACGGCGCCGCGATCGCCCAGTATTCCTGCAACGGAACGACCGCCCAGCAGTGGAGGGTGACGGGCTCCGGCGGCACCGTGCAGCTGTCCGCCTCGTCGAGCGGCAAGTGCCTCGACGTGACCAACCAGTCCACCTCCGACGGCACGGCGCTCATCCAGTGGAGCTGCAACAACGGCACCAACCAGAAGTGGCTCCGCACGGCCGCCTGACCCCGTCCGGACCACCCCGGGGCAGGCCCCGAACCCCCGAAGGGGCCTGCCCCACGCCGCCCCGTCCTTCGTCAGCGACACCCGGCCGCCACGGCCCCTCGCCCGCGGCCCTCCGGTGATCCACGACCGTCGATCCGATCAGGGAGACCGACCATGCGCTCCACCAGAGAACGACCTCCGACCCGCGCCCGCAGGAGCGGCGCCGTGCTGGGCGTGGCCACCGTGGCCGCCCTCCTCGCGACCGGCCTCTCGCCCGCGGTCTCCGCGGCGGCCGAGGAGACCGGCCGGGCCGTGACCGTACGACCCGACCCCAGCTACCAGCAGCAGCCGTTCGAGGGCTGGGGCACCGCCCTGGCCTGGTTCGCGAACGTGACCGGAGGATGGCCGGACGCCCAGCGCAACGCGCTCGCCGACGCCCTCTACGGTACGGACGGCCTCGGCTTCACCGTCGCCCGCTACAACATAGGCGGCGGCGACAGCCCCGAGACCACCCCCTACATGCGGGCCGGCGGCGCCGTCCCCGGCTGGTGGAACCGTCCCGGGCCGGAGTCCCCCGACTGGTGGAACCCGGCCGACCCCACCCACTGGAACCCGAACGCCGACGCCAACCAGCGCTGGTGGCTCACCGCCGCCAGGGCACGGGGCGCCGACACCTTCGAGGCCTTCTCCAACTCCGCGCCGTACTTCATGACGAACAGCGGCCTGGTCTCGGGCAACTGGAACGCCCGGGAGGACAACCTCCGCTCCGACCAGTACGAACGGTTCGCGGCGTACCTCTCCGGGGCGTTGAAGCGCGCGCAGGACGCCACCGGCGTCACCTTCGACTCCCTGTCCCCGGTCAACGAGCCGAACACCGACTACTGGGGTGCGGGCGGCCGGCAGGAGGGCTCCCACTGGGACCCCGCCTCCCAGGCCCGCATGCTCACCACCATGCGGGCCCGGCTGAACGCCGACGGCGTCAGCACCCGCATCGCCGCCATGGACGAGACCAACCCGAACACCTTCCGCGCCAACTGGGACACCTACGACCCGGCCGCCAAGACCGCTGTCGGTCAGCTCAACACCCACACGTACAGCACCGGCGGCCGCACCGGAGTGCGTGACATCGCCAAGGGGACGGCCACCCCGCTGTGGATGTCCGAGGTGGACCTCGGCGGCAGCGTCGGACAGAGCTTCACCGACATGAGCCCCGCCCTCGACCTCACCCAGCGCGTCAACGAGGACTTCCGCGAACTGGAGCCCCGCGCCTGGGTCCTGTGGCAGGCCGTCGAGGACTACGAGAACATGACGCCGGGCCGCGAGAACTCCAACTGGGGCCTCATCCAGACCGACTTCACCCCGGCCGACGCGGCCATCGAACCCCTCCGCAAGAACAAGAAGTACTGGGCACTGGCGAACTACACCAAGTTCGTGCGCCCCGGTGCCCGCGTCATCAACACCGACAACGCCGACACCTTCGCCGCCCTGCGCCCGGCCGGCCAGGGCGCGGTCGTCGTCCACACCAACCCCACCGGTGAACCCCAGCGGCTCACCCTGAACCTCGCCGGCTTCCAGACCGTCGGCGCCGGGCCCGTCCAGCGTTACACCACCGACGGCACCAAGAACCTCCACCGCGAGAGCGACCTCACCCCTGCGGGCAAGACGCTCACCGCCACCGTGGGCGCGGGCTCCGTCACGACCTTCGTCCTGCCCGGCGCGACCGGCGTGAACGTCTCCGACACCACGGCCCCCACCGGCGCCGCGCGCCAGCTGCTCAACGACCACAGCGGCAAGGCCCTCGCGGTCGCCACCAGCGGCGGCCAGAGCACGCTGGTCCAGCGCACCTCCAGCCCGGGCACCACGGCACAGCAGTGGCGGTTCACCAAGCTGTCCTCGGCCGACTGGAGCAACACCGCCGCCTACCGCGTCACCAGCGTCGCCAACGGCAAGGCGCTCGCCGCCCAGGGCGACTCGCTCGCCCTGGTGAACGCGGGCACCTCCGCCGAGCAGAAGTGGATGCTCTCCACCACGGGCGAGGGGCGCCACACCCTGGTCAACAGCGCGAGCGGCAAGCTCCTCGACGTCAGCGGCGAGTCCACCGCCGACGGCGCGCCCGTCGGGGTCCACCGTCCGACGACCGGGGCCAACCAGTCCTGGAGCCTCCGTTCCCTCGCGGCGGACACCTGGGTGCCGCTGCGGATGCGGCACAGCGGCAAGTGCCTGGACGTGACCGGAGCCTCGACCGCGGACGGCGCCCAAGTGGTCCAGTACACCTGCGGCGGCGCGACCAACCAGCAGTGGTCCCTGCGACCCGCCGGCGGTGGTTACGTCAACGTCGTCGCGCGGCACAGTGGCAAGTGTCTCGACGTCACCAACGAGTCGACCGCCGACGGCGCGATCGTCTTCCAGTACGCCTGCAACGGCGGCCCCAACCAGCAGTGGTCGGTGCACAGGTCGTCCGACGGCTTCACCACCCTGATGGCGCGGCACAGCGGCAAGTGCGTCGACGTGAGCGGGGTCTCCTCGGCGAACGGGGCCGAAGTCGTCCAGTACGGCTGCTCCGCCGCTCCGAACCAGCAGTTCACCACCTCGTAGGGACAGAGGCCGGTCCTGCGGCCGTCCGGCCGCAGGACCGGCCGTTCCGAGGCCTCTCGTCCACCGCGGCGGGCACCCCCGCCGCCTCATGCATGGGTATGTATCCTGTTCGAACGTGATGACTTCGGTGGACTTCCCGTCGGCCGTTCGCCGTATGACACGGACAAGGCAGGGGCTGAGGAACCGGTGCTGGCGCTGCAGCGGCGAGCGGTGATCCTCGACCTCGTGCGCCGGGACGGCGCCGTGCGGGTGGCCCACCTCGTCGAGCGGCTCGGGGTCTCGGACATGACCGTCCGGCGGGACCTGGAGGCGCTGGCCCGGGCCGGCTCCGTGGAGAAGGTCCACGGCGGTGCCGTCGCGACGTCCGCGACCACCACCGGTGAGGAACCCGGCTTCGAGGCCAAGGCCGACCTGGAGTCGGCCGCCAAGGCCGCGGTGGCCGCCGCCGCTGCCGGTCTCGTGAAGCCGGGCAGCGTCGTGGCCGTGTCCGGCGGCACCACCGCTTACGAGGTCGCCGCCAGGCTCCGGCACACGCCCGGTCTCACCGTCGTCACCAACTCGCTGCCCGTCGCCGACCTGCTGCGCGACTTCGCCGAGGAACCGGACGCGGGCGCCCCGACGGTTCTGCTCACGGGCGGCGCCCCTACGAGGTCGGCCTCGCTGGTGGGACCGCTGGCGGACCAGGCGATCCGTTCGCTCCGGGTGGACCTCCTGATCACGGGCGCCCACGGGGTGTCGGAGCAGGCGGGTCTGACCTCGCCGAACCTCGCCGAGGCGCAGACCAACCGGACGCTGATCGAGTCCGCGACGCGACTCGCCGTGGTCGCTGACCACACCAAGTGGGGCGTGGTGGGACTCAGTCGGTTCGCGAGGCTCGACGAGGTCGACTACTTCGTCTCGGACGACGCCCTCGGCGAGGACGCCCGATCGGTGCTGACCCGCGAGGTTGGCCGACTGGTCCTGGCCGGCCCGGAGACCGCCTGAGACGTCCCGGGCGGCTCGGCCCGAGGCGGCCCATGGTTGCCAGGCGTCGATCGAAAAGGGATAAATGTGAAGTATGAGTGGCGACTCTGGCCATAAGGGTGACGATCCGCTGGAAACCCCCTCCGGGGGACGCCGGCGCGTCACGTCGTGGCTGACCACCCGCAGCGTCGCCCGCCAGGTCTTCGTCCTCCAGCTGGTACTCGTCGTCCTCCTCGTCGCAGCCGCGGTCACCGCCCTCGTCGTCCAGGCCCGCCGCGACACCATGGCCGACGCCCGGCACCGGACCACCGCCGCCGCCCAGTCCTTCGCCCACGCGCCGGGGCTCGTACGGGCCCTCCGGAACGACTTCCCCACGGTCGAGCTCCAGCCCCTGGCCGAAGGAGCCCGCAAGGCGGCCGGCATCGACGCCCTGATCGTCTACGAGCTCGACGGAATCACCCTCACCCACAGCGACCCCACCCAGCTCGGCAAGCACGTCATCGGCCCGTACGCCGAGGCCGCCGCCGGCCGTCCCTTCACGCGCACCTTCCAGGGTGCCCTGGGCCTCTCCGTGGTCTCGGCGGCCCCGGTCAGGGACGCCCGGGGCGACGTGGTCGCCATCGTCTCCGCCGCGGTCACGGTCGAGAAGGTCCAGGACTCGCTCGACCAGCAGCTGCCCGTCATCCTGGGCAGCGCGGCCGGGGCCCTCGGCCTCGTGGCCCTCGGCACCGGCCTCGTGAGCCGGCGGCTGCGCCGCCAGACCCACGGCCTGGGTCCGGCGGAGATGACCCGGATGTACGAACACCACGACGCCGTCCTGCACGCGGTCCGCGAGGGCGTTCTCATCACCGGCCGCGACCACCGGTTGCTCCTCGCCAACGACGAGGCGCGCCGGCTGCTCGACCTGCCGCCGGACGCGGAGGGCCGCCGCGTCGCCGAACTGGGCCTCGACCCCTCCCTCACGGCCCTGCTCTCGTCGGACCGGATCGCCACGGACGAGGTGCACCTGGCGGCGGACCGCCTCCTCGCCCTCAACAAACGGGTCACCCTGCCCCCCGGTGACCGGCACGGCAGTGTGGTGACCCTGCGGGACACCACCGAGCTGCGCTCCCTGTCCGGCCGCGCGGAGGTGGCCAGGGAGCGACTGTCCCTGCTCTACGACGCCGGCGTCCGCGTCGGGACCACCCTGGACGTCGTGCGCACCGCCGAGGAACTGGCGGAGGTCGCGTCCCCCGGCTTCGCGGACGTCGTCACCGTCGAACTCCTGGACCCCGTTCTGAGCGGGGAGGAACCGGCCGGGGTCGGCACGGAGCTGCGCCGCACGGCCCTCGCGGGCCTCACCGAGGACCATCCGCTCTACGCGTACGGCGAACTGATCCGTTTCGTCCCCGGATCGCCGGTCGACACCAGCGTCACCGAGGGCCGGTCGGTGGTGGTGACCGATCTGGCCTCCTCGACAGGCTGGCGCGCCCAGGACGAGGAGCGGGCCCGGCGCGTCCTCCGCTACGGCATCCGCTCGCTGGCCGTCGTCCCACTGCGCGCGCGAGGCGTGGTGCTGGGGGTGGCGAACTTCTGGCGGACGGAGGACTCCCCGCCGTTCACCGACGAGGACCTGTCCTTCGCCGAGGAGCTGGCGAACCGGGCCGCCGTCTCCATCGACAACGCCCGCCGGTACACCCGCGAGCACACGATGGCGGTCACGCTCCAGCGGAGCCTGATGCCGCGCAGCCTCCCGGGCGACGAGACGCTCGACGTGGCCTCCCGCTACCTGCCCGCGAAGTCCGGCGTCGGTGGCGACTGGTTCGACGTGATCCCGCTGCCCGGCGCCCGCGTGGCACTCGTCGTCGGCGACGTCGTCGGCCACGGCCTGCACGCCGCGGCCACCATGGGCCGCCTGCGGATCGCCGTGCACAACTTCTCGGCGCTCGACCTTTCCCCGGACGAACTGCTCTGGCGCCTCGACGAACTCGTGACCCTCATCGACGAGCAGGACGAACCCTCCGAGGGCTGGGGCGAGACGATCACCGGAGCCACCTGCCTGTGCGTCGTCTACGACTCCGTCTCCGGCGAGGTCTCCGTGGCCACCGCGGGCCATCTGCCGCCCGCGGTCGTCCGGCCCGACGGGAGCGTGGACTTCCTGGAGCCCCCGGTCTCCCCGCCCCTGGGCCTGGGCAACGGGATGCCCGTGGAGACGATCCGGACGGTCCTTCCGGAGGGCTCCAGGCTCGTCCTCTACACCGACGGCCTCCTGGAGAACCGCACCCGGGACCACGACGCGGGCCTGGCCGCCCTCCGGGACGCCCTCTCCGGGGCCGGTCGCAGCCCGGAAGAGACCTGCGCCGCGGTCATCGACACGATGCTTCCCGCGGAGTCCGGCGACGACGTCGCCCTGCTGGTGGCCGGTCTCCGCCGCATGAACCCCGACCGGGTCGCGGCATGGGACGTGGCCCGCGACCCGGCGGCCGTGAGCCCGGTCCGCAACGCCTGCGTCCGCAAACTGGCCGAGTGGGGCCTGGAGGACATCGCCTTCGGCACCGAACTCATCCTCAGCGAGCTGATCACCAACGCCGTCCGCTACGGCCTCGAACCGATCCGGGTGAGGCTCCTGTACGGCGCCTCCCTGGTCTGCGAGGTGTCCGACGGCAGCAGCACCGCTCCGTACATCCGGCGAGCCGCCGACACCGACGAGGGCGGCCGCGGTCTCTTCCTCGTCGCCCAGTACGCCGAGAAGTGGGGCACCCGCTACTCCCCCCGGGGGAAGACCATCTGGGCCGCCCAGGCCACCGCCCCCGGCGCCGGCCCCGACCTCGACGGACTCGGCGAGGACGACATCCTGGGCCAGTGGGACGACGCGGAGCTGTGAGGACAGCCGGAGGCCTGCGCGGGGAGAGGACGCGCTTCCCCCGGACACCGCCGGAAGGGGGCGCGCTCCGCGCGGGACACAGGGGGAGGGCCCGCGTAGGCTGGGAGTTCTCCTCCACTGTTCTCTTTCGCCCTAGCGGAGACGCCGTGGCCGACCTCCCCCGGAAGCGTGCCGTCACCCTCGCCGTCTGTCTGAGCGTCCTGGCCCTGGGCCTGGGAGCCTGCGGCGGGGACAGCGAGCCGGTACGCGTGGTGGCACCGGCCGTGGCCGGCTCCGCGGAGGAGGCCGGCGGCATGGACGCGCTGGTCGCGGCGGCGAAGAAGGAGGGCAGGCTGAACACGACGACGCTGCTGCGCCACTGGGCGAACTACGGCGGCCTGATGGACGGCTTCGAGAAGAAGTACGGGATCGAGATCGTGAACAGCAACCCGTTCGGCTCCAGTCAGGAAGAGATCGAGGACATCCGGCGGACCCGGGGCGAGGCGAACGCCCCGGACGTGCTGGATCTCGGTGGCGCCTTCGCGCAGTCGGCCGCGAGCGAGGGCTTGCTGGCGGCGTACCGGGTCGCCGCCTGGGACAGCGTCCCGCAGAACCAGAAGGACCCGGACGGAGCCTGGTTCAACAGCTACGGGGGCTACGTCTCCATCGGCTGCGACGACCATGTGGTCGCGGTCTGCCCCGTCTCCTTCGCCGACCTGCTCAAGCCCGAGTACCGGGGAATGGTGGCGCTCAACGGCGATCCGGCGACGGCAGGCTCGGCCTTCGCGGGCGTCTACGCCGCCGCCCTGGCCAACGGCGGATCCTTCGACGACATCCGGCCGGGCATCGACTTCTTCACGAAGCTCAACGACGTCGGCAACTACAACCGCGGCAACCCCAACCCCGAGGCGATCGTCCGCGGCGAGACCCCGATCAGCATCGAGTGGGACTTCCTCAACCTCCGGCACATCGACGAGCTGCGGGGCACCGACGTGCAGTGGAAGGTGTCCATCCCCTTCGACGGAAGCTTCTCGCAGTACTACGCCCAGGCGATCAACAAGCACGCCCCCCACCCCGCCGCAGCGCGCCTGTGGCTGGAGTACCTCGCGAGCACGGAAGGTCAGAACCTGCGGCTGACCGGTTACGCCCGTCCCGTGCTCATGGAGGTCATGGCGAGGGACGGCACGCTCGACGAGGAGAAGGCGGCACGCCTGCCGACGGTGGAGGGCGGCCCGCCGGTCTTCCCCAGCGACGCACAGCTGGCCGAGGCGCTGCGGGTCGTGCGCGAGAACTGGCCGGACGCCCTCGGCAGGTGACCGGTCCGGACGGACCGGGGGCGGCGGCGGCCGCGCGGCGATCCGATCGTTCCCGGTCTCTTGACAGGCATCCCTGCTCCTTCCAGACTCTTCCCCAACACCTCGCGTTAACGTAAACATCGCGAGGTGGCGCCCAGCCGTAACACGGCGGCGCCCCTCTTCGCGCAAGGGTCGCGAGGCCCCGACCGTCCATGCCGCACCCCGAGCCGGACGGCCGGCTTCCTCGTCCACCTCCTCCGTGTGCATCACGCACCCACCCCTCACGAACACCCCCGGTCCGTCGTCACGGCGGGCGGGGTGTCCGGCCCCCACTCCACGAGGCAAGTGATCATGTCGCGTACCAGATTCGGCGTATCGGCGGTCTTCGCCGCCCTGTCCGCCGTCCTCCTGTCCCTGTTCGGCGTCGTGGGCACCGCTCATGCGGCGGCCGTCACCGTCACCAACGCCGTCCAGTTCACCGATTCGCAGGGTGATCCCGTCCACGCCCACGGTGGCGGGGTCGT
>NZ_JNXJ01000084.1:0-9404 GCF_000716625.1 Streptomyces bikiniensis | reverse complement strand
GTGTCGCGGTCGTGGCCGCCCGCCGCCCGCCGCCCCCGCGCCCGCCGCCCGCCGCCCCCGCGCCCGCCGCCCGCCGCCCCCGCGCCCGCCGGCGGACGGTACGGATCGACGCGCCCGCCCCGACGGCCAGGACGGCCGCGGCGGCAAGAGCGGGGCCCCCGAACGCCGACGCGTGCTGGAGTGACGTGGCGGCGGCGTAGCCCGCCCCGGACTCGGCCCCCGCCCACAGCGGTGCGGCCATCGCGCTGGAGGGCGCGATGCGCCGGTACGGCAGCCGGCTCGCGCCCGCCAGGTGCGGGGCCAAGGTCCGCATGACGGGGACGAACCGGCCGAAGAAGACGGACCGGCCGCCATGTCGTGCCATGAACGCTTCGGCCCGACGCCACGCGGCGGAAGGCACGCGGCGCCCCAGCCGTCCACTGAGCAGCCGACCGCCCAGCAGGCGCCCGGTGCGGTGGCCGAGCGCGTCCCCGGCCACCACCGCGCACGACGCGGTGACGACGACCAGACCCAGGTCCAGCTCCCCGGCCCTGGCCAGCGCCCCCGCGGCCAGCAACAGCGTCAGCGTCGGGACGAACGCGCCGAGCAGCAGCACCGACTCCACCAGTATCCCGGCGGCGAGGATTCCGTACGCGGCCCCGGCGGGAACCTGCCCGATCAGCTCGACCGGCCCGGTCACCGTACGGCCTCGGCCTCGGCGGCAGCGGCGGTGTCCGCCACCGCCGAGGGAGCCGGAGGCACGGGACGGCGAAGCTGCCAGACCGTCGCCGGGGGCAGATTGGCCCACACGGTCCAGCAGCCGGTGGCGTACCGGCGCTGGTACGCCTCCAGGACCTCCTCGACGCGGCGGTGGCGCCGGGCCTCGGCGCGGCTCGCGGTCAGGGCCCGGGCACAGCGGGTCCCCCGGTACGCGAAGTACGTGAGCGTGCCGCCCGGTTCCAGCAGCTCCAGGTACCGGTCCATGATCGCCTCCACCTGCGCGGGAGCGAAATTGGTGAAGGGCAGACCGGAGACGATCACGTCGTACCGGCGGCCGGTGTCGAAGCGCTCCACGAGCCCTTCGTGGACGCGGACGCGCTCGCCGTCGCCCACCGGACGGGAATGCGTACGGGCGAGCCGGCGCAGCCGGTCCGCGAAGCGGGGGTTCGCCTCGACGACGTCCAGCCGGCTGCCGGACGACAGGCGTGAGATGAGCGCACGGGTGACCGAACCGGTCCCCGCGCCCGCCTCCAGCACGTTCAAGGGGCGGGGCCCGTTCTCGTCGACGGGGTCGGTGAGCAGACGGGCCAGCGCCCTGCCGCTCGGGGCGAGGGCGCCGGTGGTGCGCAGATCACGGGCCGCTTCGATGAGGAACAACCAGCCCTCGGCGTTGCGCTGCGCGAGGACACGGTCGTGTGAGGTGGTCCATTCGTCCATGGCTTCGACGCTAGGAATCCCGGCCCGCCTGCGAATCCGCCCTTGTACGCCGCTCACCCCCTACGAAAGGAGGGGGTCACCGGAGCAGAACGGCGGAGGAGCGGAGACGCCCCCGCGCCTACGATCGAAAGGTGAACCGGGAACAGAGCCACAGATGGGGCACCTACGGGCGCCGGGGCCTCGTCGCGCTGCTCACCCTGACGGCCGTGCACAACGGGGCGTCGACCGCCGGAGGCCAGTACCTCACGCTGCGCAGCGCGGTGGCCGTGGTCTGCGGAGCGCTCCTGCTGCTGCGCGGGAGCCACTGGCTCCTGGCGCCCGTCGCGGCGACGGCCGCGGCCGGAGTCTGGGGATGGCCCATGCTCCCCCTGCTGCTCCTCGCCCTGTTCGACCTCGCCGCCGACCGCCACACCCCGGCGGCCGTCGCCTGCGCCACCACCGCGCTCGTCGGCAACGTGCTGCTCCACCCGGCGGCCTCGCTCTGGCGGCCGCAGCAGTACGGATCCAGCCTGTTCCTGCTCCTCGCCGTCGTGGGAGGGTCGTGGATGGGCAACCGGCGCCGCCTCGTCCAAGCCCTGCACGCCCAGGTGGAACACCTCAGGATCGAACGGGAACTGCGCGAACAGGCCGCCCGCAGCGCCGAGCGCTCGGCCATCGCCGCCGAGATGCACGACGTGCTCGCCCACCGGCTCAGCCTCATCGCCCTGCACACCGGCGTCCTGGCCACCCGCAAGGAGGGCCTGCCCGCCCCCGTCGTCGAACGCCTCGCCCTGCTGCGCACCGCCTCCACCGACGCGCTGACCGACCTCCGCGACGTCCTCGGCGCCCTGCGCACCACCGACGACCGCGCTCCCACCGGGGCTCCGACACCGGTCCTGCGGGACGTCCAGGAGGTGATCGACCAGGCCAGGGACGCCGGACAGCGCGTCGACACCACCATCGACGGCGCGCCGGACCAGGCGCCCGCCGCCCACCGGCTCGCCGTCTTCCGCCTGGTGCAGGAGGCCCTCACCAACGCCCGCAAACACGCCCCCGACGCCGCCGTGCACGTACGCGTCGACTACGGCCCGCCCGCCACGCTCGTCGAGGTTACCAACACCGCCGCCGCCGCCCGTACCGGGCAGGCGGTGCCCTCCGGCTTCGGCCTGGTGGGCCTCCGGGAACGCGTCGAAGCGCTCGGCGGCCACCTCCACGCCGGCCCCGGCGGCGCGGGCGCCTGGCGCCTCGCCGCCCGCATCCCCCATCCCACTCCCCGGCAGATCGGTCCTTCCGCATGATCCGCGCCATGATCGTCGACGACGACGCCCTCGTACGCCTCGGCCTGACCGACCTCCTCAACGGCGACGAGGAGATCGAGGTCGTCGCCCAGGCCGCCGACGGTCTGCACGCCGTCGAGCAGGCCACCGCACACCAGGTCGACGTGGCCCTCGTCGACGTCCGCATGCCCCGCATGGACGGCATCACCGCCACCGCGCGCCTCCGTGCCCTGCCCCACCCGCCGAAGGTCATCACGCTGACCACCTTCGACCTCGACTCCTCCGTGTACGACGCTCTGGCCGCCGGCGCCGACGGCTTCCTGCTCAAGGACACCGACCCCGCCGAGATCCTGCGCGCGGTCCACCTCGTCGCCGGGGGCTCCGCCATGCTCCACCCCAGCGCGGCGCGCCGCCTCATCGACCGCTACCACCGCACGAACAGCCCCCGGGCCACCGACGCCCGCACCCGTGCCGCGTCCCTCACCCCCAGGGAGAGGGACGTCCTCTCCCTGCTCGGCGAGGGCGCCACCAACGCCGAGATCGCCCAGCGGCTCGGCATGCGGGAAAGCACCGTCAAGGCCCATGTGAGCCGCATCCTCACCACCCTCGACGTCACCAACCGGGTCCAGGCCGCCCTCCTGGCCCGCGACGCCGGCCTCGCGGGGTGACGCACCCGGAACCACGGACGGTGCGCCGCGTACAGCCGGTATGACGGAGGTCGGTCGGGCCGCGGGGAGGCCCTCCCCGCGGGTGTGGTGCGCGCGTCCACACGCATTTCGTGCCCGATGTCCGAACCGGGCAGCCGCAGCGTCCCGGGGAGTGCGGTGACGCAACCCGACGGCCCGTCACCATCGGATCCGGAGTTCCGGACCGGGTCGGCGTGGCGGGATGCGCCCGAGCGTCATGGTCCGTGGGCCACCTGCGTGACACCGAACGTGAAGCGGACCGACCGCCGGGCGACGACGCCTGCCCCACCGTCTGCTGGGAGGCCCCCGAGGCCCGCCAGTACACCTGCCGGCGGGGCCGCGCGACCACGACGAGGCCATCGACCTCTCGATCTTCCAGCGGTGCCGGTCGCGCCGTTCACTCGACTCGATCCCCGGTCGGGCGATGTGCGCGACGATGCCTCGTTCACGCAGCCGGGCCGGGTGGCCGGCGAAGGAGTACGCCTTGTCCGCGCGGAACTTTTCCGGTCGGCGACGGCGTGGCCCGCGGCGGAAGCGGACGGCGGGTGTGGCGCGGACCAGTGCCTTCGGGGCCTGGTTGTCGTGAGTGTTCGCCCCCGAGACGGCGACGGCCGGAGGAACGCCTTGAGCCTCGGACGGTACACGCGGCCTGCTGCCCCTCCGGACGTGGATCTCGGTGACGTCGACCACGACGAACATCCTTCTCGCCGTCCGGGCTGCCCATCGGCCGTCCGAACCACGGGACGAGGAACACGAGCAGCTCCGCGACGACCAGGTCCCTCGGTCCCGACCTCCGCGCCACCCATGGCCAAGCAGGAGGATTCAAGAGGGAAATTACATAACGCTCAAACCGCCCAACCCGGGAAAACTCGAACGTCGGCATAAGTGCGATGCGCCGGTTTGGTGGCAGTGAGCTTTTTCAAGTCGCCCACAGTCGAGTGACAGCTGGGACTGCCGGCGCTGGTCGCAGCTGCCCTGGGACGGGTCGTTTGGCACGGTGAACGTGCCCCACACCCGGTCCACGATGGCGGGCAACACGATGACCAGGAGCCGGTGCCACGGGGCGGGATCGTGCGCCGGGCCCAGATGCCCGCGCAGACCACTGAGGCTGCTTCAAACAGAAGGCGGACGGCGAGCAGGGTGCCGGTGTCGGCGATTGCCGGCGGTCGGTTCACTGGGCAGCCCGGAGGTTCTGTATGTGCGCGATGCGCACGCGTCCGGAGCAGACCGAGCCCCGCGCTGCCGGAGCCGGACGACTGGTGTGCCTGGTGGCGAGGTCAATTCATTGCGCTATGCATACGCCCCTGGCAAGATCGCTCGGGGCCGGCGCGACGTGCGCCGGTCGTCACACACGCTCAGCCGCCTGTGGCAGCTCGGTCGTGGCTCTCTCCTCCCCGGTCGTCTCGTCATCGCGTCGCCGACCGGTGCTCTCGCACGCGAAAGGTGCCTGAATGAACTTTCCGGGCGGTGCCGCTCCTCGCCTCTCCGCCGTGCCGGGACCTGGCGTGGAGCTTGACCAAGTCCTGGGTCTTCCCTCGACTGAGCCCGTGTGGCGGTTGCCCGCCGACGTGTACCGGGAGGAGGCCGCTCAGCGGATGTACCGCCCGGAGTGGACCTGGGCGGCTTGGGGGCCAGACGGCCGGGTGCTGGCCCGGGCCCTGTGGTGGGGGCAGAGCGACAGTGCGCATCCGATCGCGCTCGACTGTCTCGCCGTCGCAGACGAGGTGCCCGCCACCGAGCGGGCTGCTCTTGCCGCCGCGCTCCTTGACGCGGGGCACCGGTCGTTTCGTGAAACGGGGGCCCAAGCCCCACCGTTGTACAACCTTGTGAAGCTGCCCGGCTCGTGGCGGGACGACCCTGAGCACGTCGCCGCCGTGGCCTGGCGCCAGGAGGCCGCCCGTCGCGCGGGCCTGACTGTCGAGGTGGAGCGGCTGCAGTTCGAGTGGACGCCCGAGGTGCCGCTGCCCGCCGAGCCCGAGCGACTGGTCTTCTCCCCAGAGCTGGACGATGAGGTGTTCCTGCGGGCGATGCTGCGGATCGCCGAGGGCACGCTCGACGCCCACACGGTGGAGAGCGAGGCGGCCAACGGGCCGGAGGCCACGGCCCGCGAAAGCCTGCAGTTCTACCTCGACCGTCCCGGCAAGCGGGACTGGTGGCGCCTCGCGCACACTCCCGACGGCGCCCTGGCCGGCCTTGCCATACCGTCGGCCACGCCGTACAGCCGTAACGTCGGCTATCTCGGCGTCGTCCCCGAACTACGCGGCCGCGGCTACGTGTCAGAGATCCTGGCCGCCATCACCCGCTTCCAGGCCGAAGACGGTGCGGACCGCATCACCGCCACAACCGACCTCGGCAACCGTCCGATGGCGGCGGCTTTCACCCGCGCCGGATACCGCACTACGGAAGTCCGCCTTATCTTCTCCGAACCGCTGGACCGCTGATCTTTTCGTTAGTTCTCTGGACGTGATGACGCTGAGACCGCGTTTGGGATCTCAATGAGCGTTTTCAGCGCTGCCGCTTCAGGGCGGACTCCAGCAGCCGCTTTGTCAGCTGTTGGAGCAGTCCACCCTCACCGGTCAACTGAAGACCCTCGGCCTGAGCCCGGGACACCAGCTCGTCGATCAGCCGGTCATCCACCACCCTCGCCGGCTGCGACTCAGCCGTCTCGACAGGCTCGTCCTCGGTCACGTTCTCACTGGTCATCGGTGCATCCTCCATGATCGGGAGTTACACCGAACGATTTACAGTCCCGAGAAGCGGACCGGGGGTGGTGCATGCTGGGGGCCGGGCCGGGGAAGGTGCGGCGGGATCGTGGGCGGGGGCGGAATGGGACGGCGGGTACCCGCGCTGGTGGTCATGGCGCTGACGGTGCTGGTGTGTGGCGCGGTGTCGGTCGCGGACAGTCCGCGGTCGGGGCTCCGGCCGCGGAGCGGACCGCTGGCGATGGAGCAGTTGATGGCGGTCCTACCGCGCGGCGGGGCGGTCCCGGGCTACCGGGCCGCCTTCGAACGCACTGCGCCGCACGACGATTACCAGCGGGTCGAACTCTGCATGGAGGTGGCCCGCGCGCTGGCGAACGAGCGGCGGGATCCGGTCGCGGCCACTGCGGTCCGTCTGGATCCTCGTGCCGGGCAGCCGGGCGTCCTGGCCACCTCGTACAGCTATCCGCACGGGGAGGCGGTGCGGGTGATGGACGAGCTGCGGGCCGCGGTCCCTCGGTGCGCCCACTACACCGTGCCCGTGTGGACCGCTGAAGAGCACACCCACAAGGGCCTGCAGCCGTTGCCGCCGGCGGAGTATCCGGGCGATGAGATGCTGGCATACCAGGTGCTGAGCGCTCCGGGCAGCCACCCGAGCTTCGCCGAACCGCAAGAGCCGCCCCCTTTGACGGCTCGGTCCGTGATCACCTATGTGCGTACCGGAGACGTCGTCACCCAGTACGCGACCTATGGCGGCGACGCTGCCCCCCAAGCCGTACCCGAGGCCGTCGTCGGCGAGTTCCACCGGCGGCTGGTTCGAGCTCACCAGCTGCCGGGGTAGCGAGACCCGGTCAGGCAGAGCCGGCCTGCTCTTCGGGGGCGTTCCATTCACGGGGGATCAGCCAACGGCCCACCAGGAAGTGAGCCTTTTCCAACCTCACATCTGTGCTGGTCAAGGGCGCGTCGAGGAGTGACCATGTCAGCCGGTGACAGACCGGTGACCAGCAGATTCACAGTCGGTCACCATGCTGTGAACGCTCTGACGGACAAGGACGGCCGACCTGACAGCCAGGTTGGAAAAGGCTCAGTAACTGATCGTTTCAGAATGAGTTCGGCGTAGGGGCTTGGCAGTCGGGTTGGGTGGCGGCACAGTGGTGTAGGTGTCGGATGATCTTGTGCCTGATGACCTGTGGGAACGTGTCGCCCCGCTGCTGCCGCCCCGTCCGCCGCGGCGCCATCGGTATCCCGGACGCCTGCCCGCGGACGACCGCGCCGCTCTTCGGGGCATCGTGTATGTGCTGCGCAAGAACGTGAGCTGGAGAGACGTGCCCGCCGAGCGGACCGGATGCAGCGGGGTGACGGCCTGGCGGCGGCTGCGGGACTGGACCGAGGCCGGCGTCTGGCCCCGCCTGCATGAAGTTCTCCTGGCCGAACTGCGCAAGGCCGGCCTGCTGGACATGGACGACTGCGCGATCGACGGCTCGCACATCCGGGCCCTGAAAGGGGGGCTCACACCGGACCTTCGCCGGTCGACCGCGCACGGCCGGGCAGCAAGCACCACCTGATCGTCGACCGGCACGGAACACCCCTCGCCATCTCGCTGACCAGCGGAAACCGGCACGACGTCACCCAGCTGACGCCCCTGCTGGACGCGATCCCCCGCATCCGAGGAGTCCGCGGGCGGCCGCGGCACCGGCCGGGCCGGCTGTTCGCCGACCGCGGCTACGACTACGACAAGTACCGCCGCATCCTCCGAGCCCGCGGCATCACACCCAAGATCGCCCGACGCGGCGTCCCACACGGCTCCGGTCTGGGCAAGACCCGCTGGGTCGTGGAGCGGACCTTCGCCTGGCTCCACCAGTTCAAACGACTCCGCACCCGCTATGAGATACGCGCCGACCTCCACCTCGGGCTGCTCCAACTGGCCTGCAGCATCATCTGCTTGCGACGCCTACGAACCTCATTCTGAAACGATCAGTAAGCGGTGTAGGAGCTGAGCAGAGAGGTAACGACCGTTTGGACGCGCCCCGTATTGGCCTGCACAGGCAGGTCAGCACCCCCGCACTGGTTGAAAGCGCTGACAAGGGGCAGACCTGCCGCATTACTGGTGGCCGTACCGACCCCATGCGTAGTCACTCCGCGGGCCTGTGCTCCAACGCCTTGATTGGCGCACGACGTCCCGAACGCGGGAGAGAGGAAGTCACCCACGCCTCCGGCCGACGCGGGGCTGGCAGAGGCCAGACATCCCAAGAACGCGAAATCTGTCAGACCGATCGTCGCGGCGCTATAACGCTGAACCATGATCTGGTAAACGAACATCTCACCCCATAGGTCGCGAACATGGGCGATAAGTGAGCACTTTTAGCGTTGCCGCTCCAAGGTGAGGATGGCTGCGGCGATCGCGGTCATGCGGTTGGGGCTACAGCGGGCCCGGTGGAAGATTCGCCAGGTCCTTCAGCCTTGCGATGCTGCGTTCGACCGGTGCCCGCGCCGCGGACAGGGCTCGGTTGATCGTCTGTTGGGTCGTGGTGAGGTTCCGGTTCGGGAGGCGTCTGATGGGCGTGGTCACCCAGGGGCCGGCGCCGATGTAGGCGCGGTCGGCGAGGACGGGGACGCCTTGGCGTTCGCAAATCCGGATGATGCGGTGGGTGCGGGCCGCGGTCACGTCATGGGTGCGGCCGGGCAGCGCGGGCGAGATCCACAACAGTTTGCCGGTGGGATCGGCGACCTGCACGTTCACGCCGTGACGGCGGTGCTTCTACGAGAAGTCGGCCCGGCTGTCACCGACGCGGTCGCACTCGGCAAGGGTCCCGTCAAGCAGGACGTAGTCCGGGCCGGTTTCACGCAGAACCCGCAGCAGTCCGGGTGCCCGGCCGGACAGGTGCCGGACGACTGCTGTTGCCGGACGACTGCTGTGACGTAGGCGTGGGCGGTGCCGACGGATATGCCGAAGCCGACGGCGATCTGTGCGAGCGTGTCGTGCCGGCGGAGGTAGACCAGGCCGACGAGGGCCCTCTGGCGGGGCGGGAGCTTGCAGCGGCGGTCGCCCTCACGGGTGACGATGAGCATGGTGACCCACTCGACCAGGGCGTGCGGCAGGTCGAGTGCGGCAGGATGGGGAACCAACAGGGCTCCTGCGCCGATGGGTTGAGACTTCGAACACCTCCCTCAACGGCACGGGGCTCTGTGCGTTGCGGCCCTCATCCTGACTCGGCCAGGGTCACTCGATCAGTGGCCACTCTGAAAAAGCTCAATGATTGACGTGTGTGAGGGGTCGGGGGCTTGGTCGGGTTGCCGGTCGGCCGCGGGTGAGTCGGTGGACCATGATGCCGATCACGGCCCAGCGG
>NZ_JNXJ01000083.1:0-9925 GCF_000716625.1 Streptomyces bikiniensis | reverse complement strand
TCGCCACCCGAGCGCCGGGACGGACCCCGGCGGCGGTCAGACGGCGGCTCACCGCCGAGGCCAGGGAGACCAGTTCGGCGTACGAGACGGAGCCCCCCGGATCCTGGACCGCGATCCGGTCCGGGCGCGCGGCGGCGTGCGCCCGCACCCGCTCCACGACCCCGGTGTACGCCTCCTCGACCGCCGTCGCCGCCCACGCCGCCCGCACCGCGGCCGACTCGGCCGGCAGCAGCACCTCGACCGCCCGCACCGGACGGTCCGGCGCCGCGACGAACGCGCCCAGCAGATGCGTCAGCCGGTCGGCGAACGACCGCGCGGTCCCCTCGTCGAACAGGTCGGCGCTGTACTCCAGGACCGCGTCGATCCCGGCCGGCGCCCCGTCCTCCGTACGCCGCTCGAACAGCTCGAACGCCAGGTCCGCCTTGGCGGTCCCGGTGCCGATCAGCAGCGGCTCCGACTCCAGGCCCGCCAGCCGCACCGTCGCGTCCGGCGTGTTGTGCAGGGTCAGCATCGTCTGGAACAGCGGGTGCCGGGCCAACGACCGGCTCGGCGCCAGCGCGTCCACCAGCGCCTCGAACGGCAGGTCCTGGTGCGCGTACGCGGCCAGGTCGGCGGCGCGGACCCGGTCCAGCAGCTCCCGGAACGTCGGATCGCCCGACAGGTCCGTCCGCAGCACCAGGGTGTTCACGAACAGGCCGACCAGCTCGTCCAGGACCGGATCGGTGCGTCCCGCGACCGGCGAGCCGATCGGGACGTCGTCGCCCGCGCCCAGCTTCGAAAGGAGCGCGGCCAGCGCCGCCTGGAGCACCATGAACGTGCTCACGCCCTGCTCCCGGGCCAGCTCCCCGACCGCCGCGTGCAGCGCCCCGTCGACGCGGAACGCCACCTCCCCGCCCCGGTACGTCGGCACGGCGGGCCGCGGCCGGTCGGCCGGCAGCTCCAGCTCGTCCGGCAGCCCCTCCAGCGCCTCCCGCCAGTGGGCGAGCTGCTCGTCCGAGACCGCCTCCAGCAGCTCGCGCTGCCACAGCGTGTAGTCCGCGTACTGCACCGGCAGCGGCGCCCACACCGGCGCGCCGCCCGCGCGGCGCGCCTCGTAGGCCGCCGCCAGGTCCGCGCCCAGCGGGCCCACCGACCAGCCGTCGGCGGCGATGTGGTGCACGACGAGCAGCAGCACGTGCTCCTCGTCCGGGCCGCGGAACAGCTCGGCCCGCAGCGGCAGTTCGGCCGCCAGGTCGAAACCGCGCCGCGCGGCCGCGCGCACCGCCTCCTCGTCCAGCGGGGAGACCGGCAGCTCGATCCGGACCGCGTCCGCGTCCACGACCTCCTGCCGGGGCCGCCCGTCGGTGTCCGGGAACCGGGTGCGCAGCGCCTCGTGGCGCACCACGACGTCCCGCACCGCCGCCCGCAGCGCCGCCACGTCCAGCGCCCCCGTCAGACGGATGGCGACCGGGATGTTGTACGCCGGGTTGTCCGCCTCCAGCTGGCCCAGGAACCACAGCCGCCGCTGGGCGGGGGAGAGCGGCAGCACGTCCGGGCGCACGGCCGGCGCCGGAGCGGGCCGGGCCTCCCCGGCGTCCGCGACCCGGGCCGCGAGGGCCGCCGGGGTCGGCGCGTCGAAGACCGCCCGGACCGGCAGGTCGGCGCCGAGCGCCGTCCTGATCCGGCCGGTCAGCCGGGTCGCGAGCAGCGAGTGCCCGCCGAGGTCGAAGAACGAGTCGTCCGGACCGGCCGGCGCCGGCAGGCCCAGGACCTCGCCGAACACCTCGCACAGCAACTGCTCCTGCGGGGTCCGCGGGGCGCGGGCCGCGGTGCGCGGACCCTGCTCGGGCGCGGGCAGCAGCTTGCGGTCGACCTTGCCGTTGGCGGTGAGCGGCAGCGCCTCCATCGCCACGTACAGGGCGGGCACCATGTGTGCGGGCAGGCTCTCGGCCAGGTGCGCGCGGAGCACCGCGGGGGCGGCGGTGCCGACGGTGTACGCCACCAGCTGCGTGCCGCCCGGCAGGTCCTCCCGGGCCACGACGGTCGCCTGGGACACCCCGGGGTGGGCCGCCAGCACCGACTCGATCTCGCCGAGCTCGATCCGGAAGCCCCGGATCTTGACCTGGTGGTCGGCCCGGCCGATGTACTCGATCTGCCCGTCCGCGCCCCAGCGCACCACGTCACCGGTCCGGTACATCCGGCTGCCGGGCGGGCCGAACGGGTCCGGCACGAAGCGGGTCGCGGTCAGCGCGGGGCGCCCGTGGTAGCCGCGGGCCACGCCGGCACCGGCGATGTACAGCTCGCCGACCGCCCCGGAGGGGGCGGCCCGCAGCGCGTCGTCGAGCACGTACACCCGCGTGTTGGCGATCGGCCGGCCGATCGGCGGGACGCCGCCGCGCTCGCCGTCCAGGACGGCCGCGGTCGACCAGATGGTGGTCTCGGTCGGCCCGTAGACGTTGGTGACCTCGCGGGCGGCGGCGCGCAGCGCGTCCGCCAGCGGCTCGCCGACGGCCTCGCCGCCGATCAGGACGCGCAGCCCCGCCAGGCTCTCCGGGTGCTCGGTGACCAGCGCGTGCCACAGGGTCGGCGTGGCCTGCATGACGGTCGCCCCGCTGTCCGTGACCAGGGCGGCGAGCGCGGCCGGGTCGCGCACGGTGTCGCGCTCGGCGAGGACCAGCTCGGCGCCGGTCAGCAGCGGCACGAAGATCTCCAGGTTGGAGATGTCGAAGCCGAAGGTGGTGACCGACAGGAAGCGGTCCCCGGGCCCGATGCCGAACCGCTCGCCCATGTCGTGCACCAGGTTGACCAGCGCGTCCTGCGGCACGACCACGCCCTTGGGGCGGCCGGTGGAGCCCGAGGTGTAGATCGTGTACGCGGTGTCCAGCGGGTCCGGGTCCGGGGTGCCGGCCGGGCCGGTCGGCCGCTCCGCGAGGAGCGCCGCCGCCGTGTCCAGGAGCAGGTGGGGGCGGGCGGTGACGGCCGGCAGCGCGGCGGCGACACCCGTGGTGGTGACCACCAGGGCGGGCGCCGCGTCGTCGAGCATGTAGCCGATGCGGTCGGCCGGGTAGTCGGGGTCGAGCGGCAGGTAGCCGGCGCCCGCCTTGACGACCGCGAGCGTCGCGACGACCAGGTCCGCCGAGCGCGGCAGCGCGAGCGCCACCAGCGCGCCCGGGCCCGCGCCGCGCGCCACCAGCTCGTGGGCGAGCCGGTCGGCGCGGGCGTGCAGCTCCGCGTGGTCCAGCCGCTCGGCGCCGCAGCGCAGCGCGGGCGCGTCCGGGGCGGCGGCGGCCCGCTCCGCGAGCTGCGCGCGCAGGGCGTGCCGCGGGTGGGAGCGGGCGGTGTCGTTGTGCCCGGAGAGCAGCGTGGCGCGCTCCTCCTCGCCGAGCAGCTCCAGCCGCGACAGCGGCAGGTCGGCCGTGTCGGGGAGCGCGGCGAGGAGCCGCAGGACCCGCCCGGACAGCGCGGCGGCCTCCGCCGCCGTGACCAGGTCGGGCGCGTGGTCGAGCCGCAGCGTCAGCTCCTCGCCGGGCAGCACGAGCAGCGACAGCGGGTAGTGCGTCGCGTCGCGGCCCCGCGCGCCCGTCACCGTCAGACCGGGGACGGCCCCGCGCAGGGCGTCCGGGTCCAGCGGATAGTTCTCGAAGATCATGACGGTGTCGAACAGCTCGCCGTGGCCCGCGTCCCGCTGGATCCGGGAGAGCCCCAGGTGCTGGTGCGGCAGGAGCGCCGTGTGCTGCTCCTGCGCCGCCCGCACGACCTCGGCCAGGGTCCCCCCGGCGGGTGTCCGCAGCCGCACCGGCAGCGTGTTGATGAAGAGGCCGACCATCGACTCGACGCCCGGCAGCTCCGGCGGCCGGCCCGAGGTCGTGGTGCCGAACACCACGTCGTCCCGGCCGGTCAGAGCGCCGAGGACGACGGCCCACACGCCCTGGAGGACACCGGACAGGGTGACGCCGCGGGCCCGGGCCCACTCCGTCAGCCGGGCCGTCGCCGCCGCGTCGAGGCGGGCGACGTGCTGCTCGGGCAGCACGGGGGCGCGGCCGGGCGGCGCCGGCACGAGCCGGGTGGGCTCCTCCAGGCCGTCGAGCAGCTCCCCGTACGCCGCGGCGGCGGCCTCCTCGTCCTGCCGGCCCAGCCAGGACAGGTAGCTCTTGTACGCGGTGACGGCGGGCAGCCCGGAGGCGTCGCCGCCCGCCGCGTACGCGGCGAACAGCTCGGACAGCAGCAGTGGCATCGACCAGCCGTCGAGCAGGATGTGGTGGCAGGTGACGAGGAGCCTGTGGCGGTCCGCGCCGGTGCCGACGAGGGTGAAGCGGATCAGCGGCGGCCGGCCCACGTCGAACGGCTCGGTGCGGTCCCGGTCGGTCAGCGCCTCCAGGTCGTCCGGCCGGTCCACCTCCCGCCAGGGCACCGGCACCGCCCGGGGTATCAGCTGCACCGGCTGCCCGTTCTTGCGGTAGCGGAAGCCCGCCCGCAGGTTGGGGTGCCGGGCCAGGACGCCGGCCGCGGCGGCCTTCAGCGCGCCCCGGTCGAGCGGCCCCTCCAGGTCGAGGACCAGCTGCACCGCGTACACGTCGAGCTCCCGCCGGTCGTACACGGCGTGGAAGAGCAGGCCCTCCTGGAGCGGAGTGAGCGGCAGCACGTCGCTCAGTCCGCCCGACGCCCGGGGCGCCCCGGGCCCCTTCCCCTGTCCGGTCGTGCTCATCCTTCGTCCCCCCACTCGTCTGCGAACTCGTTCTCGAACTCGTCGATCTCGTCCTGGCCGAGCCCCTCGACGAGCCCCAGGTCCGAGGGCGTGAAGCCCCCGGCGTCGGGCCGTGCGGCGTGTTCCGCGAGCGCCTTCAGCGCCCGGAACCAGCCGTGCGCGACCGCCTCCGCGTCGGCGTCGGCGACCGTCCGCCCCGCCCAGGCCCACTCGGCGACCAGGCAGGGGCCGTCCGGGCGGTCCTCGGTGCGCGCGTTGACGCCGAGCGCGTGCGGCAGCGGCATCCCCGCGTCGGTGCCGGCCGCCACGTCCAGCGACTCCGGCGCGACCTGCCAGTCCCCCGGCTCCGAAAGCGCCATCCGGCCCAGGTAGTTGAAGCCCAGCTGCGGCGCCGGGCGGGCGCCGAGCTCCGCCGCGGCACCGGTGCCGAGCCGGCCCAGCAGGCCGTGCCCGATCCCGTGGTCCGGGATGCGCCGCAGCTGCTCCTTGACCTCCTTGAGGACCTGGCCGAGCGCCGGCCCGCCGGCCCACACCTCGTCCCAGTCGCACAGGCCCACGTCGAGGCGGACCGGGTGCGTGCTGGTGAACCAGCCCACCGTGCGGGACAGGTCCACGCCCGGCACGACCGGCTCCCGGCCGTGCCCCTCCAGGTCGACGAGCACGTCCTGCGGCTCGCCGCGGCCGCGCCGCCAGTCCGCGACGCCGAGCGCGAGGGCGGTCAGCAGCACGTCGTTGATCTCGGCGTGGAAGGCGGCCGGGACGGTGGTGA
This sequence comes from Streptomyces bikiniensis, assembly GCF_000716625.1. Classification (NCBI taxonomy): domain Bacteria; kingdom Bacillati; phylum Actinomycetota; class Actinomycetes; order Kitasatosporales; family Streptomycetaceae; genus Streptomyces; species Streptomyces bikiniensis. Next base: position 4,472 of record NZ_JNXJ01000083.1, on the reverse strand, counting down.
GCAGCTCCGCCGTGTACGCGGCGGGCAGTTCGAGCCGCAGCCGGCGGGCGGTCGCCGCGGTGTCCTCGGCGGGGTCGAGCGGCCGGGTGCCGAACGGCGGGTCGCCGCCGTCCACGACCTCCCGCCACAGCGGCAGTTCGGCCCGGCGCTCCGGGCGCGCGGCCTCCTCGCGCAGCAGCAGCGCCCACTGCCTGAAGGAGGTGCCCACCGGTGCGAGGGGCCGCTCGGGCCGCTCGTACGCCTGGGCCAGGTCGGGCAGCAGGATGCGCCAGGAGACGCCGTCCACCACCAGGTGGTGCAGGGTCAGGAGCAGCCTGCCGGGCCGTTCCGCGCCGGCGTCGAGCCAGACCGCGCGGACCACGTCGCCGCGCGCGGGCGCCAGTTCGGCGCGGGCCGTCGCCGCCTCCGCGCGGACCAGGGCGGCGAGGTCGCCGGCCCCGGCGTCGACCCGGCGCAGCACGTCCCCGGCCCGGACCGCGCCGGCCTCCAGGATCGTGTCGCCGTGCCGGCGCAGCGCGTCGTGGTGGTCGAGGAGCGCCTGGAGGGCGGCCTCGATCCGCTCGTACGCGGCGCCCGCGGGCGTCTGGACGACGGCGGCCTGGTGGAAGCCGTCGGTCGGGCCGTCGACGGCGTCGAACCAGGCGGTGATCGGCGTGGCCGGCACCGGCCCGGTGCCGTCGCCGACGCCGACGGCACCGGGCCGCCCCGCGGCCTGCGCGGCGAGCGCGAGCCCCTGCGGGGTGCGGTGCACGAAGACGTCCTGCGCGGTGATCGCGAGGCCGGCCTCGCGGGCCCTTCCGACGAGCTGGATGGAGCTGATGCTGTCGCCGCCGAGGTCGAAGAAGCTGGCGTCGGCGCCGGCCGACTCCAGTCCGAGGACCTCCGCGAAGGCCCGGCAGAGCGCCGCCTCCCGCTCGTTCGCGGGGGCGAGCCCCTCGGCGGCCCGGCTGTGGTCGGGCGCGGGCAGGGCACGGCGGTCGAGCTTGCCGTTCCCGGTGAGCGGCAGCGCGTCGAGGGCGACGACGGCGCTCGGCACCATGTGCTCGGGCAGGGCGCCGGCCAGCCGGGCCCGGACCTCCCGTACGTCCACGGGGGCGCCGGCGGCGACGACGTAGGCGACGAGCCGCTTGTCGCCGGGCCGGTCCTCGCGGACCACGACCGCGGCGGCCGCGAGGTCCCCGCGGGCCAGCAGCGCGCCCTCGATCTCGCCGGGCTCGATGCGGAAGCCGCGCAGCTTCACCTGGTCGTCGACGCGCCCGACGTAGTCGAGGCTGCCGTCGGCGTTCCACCGCACGAGGTCGCCGGAGCGGTACATCCGGCCGCCCCGCGCGGTGGCGTACGGGTCGGCGAGGAAGCGGGCCGCGGTCAGCTCGGGGCGCCGCAGGTAGCCGCGGGCCAGCTGGTCGCCGCCGATGTACAGCTCGCCGGTCACGCCGGGCGGCACCGGCCGCAGCCGCGCGTCGAGCACGTACAGGCGCGTGTTGTGCAGCGGGAAGCCGATCGGCGGCTTCACGGCACCGGACAGCGGCGCGCTGATGGAGGCGCAGACGGTGGCCTCGGTCGGCCCGTACGCGTTGCGCATCACCCGCCCGCGCGAGAACCGCTCGACCAGCTCCGGCGGGCACGCCTCGCCCGCCACGACCAGCTGCACGCCCCCGGGCATCGGCCGGTCGGCCGGCCACGCGGACAGGACCGTCGGCGGCAGGCACACCATGGTGGTGCCGGTGCGCTCCACCAGCTCGGCGAGCGGGCCGCCCGGACCGCGCTCCTCGGCGGTCGACAGGATCATCGTGGCGCCCGAGAGCAGTCCGATGGAGAGCTCCCAGGTCGCCGCGTCGAAGCTGTACGAGGCGAACTGGAGCCAGCGGGTGTCCGGGCCGATGCCCATGCGGGGGCCCTGGTCGGCGACCATCACGGCGACCGTGCGGTGCTCCACGACGACGCCCTTGGGGCGCCCGGTGGAGCCGGAGGTGTAGATGACGTACGCGGGGTCGCGGACGGACAGCGGCCGGGTCCGGTCGGCGTCGGTGAGGGGCCGGCCGGGGCGGGCGCCGACGGCGGCGCGCACGTCCGGGGCGTCGAGCAGCAGCCGCGGGACGTCCGTGCCGTCGAGGCCCGCGGACTCGGCGGCCGTCGTCAGGGCGAGCACCGGCCGCGCGTCGTCGAGCATGTACGCGATGCGGTCCCGCGGGTAGGCGGCGTCGATCGGCAGGTAGGCGGCGCCCGCCTTGAGGACGGCGAGCAGCGCGACGACCATCTCCGGCGAGCGCGGCAGCAGCAGCGCCACCAGGGCGCCGGGCCCGGTGCCGCGGGCGGCCAGCTCGTGGGCGAGCCGGTTCGCGCGGGCGTCCAGCTCGGCGTACGAGAGCACCTCCGCGCCGAACTCCAGGGCCGGGTGGCCGGGCTGGGCGGCGGCACGGGCCGCGTACAGCTCGTGCACCGGCGCCACGTCGACGTCCCGCACGGGACCGGCCCACTCGCCCAGGATCCGCTCGCGCTCGGCGGGCAGCAGGGCGTCGACCTCGCCCAGCGCGACGTCGGGGTCGCGGGTGAGGACGCCGACGAGATGGGTGAAGCGGTCCGCCAGGGACCGCGCGGTCGCCTCGTCGAACAGGTCGCTGCTGTACTCCAGGACGGCGTCGATCCCGGCGGGCGCGCCGTCCGGGCCGTGCCGCTCGGTCAGCTCGAAGGCCAGGTCCAGCTTGGCGGTGCCGGTGCGGACCGGGACGGCCCCGACGTCCAGGCCGGGCAGGGCGAGGTCGGCGGAGGCGTTGTTCTGCAGCACCAGCATGGTCTGGAACAGCGGCTGCCGGGACAGCGACCGGCTCGGCGCGATCGCGTCGACCAGCGTCTCGAACGGCAGGTCCTGGTGGGCGTAGGCCGCCAGGTCGGCCGTGCGGACGCGGTCGACGAGCTCGCGGAAGGTCGGGTCGCCGGACAGGTCGGTGCGCAGCACCAGGGTGTTGACGAAGAAGCCGACCAGCTCGTCGAGGGCCGGGTCGGTGCGGCCCGCGACGGGCGTCCCGAGCGGCACGTCGTCGCCCGCGCCGAGGCTCGACAGCAGCGTGGCGAGCGCGGCCTGGAGCACCATGAAGGTGCTCGCGCCCTGCGCGCGGGCCAGCGCGGCGACCGCCGCGTGCGCCGCGCCGCCGACCTCGAAGGCGACCGTGCCGCCGCGGTGGCTGGGCACGGCGGGCCGCGGCCGGTCGGTCGGCAGCTCCAGCTCCTCCGGGAGCCCGGCCAGCGCCTCCTTCCAGTGGGCGAGCTGCTCGTCCGCGACCGCGTCGAGGATCCCCCGCTGCCACAGCGTGTAGTCGGCGTACTGGACCGGCAGCGGCGCCCACGCGGGGGCTCCGCCCGCCCGCCGCAGCCCGTACGCCTCGGCGAGGTCGCGGGCGAGCGGCGCGACGGACCAGCCGTCGGAGGCGATGTGGTGGAGCACGACGAGCAGCACGTGCTCGTCGGCGGCGAGCCGGAACAGCTCGGCGCGCAGCGGGAGCCCGTCCGCCAGGTCGAAGTCCCGGGCGGCCGCGGCGGCCAGCGCCCCGGGCAGCTCCCCGGGCGCGGTCGCGGTGACGGGCAGGGCGACGTGCGCCCCGTCCGCCGGCAGGATTCGCTGGCGCGGCCGTCCGCCGGCCTCGGGGAAGACGGTGCGCAGGCTCTCGTGGCGGGCCACGACGTCGTCCAGCGCGGCCCCCAGGGCGGCGGTGTCCAGAGCGCCGGAGAGGCGCACCGCGAACGGCAGGTGGTAGGTGGCGGAGCCCTTCTCCAGGTGGTTCAGGAACCACAGCCGCTGCTGGGCGGGGGAGAGCGGCAGCTCCTCCGGACGCTCGGCGGCGGCGGTCAGGGCCGGTCGCACCGGGGCGTCCGACGCGTCGAGGGCGGCGGCCAGTTCGGCGACGGTCGGCGCCTGGAACAGGGTGCGGATCGGGACCTCGGCGCCGAGCCGGGCCCGGATCCGGGACGCGGCCCGGGTGGCGAGCAGCGAGTGCCCGCCGAGGTCGAAGAAGTCGTCGTCGATGCCGACGGCCGGCAGTCCGAGGACGTCCGCGAAGACCTCGCACAACACCCGCTCGCGCGGGGTGCGCGCCGGGACGAGGCCCGTGGCGTGCTCCGAGGGGTCGGGGGCGGGCAGTGCCTTGCGGTCGACCTTGCCGTTGGGGGTGAGCGGCAGCGCGTCCAGCGTGAAGGCGTCCGTGGTGGACGGTGGCGGCGGCGTCGGTGATGCCGGGCAGGCGGCGCAGGGCGGTTTCGACCTCGCCGAGTTCGATGCGGTGGCCGCGGATCTTGACCTGGTGGTCGGTGCGTTCCAGGAACTCCAGTTGTCCGTCGGGGCGTTGGCGGACGCGGTCGCCGGTGCGGTACATGCGGGTGCCGGGGGTGGTGGCGTACGGGTCGGCCATGAAGGTGACGGCGGTCTTGGCGGGGTCGTCCAGGTAGCCCCGGCCGACGCCCGTGCCCGCGACGTACAG
>NZ_JNXJ01000082.1:0-9847 GCF_000716625.1 Streptomyces bikiniensis | reverse complement strand
CGCTTCCTGTCCACCGACCCCGTCCACGGCGGCGGCGACAACCGCTACGGCTATCCCGGCGACCCCGTCAACCAATACGACCTCGACGGCAAACGCTGGTACAACCCCGTCTCCTGGGTACGCGGGTGGCGCAAGCAGCGGCGGCGCCACGCCAGCGCTGACATGTTGCACTCAGCAGTGATGTTCGGCGCGGGGATCTCCAGCTTTGGACGAGTCTCGAGCGTCGTACGTATCGTCAAGCTCCGCAACTCACGACGGTGTGTGCGTTCCTGGCGGGGGGCCGCAGGCTGCGCGTGGAGTGTAGCTGGCGTCGCTTCGATCCGTGACACCATGTGGTATGGCAGGAACACGTTCCGGCACGTCAACCGCTTCTACACCAACTTCAAAGCCGACCTCCTCAACTCCATGCATCCCTACCCGCGCTACCGGAAGCTGAAGTGGAGAGGCCGTTTCTAGATGCGCGCAGACGGCAAGTGGCCTGTATGGAAGACATGGGGCGTGTGGGTGCTGGTCGGGGTGATGGCACTGAGCAACCCGAACGATCAGGACTTCCTTGACCGCGCGCAGATGGTCATCTTCGTGATCTTTACCTTGGTCACGCTAGGACACACAGGGCACTGGCTCTACGGGATCGGGAGGCGAATGAAGTAATCGCGTCCCCTCGCGCCACTCTTTGTCGCATGCTTTGGCCCCGCCTCTGGCGGGGCCAAAGCGCATTGTGGCCACATCAGCAGTGAACTGCCCCTACTCCCCCACGTCGACTGTTCATCACCATGGGCTCCGGATTTGTGAGCGATCGTGAAGCCAGGGCCCTTTGCGCTGCCACATGTTGTCCACGGATAACAGCGGTACGTTTTATTGGGACAGCGCGCTGGGAATCACTGAGGCCTGTGGAAGCTGACGAGCCGCCGGGCCGGTCGGCAGGGTCCGGACTGGGGGATCGCTTCAGGGCATGGCAGCTACACGTCGGACAATCTGATGCACAGATGCCGCAACCTTGGGCTGAGAAATCATGTTGTCCGCGGACAACAAGCGATCTCGGCAAGCCGCCGCGGGTGTCGCTATCTAACCTGTCAGCGGTTGGCAGGACTGCCCGGCCCGCCGTTGCTCTGCTGGATCAGCTAAGGGCTGTTCCGTAACTCAGGACTAGGGCAGGTGGGTCATCAGATGCAGATCAGCTTGTCCAGTTGCGCCCCAACTCGTGCCTCTACTGGAGTCAGAGGCAAGCATGGCGAACCGGACACTGACAGGCGGTATCTGGAGTTACGGGACAGCCCTTAGGGAGCGTATTTGGTCGTGATCAAGGTGTGGTCTTGGCGAGCTCCTTGATCCAGATCATCGAAGCGCGGAGGTGGAGGCCGGCGAGGTAGCTTTCGGGCGTCTTGTCGAACCGGGTGGTGATACCCCGCCATGCCTTCAGCCTGTTGATCAGGCGCTCGACGGTGTTGCGCTCCTTGTAGAGCTCGGTGTCGTGGGCGACAGGTCGGCCGCCCCGGCTGCCCTTCTTCTTCCGGTTGGCGGCCTGGTCCCGTTTCTCCGGGATGACGACCTTGATGTGGCGTTCGCGCAGGTGGGACCGGTTGCCGCGGGAGGAGTAGGCCTTGTCGCCGGCGACCGCGTCGGGCCTGGTGCGGGGACGGCCGACAGGCCCGGGGACCCGGACCTTCTTCAGCACGGGGATGAACTGCGGGCTGTCGGCGGCCTGCCCCTCGGTCAGGATGACTGCCAGGGGACGGCACCTGCGTTCGCCGGCGATGTGGACCTTGCTGGTCTGGCCGCCCCTGGAGCGTCCGAGCAACGCGGCCTTCAGTCGAAGCCTGTGTCTGCGCCGGACACATCGCTGCCCGTCCCGTTCCGGGGCTTCAGGGCTGTCACGCCCGTCTTGTTCCTTCGAGCCTCCCCCTTTTGCCGGGCCTTCTCCGCCTCCTCGGCTGCCTTCTCCAGGTCGGCGAGCGTATCGGGGTCCAGGTGCATCCCGGCGGCGTCGTGGTGGGCGCGGACGGTGGTGGAATCCACGCTGACCAGCGACAGGTCCACTTCACCCCGCCTCGCGGCCTTCGCGATGGTGCCCTCCAGCAGGGCCTCGAAGACCCCGGCGTCCCGCCACTGCCTAAAGCGGTTGTGGACCGTCGACCAGGCGCCGAACTCGCTCGGCATCTCCCGCCACTGGCCGCCCGTCCGGAACCGCCACATCACACCCTCGAACTGCCGGCGCAGCCGCTCGGGATAGGGGCCGTACTCACCGATCGGCAGGTACGGCCCGATGAACTCCCACTCGGCGTCAGTCAGCTGCACTCGCATCACACGGCACGGTCTACCGGATCAGGCACGACCACGAGGGCAAAACCCTCAGATTGATCACAACTCGATACGTCCCCTAGCCCGCATCGGCCTGTTGCGCCGACGGATTTGGCCGGGCAGGCCGAAGGGTGCCCCTGGGCAAGCCTTCCTCGAACGGGGGCTTGCCCAGGGACACCTTCGGCGCTGGGCCGCAGACGCGCGCCGGGACCCCGCCCGCGGCGAAGGAGGAACGGGTGCGCGCCTTCGGGACGGGCATAGGGCTGTACGGTGCAACGTACATGGTTTCCGGCCAGGGGTCCGGAGCGAGCACGTGCTGCGCGTGGCTGCCGACACCCACGAGGCCCTGGTGGCATCCTGCGAGGCAGGAGCACAGACGCGCTGGCCGGCTCTGTGAACGGGTAATCCCGTGCTGTCGGAACCGTTGTCCAGAGTTACGGCTGCACGTTCTGGCTGTCGGCGGCCGCGCGCTGGGCGCGGAAGTTGTCCCGGTAGGCCTCGAACACGGAGGGGGCATGGGGGGCAGTGCCGATGGAGGAGTCGTCCCACTTCAACAGGGCCTCGTCGTTGCCGATGAGGGCGGACTTGGTGTAGGTGTGGCTGCCGGTGAAGACGATCTTCTGGTCGGGCACGCCCTTGTAAGCGCCCTCGATGATCAGGTACTTGTTGTGGGTGGTTGTCCCTACCTCCTGGCCGTTCACCATCTGGCTGTGTAGTTCGTGCAGGGTCACGCCGTTGTAGGGGGCTTCGGACTTCTTGAGCCACGTGAGCGACTCGGCGTCGGCCGAGCCGTAGACGACGTCGACGTAGCAGCCGGCCTTGTCCAATTCGTACAACTTCTTTGCGATCGCCGGTCGGTTGATGCCGCCTTGTGCGATTCGGATGACGGTGCGCCCGTTGAGGCCGACACCGGAGCTGTTGCCGTGGCAGAGCGCATGGCCGGGGACGGGGTTGTCCACAGTGTTGAGGATGTTGAGGATGACGTCGTCGGGGTTGCCGTCGGGGCCGGAGGTCTGCCGGGGGAAGAAGTAGGCCTTGGCTCGGCCTGCCTGCTTGTCCATTAGCACGTCGGACAGACGCTTGGTCGGGTCTGCCCAGGCTTCGACCTGCTTCGTGAAGTAGGCATCGTAACCGCTGTAGAGTTCGGCGTTCTCCGTCACTGTCAGGGCGTCGTTCCAGAACGTCTTGCGGTCGTCCGTGGTCAGGTTGCCGGAGGACTGCACGACCACGTTATTTACCGGCACGGTGCCGCTGCCCTTGGTCTGGGAAAACAAGAAGAGCTTGTTGTGGTTGACGCCGTGCCAGTCCTTGTACGCCTCGCCCGCCCAGGCGGCGGGCCGGGTCGCGAGGCATGCCTGTCCCGCAGCACAGCTGCGGACCCACGAGTGGGTGCCCGAACCCTCTGGTCTGTCTTGCAGCTTCTTGAGCTCGGTGTAGGACGTGTTCCACGGGCCGACGTACTTGCCGTCGAGGAGCACCTGGACGTTCACGCCGCGCTGGTGCGCGGCTACCAGGCGCTGGGCCAGCGGTACCGAAGAGAACTCCGCCTCGGTCGTGGAGCTCGCCATGAACATGTACAGAGAGATCTTGATGTCGGAGCCAGGCACAGCTCCGTCGATGAGCGCGGACAGGTGGTTGAAGATCGCGTTGCGCCGTATCGGATCGGTGCTGGTGGGATCGTTAAATACGGCCCCGGTCGTCACCGTCGGCACCGGGGCGGGGCCGGCGGCGGCGAGGGGAGCGGGAACCCCGGTGACGAGCGCCGCCGTGACTGCGACGGCCAGGGGAAGAGATGTGCGCATACGCATCGGTGAGGTTTTCGCTTTCTACTAGCCCCTTCCGAGACGTGTCGCGGAAAGGAGATGAGTAACGGTGAGTCCCGCCCTGCCGCGCACGGCAGGCCGAGCACCAGTGCATGGCGGGTTCGTGAGCCGGACAGTCCGGAGTGGCGTGGCGAGAGGTGCCCGGGCGGAGCCAGGCTGGTGCCGGGCGGCCAGAGGCGTCGTCCGGTACAGATGCTTGGGCTGGGAGCGGCTGCACGTTGCGGGCTGCAACGGGAAGTCAGGCGGTGTGGGAGACGTTGCTGAGGTCGGTCCAGCGGGCGTGGCCGTCGCCACCGTTCCACAGACGGACCAGGTGAAGCCGCTGGTGTCAGTAAGGCTGTAGTCGCTGTGTCCTTCGGCGTTGCAGTTGGCGAATAGGACCAGCCGATGCCCACTGGTTACCCATGTGGTGACAGGGGCCTGCCGGGATGAACCAGCTGCCGTCGCCGCCGTGGTTAAGGCAGGTGTTCACTGACCCGCTGGCCTGGACTACGGAGGAGTCGGCGTAGCTGTCCCCGTCGAAGTCCGTCCACCGTACGCGGGTGGGTCTGTGGTCACACCGACTTTCTTGGATGCACGGCGGAAGAGCAGCCTCTGCGCCAAGATAATGCCTCGATTTCGTGCCGCCCCATGACTCCACCCCCCACTACTCCGCCAGCAGCTCCGGCGGCACCGACACGGCCCGGCCGGCGACCTTTCAGCCTGCGTCTCAACCTGTCAACCCTAGCGGTGGCTGACAGTAAGCCACCGGGACGGCACGCGGAAACGATCACCAAGCTACGGGTACTGCGACAAGCCCACTTGGGACAGCACACGCCAACAAGGGGACCCAGCGCGCCTGACGGCCAACCTGCGGTAGCGCAGACCTGGCATCCGTGGCCTCAAGCCCCGAACTATCCTCAGCACCTGTGACCGCACCACCACACCACAACACGACCTCTTCCAACCTGGCTCGTATCTACCTGGCAGCCGCAAGGCTGCTCCACGTACCGCAACAGGGGTACGAGGGGCTGCTCGGCCTGGCGCCGGAGCACCTGAACGACGACCTGTGCCGCACCCCCACAAGCACGGTGGTCCGCCTAGCGGAGCTGGCGACCGTCCACGCTCCCTGGACCATGCTGTCGCTGGTCCTTGCCAAGGAGTCGCGCCCCGGTGCGCTCGGCGCCTGGGACTACCTGGTCTCCTCCGCACCCACCCCGCTCGAAGGCATCCGGGATGCCTCCGACTGCTTCGCAGCGGTGGGCGATGCCTCCACCGACGCCCTCCACATCAGCGAGGACGGCCAGCAGGTCACCATCCTCCACCACAACCAGGCCGACATTGCCTACGAGGCGGGCAACGCGGTCAGCGCCTACGCCCTCGGCGTATACCGGCAGTGCCTGAGCAATGCGGTGCAGCGCAATTTGACTCCCGTCCGGGTCACGCTCGCCGCGGAAACACCTCGCCGACACGATTCCCTGACCGAGCTGTTCGGCACCCGCGCGATCGAGTTCGAGACACCGGTCAGTTCCCTCACCTTCCTTGCCTCCGATCTCAAGGAGCCCAACCCGGCCGCACAACCGGGACTCTCCGCGGTGTTGAGGCGGCACGCGGAACAGACGCTCGCCGCCTCGGTCCCGCTGCACGACTGGCTGGACCTGTTCCGTGCCGCCCTGGCCTCTGCCCACCACGAGTCCGACACCACGCTGATCGCGGTCGCCCGTCGCATGGCCGTCAGTACCCGCACGGTCCAGCGGCGGCTCGAGGAGCACGGCACCACCTGGAACGGCGAACTCGATTCCCTACGGCGCAGTCACGTGACCCGGCTCCTTCACGACACCAACCTCGCTGTCGATACGGTTGCCGCCCGCAGTGGCTACGCCGACGCGCGAGCGCTGCGCCGCGCGGTGCAGCGCTGGTACGGAACCACACCCGCCGCCCTGCGCCGTAGACCGCGTCCGGCGGACGGGCATCAATAAAGTGAGCCTTTTCCAACCTCACATCTGTGCTGGCCAAGGGCGCGTCGACGAGTGACCATGTCAGCCGGTGACAGACCTGTGACCAGCAGATCGACAGTCGGTCACCATGCTGTGAACGCTCCGACGGACAGGAGCGGCCGACCTGACAGCTAGGTTGGAAAAGGCTCACTGAGCCTCTTTCATCCTGAATAGCTGCAGGTCAGCAGTGTGTGGACGGCCTGAACGATGGTGCCGATGCGGCGGGTGGAGCATCGGGCTCGGCGGAGCAGGCGCCAGGACTTCAGCTGCGCGAAGGCGCGTTCGCCGGGTGCTCTGAGTCGGGCGTGGTCGCGGTTGAATTGCTGGTAGTGCTCTGGCTGTTCGTGGTGGTTCTTGTACGGGGTGCGGACGGTGGCGCCGGCGCCCTGGTAGGCGCGGTCGGCGAGAACGAGGATCTCTCTGGTGAGGCAGGCCTGGACGATGCCATGGGCGCGAGCCGCGGTCAGATCATGGGTTCGCCCGGGTGTCGCACGAGAGAACCACAGCGGTGTGCCGTCGGGACGGGCGATGACCTGCACGTTCATGCCATGCCGGCGGTGTTTCATCGAGTAGTACGGCTTATCGGCCGCGATCCGGTCGATGGGGATCAGCGTGCCGTCAACGATGACGTGGTCGCCTTCACCGAGGCCGGTGAACGCTTCGCAGAGGCCGGGCGCCCAGCCGGCCAGAACGTCCAGGGTCTCGTCGACGTACCGCCAGGCGGTGGCCTGCGATATCCCGAAACCGGCCCCGAGCTGCGAGAACGTCTCGTTCTTCCGCAGATGGACCAGCGTGAGCAGAGCCTGCTTGAAACATCCGAGCCTGCGCCATCGGGTATTGCGAGCTCGACGGCGTTCGTGAAGCAGCCAGGAAACATGCTCGACCAGCTCGTGCGGGACGTCGAGCGTGGCAGGATACGGAACCACCAGGGCCCCTTCGGTCGCCGGTGTGATGAGTGAGATCATCACACCAACGACCAGGGGCCCTGCCTCGTCACCACACCTACTGACCAGCCCATTTCACCCTCCAGCACAGGATGAAAGAGGTTCACTGTCCAAGCCGGTTGGCTTGGCGGACCACCCGGCGGTGGACCGTGTAACGGCGGGCCAGCTCGTGGATGGAGGCGTTCTCCAACCGCCGGTCGCGACGGAGCCGCTCGAACAACTCAACACGCTGCGAAACCCGGCCTCCTGACACGGCCGTAATCACGAACTCACACAGCGTGATCCCGGTCGCGAATCCGGGTCAATACCGCACTACTCCAAACGAGTGCGCGAGCCTCTGAGCGCCCGTGCGCGGTGGGTCGACTCCGGGTGCTCAGATTGCTTCCAGTGCTGTGCGCTCGGCGTGACGCAGCCAGTCGGTGTACCAGCGAGCGAAGGTCACTTGAGTCCCGTCGTCGCTCCGAAGGGGGGCCAGGTCAGCCTCGTCCGCACGATCGTCGGTCCATATCGTGCCTCGGTGCGCGCCGCTGATCACCAGCCAGTCACGCAGGGCGCAGCCGCGGTGGGAGATGACGATGGCGCCGACCGTGCGATCCGGGTTGAACATGACAGCGTCCCAGCGTTCGTCCCACGCTTCGATGGCGTCGTCGAACTCTTCGATTTCTTCGAAGTCCTCTTCCTCGGGGCAGTGGGCCGCCAGTTCCTCCAGTAGCTTCGGGTCCGGACCCTGCTCGGGAAACGGCTCGGCAAGCCGGGAAAGATCTGCCAGCTTGGCGCCGTCGCCCTCCCACCGCCAGCGGCCTTGCACTCGCCGCACCGGGAACACGCCGTAGGCGGGCCCAGCGCCACCCGCGCCGACATACAGGAGGAAGGTTCGGAAGTCCTCCGGCAGCGTCACCTTCATCTGTGCCTCGAGCTCTGCGAGCTCGGCGTGGCTGAGCGGCTGCTCCAGAACCCATTTGTGCCCCAAGGCCCCGAACACGTCGATGCTCGCGGAGGACGTCCCCAAAGCCTCGACCCGTTGACGGATGCCCGCCCACTGCTGATCAATCATGAGCAAAAGGTAGGGGCCGCCACCGACATTGACGTCGGCGGGGCCTCCTGAAAGCCAAGTGGGGCCAAATTAAACCGTTCCTACCCGGGGCCAGACGAAGCCGTCGCAGCGGGGCCAAAGAAGACCGTCCTAGGGCGTATTGCGAAAGCGGATCTTGCTCGTTGATGATCACGTCTCGTGGGATGTGGGGATCTGACGAACGACCAGTGGGCCCGGCTTGAGCCGCTGCTGCCGCGGGGCATCAAGCCGGGCCGTCCGCAGGTGTGGACGCGGCGGCAGCTGATAGACGGCATACGGTGGCGGACGCCGACCGGTGCTCCGTGGCGGGACGTGCCCGAACGCTATGGTCCGTGGGATCGGGTCTACGACCTGTTCCGGCGCTGGCAGCGGGATGGCACCTGGGCCCGGATCGTCACCCGGCTCCAGGCCGAGGCAGACGCGAAGGGCCTGATCACCTGGGACGTTAACGTCGTCTCGACGGTCTGCCGGGCCCACCAGCACGCCGCTGGGGCGGCTAAAAAGGGGACCTCCAGAAGGAGCCACCAGGTGGGATCTTTGTCGAGCCGGCCGATCATGGCCTCGGACGATCGCGCGGCGGTCTGACCAGCAAAATCCACCTCGCGGTCGAGCAAGGACGGAAACCCTTGTCTGTGGTGATCACGGCCGGCCAGCGAGGCGACTCCCTGCAGTTCGAGCCGGTCCTGGAAGCGATCCGAGTTCCCCGGCTGAGGCTCGGCAGACCATGTAAACGCCCGAACCGAGTCCGAGCCGACAAGGCATACGACTCCCGAAAGAACCGCGTCTACCTGCGCAGACGCGGTATCAAGGCGACGATTCCGGTTCCGGCGGACCGGGTCCGCAACCGGCGTAACCTTGGCTCCCTTGGCGGCCGGCCGCCGAAGTTCGACAAGGCTGACTACAAACAGCGCCACGCGGTCGAGTGCGGCATCAACCGGCTCAAGCGCCACCGCGCTGTCGCCACCAGGTACGACAAACTCGCCGTCCGCTACGAAGCGACCGTGCTGGTCGCAGTCCTCAACGAGTGGCTGTGACCGAACACCGCAGTCGCTCCATCAGCGCTCGGACTCAGATGCCAGGACACCTTCGGCGAACAGACGCCTAAGATGTCCGGTCAGCAGACCGGGGGCGATGGAGGGAGGAACGGGAAGCCAGGTAGTTGCGGCCCCAAGCACGGGGTTGCCAGCCTCATCAAGGGAGGCGCAGCCCCAGCCGCGACGTGCACCTCTGGTCCCCCAGAACACGACGATTCCGTTCACCCACGGCCCATGGGTGAGCGCAGGATCACCCTTCGGCCAGTAGAAGGCCGTCCCACCAGACTCGTCCCATCGCTCTGTAGGAGGCAGACCTGCGGCCTCGAGAGCCTGAGCCGAGGCCGAACAGTACTGCCGAATCTCGGCATTGCTAGCCGCAGCCGATGCGCCAGCCCAACTAGTCATGACTCTCCTTCACCTCGAACTACTCAACCACAGCAGTCACTACCAGCACTTTCGCAACAGGCCCTAGGGCAGGTGGGTCACCAGGTGCAGATCAGCTTGTCCGGTTGCGCCCCAACTCGTGCCTCCACTGGAGTCAGAGGCAAGCAGGGCGAACCGGATACTGACAGGCGGTAGCTGGAGTTACGGGACAGCCCTTACTGATCGTTTCAGAATGCCGTCCTGCGGAGACGCTGGCAGCCCATGGAACAATCCCTTCAGCCACGGGCTCAGGGGGGATGACGCCGCATGGAACGGG
>NZ_JNXJ01000081.1:0-10847 GCF_000716625.1 Streptomyces bikiniensis | reverse complement strand
GCTACGAGATACGCGCAGATCTCCACCTCGGCCTGCTTCAACTCGCCTGCAGCATCATCTGCTTGCGACGCCTACGAACCTCATTCTGAAACGATCAGTTAGCGTCCGCCCGGCGGGGGCCGTTCCGGTTCGGGTTCGCCCTCTCCCTCGGTGTCCAGGTGCGGCAGGATCCGGTCGAGGCGGCGGGGCATCCACCAGGCGTGGCTGCCGAGGAGCGTCATCACGGCGGGGACGAGCAGCAGGCGGACCACGGTGGCGTCGATGAGGACGCTGGCGGCGAGGCCGAGGCCGAGCATCTTGACGACGATGTTGTCGGAGACGACGAAGGCCGCGAAGACGCTGACCATGATGAGCGCGGCGCAGGTGATGACGCGGGCGGTGATCTCCAGGGCGTGGGCGACCGCCGCCTTGGGGTCGCCGGTGCGCAGCCAGGCCTCGCGGACGCGGGAGAGCAGGAAGATCTCGTAGTCCATGCTCAGGCCGAAGACGATGGCGAACATCATCATCGGGACGTAGCTCTCGATGGGGACCTTGCCGGAGACGCCGAGCGCGGGTCCGCCCCAGCCCCACTGGAAGACGGCGACGACCACGCCGTACGAGGCGGCGATGGAGAGGACGTTGAGGACGGCGGCCTTGAGGGCGACCAGGAGGCCTCTGAAGACGATCAGGATGACGAGGAAGGCGAGGGCGACCACCACGGCGATGATCAGCGGGAGCCGGCTGGAGACGATGTCGAGGAAGTCGACCTGGGCGGCCGTGGTGCCGGTGACGTAGGTCCTGGCCTCGGTCCCGGCGACCGCCTGCGGCAGGACGTCGTCGACGAGGTGGTCGGTGAGCTCGGTGGTCCGCTCGTCCTGCGGGGAGGCGACCGAGTAGGCGGTGCCGACGAGGACCTGTCCGTCGGAGGTGGCCTGGAGGGGGGTGATGGAGGCGGCGTTCGGGACGTCGGCGAGGGACTGCTGGAGCTTGCCGGCGAGGGCCGCCCGGTCGTCGGCGGGGACGGCCGACTGGTCGACGACGAGGGTCAGGGGGCCGTTGGCGCCGGGGCCGAAGGCCGTGGCGACGAGGTCGTAGGCCCGCCGGTCCGTGAAGGACTCGGGATCGGCCCCGTCGCCGATGTGGCCGAGCTGGATGAAGAGCAGCGGGAAGGCCAGGACGAGGAGGGCCAGGACGCCGCCGGTCAGGAACCACCAGGGGCGCTTCTCCACCCGTTGGGCGTAGCGGTGCCAGGTGCCGTGGGCGGGCGCTCCGGGTTCGGCGTCGGTCTCCGCGACGGGTTTGCGGAGGTGATAGCGGTCGATGCGGCGGCCGACGAGTCCGAGGAGGGCGGGGACGAGGGTGAGGGCGGAGAGCACGGCGGTGACGACGGTGAAGGCGGCGGCGAGGCCGAGTTTGCCGATGAAGGTGACGCCGGAGACCCACAGGCCGGACAGGGCGATGACGACGGTGCAGCCGGAGACCAGGACGGCGCGGCCGCTGGTGGTGGTCGCGAGGGCCGCCGCGCCGGCGGGATCGTGGCCGTCCATGAGGTTCTGGCGGTGCCGGGTGATGAGGAAGAGGGCGTAGTCGATGCCGACGCCGAGGCCGATCATCGTGGCGAGGGTGGGCGAGACGGTGCCGAAGGTGAAGGCGGCGGCCACGAGGCCGAGGAGGGCGAGGCCGCAGATCGCCCCGAGGAGCGCCGTGACGAGGGGCAGGACGGCGGCGATCAGGCTGCCGAAGCCGATGACGAGGACGACGATCGCGACGGCGAAGCCGATGGCCTCGCTGGTGCGGTCGTCGGCGGCGGGGCGGGCCAGTTCACCGAGGGTGCCGCCGTACTCGACGGTGACGCCGGCGTCGCGGAGCGGCTGGACGGCCGTGTCGACGCCGTTCAGGTAGTCGGTGCCGAGGGTGGAGGGCGGGACGCCGAAGCGGACGGTGATGTAGGCGGTCCTGCCGTCGGTGGAGAGCGGGCCGGTGTCGGGGGTTCCGGCGGGGGTGGCGGGCGGGGTGGTGCCCGGCGGCGGCAGCGGGTTCTGAACGCCGAGGACGTCGGGCAGCTTCTCCAGGGCGGCGACGGTGGAGTTGACGGCGGACGCCTCGTCCGTGAGGGGTCCTGACGGCCGGTTGAGGACGATCTGGGCGCCGTAGCCGCCGGCCGCGGGGTCGTGCGCCTCCAGGACGGCGAGTCCTTGTGCCGACTGGACCCCGGGGAGGTCGAAGTCGTCGGAGTACTGGCCCCCCACTGTGCGGTCGAGGACCTGGAGGCCCACCACGGCCGCCAGCCACAGGAGGATGACGACGACGAAGTGGCGGGCGCACCAGTGTCCCGTGCGGTACAGCGCGCCCCTCTGCGGTGACGGCCGGCCCTTGGCCGGGCTTCCTGCGTTCATGGCGTGGCCGTGTCCCGGTAGGGGGTCCCCGAGCGGTTCCGGTGCCGGCGACGTACGGGCCGACCCGTCCATTCTTCGTCCGCGGCCGCGCTTCGGCATCTCGACGGGGCCCGGGGCGGGGCCGTTCAGGTCAGCAGGCGGTTGGGGTGGGAGGAGCGGCGGGCGGCGGCGAGGAGGGCGTGGATGCGGGGGCCCGCCTCCTCGACGTCCCTGACGGGGGTGGGGAAGGGCAGCCGGGCGTCCTGGTGGCCGGTGGGGTGTTCGAGGCGCAGGGTGATGCCGTAGCGGTCCAGGGCGACGGGGAGGGCGCGGACCATGTCCCGGTCGGGGCGGGGCCGGACGAGGCGGAGCAGCAGGGGGACGAGTTCGGCGTGGTCGTCGACCAGGTGGGTGAGCATGGCCGCCTCGCAGCCGGCCAGCGGGTCGGGTTCGGTCGCCTGGAGTTCGTCGAGGGCGACGAAGGTGCGCCCGTCGGCGTCCTCCAGGAGGGCCTGGCCGAACTCCATGCAGGTGCTCCGGCTGGCGTCGGACTCGTAGGGGGCGTCGAGGAGTCCGGTGAGGGTGACGCGGGCGCGCAGGCGCTCGCGGACCGGGGTGGGGGCGATGTCGGTGAGTTCGAGGCGTACGGGGAGGCGGGCGGCCCGTCCGGTGGGGCAGTCCTCGGAGGGGTCGTGCAGGTGGATGTGGCCCATGGGGCCCGTGCCGTCCAGGCGGTGCACCTCCTGCTCGCCGCCGTCGGTGACGACGGTCATGGAGTGGGCCGCGGTCAGGACGGAGCGCACGCGTTCGGCGGGGGTGGGGCGGGCGGCACGGGTGCTGAAGGGGCGCATGCGAGTTCTCCCGGGACAGGGGACGGAAAGACCGAAGACCAAACTTAGGCAAGCCTAACCTAACCCACAAGGGATGAAGAGAAGAAGGTCACAGTCGCGCGCTCTCCTGCTCACTTGTCGATCTCCCCTAGCATCCGAAACATGACGGTCCTGCCTGACGACGGGCTTTCCCTGGCGTCCGAATTCCCAGACGCGCCACATGAGCAGTGGCAAAACCTCGTGGCGGGCGTCCTGCGCAAATCGGGCAAGGAGGTCTCCGGCGCCGAAGCCGAGGACGCCCTGTCCACCCTGCTGGAGGACGGCCTCGACACGCGCCCGCTGTACACCGCGCGCGACGCCGCGCCCGACCCCGGCCTGCCCGGCTTCGCCCCCTTCGTACGCGGCGGCCGGGCCGAGGGCAACACCACCGGCGGCTGGGACGTGCGCCAGCGCCACCTCACCCCCGACAACGACGCGGTCCTCTCCGACCTGGAGAACGGCGTCACCTCCCTGTGGCTCGGCGTCGGCGGCACCGGCATCCCGGTCGACGCCCTGGACGCGACCCTCGCCGGCGTCTACCTCGACCTCGCGCCCGTCGCCCTCGACGCGGGCGACGAGACCGCGGCCGCCGCCGAGCGCCTCTTCCGCCTGTACGAGGAGCGGGGCGTCGCCCCGGAGGCCGCCCGGGGCAACCTGGGCGCCGACCCCCTGGGCCACGAGGCCCGCACGGGCCGGCAGGCGTACGACCTGGCGTCCGTCGCCGGCCTCGCGCGCCGCTGCGCCGACGGCTACCCGGGCCTGCGGGCCCTGACCGTGGACGCCCTGCCGTACCACGAGGCCGGCGGCTCGGCCGCGCAGGAGCTGGGCTGCTCCCTCGCGACCGGCGTGGCCTACCTGCGCGGGCTCACCGGGGCCGGGCTGAGCGTCACGGAGGCCCTCGGGCAGATCGAGTTCCGCTACGCGGCCACCGCCGACCAGTTCCTGACGATCGCCAAGTTCCGCGCGGCGCGCCGGCTCTGGGCCCGGGTGGCCGAGGCCTCCGGCGCCCCGGAGGCGGGCGCGCAGCGCCAGCACGCGGTGACCTCGCCGGTGATGATGACGCGCCGCGACCCGTGGGTGAACATGCTGCGCACCACGATCGCCACGCTCGCCGCCGGAGTCGGCGGCGCGGACGGCGTCACCGTGCTGCCCTTCGACGACGCGCTCGGCCTGCCGGACGCCTTCGCCCGCCGCATCGCCCGCAACACCTCCACCGTCCTCATCGAGGAGTCCCACCTCGCCCGGGTCATCGACCCGGCCGGCGGCTCCTGGTACGTGGAACGGCTCACCGACGAACTGGCCCACGCCGCCTGGGAGTTCTTCCTTACGATCGAGCGGGAGGGCGGCCAGGAGGCGGCCCTGCGCTCCGGCTTCACCGGCGAGCGCCTGGCCGAGACCTGGGCCGCCCGCAGCAGGAAGCTCGCCACCCGTCGCGAGCCCATCACCGGCGTCAGCGAGTTCCCGCACCTCGCGGAGAAGCCCGTCGAGCGCGCCCCCGCGCCCGAGCCGCCCTCCGGCGGCCTGCCCCGCGTCCGGCGCGACGAGGCGTACGAGGAGCTGCGCGCCCGCTCCGACGCCCACCTCGCGGCGACCGGCTCCCGGCCGAAGGTCTACCTGGCCGCGCTCGGCCCGGCGGCCGCGCACTCGGCCCGGCTGACGTTCGCCGCCAACCTCTTCCAGGCGGGCGGCATCGAGCCGGTCACCGAGGGCACGTTCGAGGAGAGCGGCGCCCGCGAGGCCTGCCTCTGCTCCAGCGACGCCCTGTACGAGGAGCGGGCCGAGGCCACCGCGGCCGAGCTGCGCGCGGCGGGGGCGGAGCACGTCCTCCTCGCCGGCCGGGGGCAGTACTCCGGTGTCGACACGTACCTCTTCGCGGGCTGTGACGCCGTCGCCCTGCTCACCACCGCCCTCGACCGCATGGGAGTGTCCCGATGACCGTCCCCGACTTCTCCGGGATCGAACTCGGGTCCCCCGCCCGCGGCGCCGGCCCCGACGAGTGGCGCGCGGCCGTCAAGAAGGCCGCGGGCGGCGACGACCTGCTCTGGGAGACCCCCGAGGGCATCGGCGTCAAGCCGCTCTACACCGGGCAGGACCTGGAGGGCCTCGACTTCCTGGACACCCGCCCGGGCATGGCGCCGTACCTGCGCGGCCCGTACCCGACGATGTACGTCAACCAGCCCTGGACGATCCGGCAGTACGCGGGCTTCTCCACCGCCGAGGAGTCCAACGCCTTCTACCGGCGCAACCTGGCGGCCGGGCAGAAGGGGCTGTCGGTCGCCTTCGACCTGCCGACCCACCGCGGCTACGACAGCGACCACCCGCGCGTCACCGGCGACGTCGGCATGGCGGGCGTCGCCATCGACTCGATCTACGACATGCGCCAGCTGTTCGACGGCATCCCGCTGGACAGGATGACCGTGTCGATGACGATGAACGGCGCGGTCCTGCCGGTCCTCGCGCTCTACATCGTGGCCGCCGAGGAGCAGGGCGTACCGCCCGAGAAGCTGGCCGGGACCATCCAGAACGACATCCTCAAGGAGTTCATGGTCCGCAACACGTACATCTACCCGCCCGGGCCTTCGATGCGGATCATCTCCGACATCTTCGCCTACACCTCGCAGCGGATGCCGCGCTACAACTCGATCTCCATCTCGGGCTACCACATCCAGGAGGCGGGCGCGACGGCCGACCTGGAGCTGGCGTACACGCTCGCGGACGGCGTCGAGTACATCCGCGCGGGCCGCGAGGCCGGGCTCGACGTGGACGCGTTCGCCCCGCGCCTGTCGTTCTTCTGGGCGATCGGCATGAACTTCTTCATGGAGGTCGCCAAGCTGCGCGCGGCCCGCCTCCTGTGGGCCAAGCTGGTCAGACAGTTCGACCCGAAGAACACCAAGTCCCTCTCGCTGCGCACCCACTCGCAGACCTCGGGCTGGTCGCTGACCGCGCAGGACGTGTTCAACAACGTCACCCGCACCTGCGTGGAGGCGATGGCGGCGACCCAGGGCCACACCCAGTCGCTGCACACCAACGCGCTCGACGAGGCCCTCGCCCTGCCGACCGACTTCTCGGCCCGCATCGCCCGCAACACCCAGCTCCTCCTCCAGCAGGAGTCGGGCACCTGCCGGACCATCGACCCGTGGGGCGGCAGCGCGTACGTCGAGCGGCTGACCTACGACCTCGCGCGCCGCGCCTGGCAGCACATCCAGGAGGTCGAGGGCGCCGGCGGCATGGCGAAGGCCATCGACGCGGGCATCCCCAAGCTGCGCGTGGAGGAGGCCGCGGCCCGCACCCAGGCCCGGATCGACTCCGGCCGGCAGCCGGTAATCGGCGTCAACAAGTACCGGGTGGAGACCGACGAGCAGATCGAGGTGCTCAAGGTCGACAACTCCTCCGTGCGCGCCCAGCAGATCGCCAAGCTGCGGCGACTGCGCGAGGAGCGGGACGAGACCGCCTGCCGGGACGCGCTCGACGCGCTCACCCGCGCGGCGGGCGGCGACGGCAACCTGCTCGAACTGGCCGTGAACGCGGCCCGCGCGAAGGCCACCGTCGGCGAGATCTCGGACGCCCTGGAGAAGGTGTACGGGCGCCACGCGGGCCAGATCCGTACCATTTCCGGTGTGTACCGCAACGAAGCAGGGGAGTCGCCCTCCGTGGAGCGCACCCGGACCCTGGTGGACGCCTTCGGCGAGGCCGAGGGGCGGCGCCCCCGCATCCTGGTCGCCAAGATGGGCCAGGACGGACACGACCGCGGCCAGAAGGTGATCGCCACGGCCTTCGCCGACCTGGGCTTCGACGTGGACGTCGGCCCGCTGTTCCAGACCCCGGCCGAGGTCGCCCGCCAGGCCGTCGAGGCGGACGTGCACATCGTCGGGGTCTCCTCCCTGGCCGCGGGTCACCTGACCCTCGTGCCGGCGCTCCGGGAGGAGCTGGCGGCCGAGGGCCGCGAGGACATCATGATCGTGGTCGGCGGGGTGATTCCCCCGCAGGACGTGGCGACGCTCCTGGAGATGGGCGCGACGGCGGTCTTCCCGCCCGGCACCGTCATCCCGGACGCGGCCCACGACCTGGTGACGCGCCTCGCCGCCGGACTCGGGCACGACCTGTGATCGGACTCGACACGTACGTGAAGGGGGTGCTCGACGGGAAGCGCGCGCTGATCGCCCGGGCGATCACCCTCGTCGAGTCCACCCGGCCCCAGCACCGGGCCCTCGCCCAGGAACTCCTCACCGAGCTGCTGCCGCACAGCGGCCGGGCGGTGCGGATCGGGATCAGCGGGGTGCCCGGGGTCGGCAAGTCGACCTTCATCGACGCGTTCGGGACGATGCTGACCGGGCTCGGCCACCGGGTGGCGGTCCTCGCCGTCGACCCGTCGTCGAGCCGTACGGGCGGCTCCATCCTCGGCGACAAGACGCGGATGGAACGCCTCGCCGTCGACCCGGCGGCCTTCGTCCGCCCCTCCCCCACCGCCGGCACGCTCGGCGGGGTCGCGAAGGCGACCCGGGAGTCGATCGTCGTCATGGAGGCGGCGGGGTACGACGTGGTCCTGGTGGAGACGGTGGGCGTCGGGCAGTCGGAGACGGCCGTCGCCAACATGGTCGACTCCTTCCTGCTGCTCACCCTGGCCCGCACCGGCGACCAGCTCCAGGGCATCAAGAAGGGCGTCCTGGAACTGGCCGACGTGGTCGCCGTCAACAAGGCGGACGGCCCGCACGAGCGCGACGCGCGGGCCGCCGCGCGCGAGCTGGCGGGCGCGCTGCGGCTGATGCACGGCGCCGACGCGTTCTGGACGCCGCCGGTGCTCAGTTGCAGCGCCCGGGAGTCCTCGGGCCTCGACGAGGTGTGGGGGCGCCTGGAGCAGCACCGCGCCCTGCTCGACTCGACCGGCCGCCTCACGGCCAAGCGCCAGGACCAGCAGGTCGACTGGACCTGGACCATGGTCCGCGAGGAACTGCTCGACCGGCTGCGCACGAACCCGGCGGTCCAGGAACTCGCGCCCCTCCTGGAACGCCGGGTCAGGGACGGCGAACTGACGGCGACGCTGGCGGCCGAGCGGGTCCTGAGGGCGTTCGGGGACACCGCCCAGGGCCGGGAACGACCGACGCCGGGGGCGACGGGACCGTAGGAGGTCGGTCCGGTGGCCCCCGGCGCGTTCTTGTGCCACGACCGCGGTCGAAAGCGATCGACCGCGGTCAGAGCCGGTCGTTTGCGGTTAGACCCGGTCGGCCGCGATCAGGACGTACTGGAAGGAACCGTCCCTATACGACTCGATGAACGCCTCCTCGATGCCGGTGACCAGCGAGGACGTGGCCCGCAGCTCCCAGTAGGGCAGCGTCTCCGGGGTCAGGTCCACGACGGCCTGCGGGACGAGCCGGTTGTCGGCCATCGCCCGCAGGTACTCGCGGCGGGAGTGGATGTTGCACTCGAAGTGCGCGTTGATCTGCGAGACCCACTTCGAGGGCTGGCCGTACTTGGGGTTCCAGCAGCCGGTGATGGTGACGTACCGGCCGCCGACCTTCAGGAACCGGGCGTGCTCGGCGAAGAGGTCGTCCAGGTCGACGTACATGCTCGACTCGTTGTTCCAGGAGGCGGCGACGCTGCCCTTCTCGAACGGGGTGTCGAGCATGTTGCAGACGCGGGCGCGGACGTGGTCCTCGATGCCCAGTTCCTTGGCGCGCCGGTTGCCGAAGTCGGCCTGCGCGGAGGAGAGGGTGACGCCCTCGACCTTGCAGCCGAAGCGCTGGTGGGCCATGACGCTGGAACCGCCCCGGCCGCAGCCGGCGTCGACGAGCGTGTCCTCGCGCCCGATGTCCCCGAGGTGGTCGAGGAGGACGTCGGTCTGCGCCGACTCCAGACGGTGCAGCTCGGCGATGAGCTTCTTCTCGTACGCGCTGTCCTGCGGGTCCCCGAGGGCGGCGTGGTCGACGGCTCCGACGCCGTAGTGGTGGTGGTAGAGCCCGTCGACGTCGCCGAGGCGCAGGTTCACGGGCCGCGCCTCGGCGTTCCAGTAGCGGGCGATGTCGCCCTGGTAGGGGGTGGCGGGGCCCGGGACGAACGCGGGGGCGGTGGTGGTCGTGTCGGTGCTGGTCACTGATGGTTCCGTTTCTTACCAGAAGTCGGGCAGGCTGTAGCGGTAGGTGTTGGTCCGGTGCCAGTGGTGGTTGCCGTCGACCCACACGGCCACGCCCCGCAGGAAGCGCAGCACGCTCGGGACGGGGCAGGCGGCGGCCAGGGCGGCGGCCTCGGCCTCGAAGTCGCGCATGAGGTCGTTGTGGACCTCGATCGCCTTCAGGTAGGCGTCCTTCTCGGAGAGCGACTCGCGCTCCGCGAGCACCACGGGCAGGTTCAGATGGCGGCCGGGGGCGGCCAGTTCCTTGGTGTACGAGTACAGGTCGTTGACGATCGTGCTGGCGTTGCCGGCCAGGGCCAGGATCCGCTGCATGTCGGGGCGGGCGTGCAGGTCGGCGGGGAGTTCGTAGCCGCCGACGGTGTCGGTGATGGTCGGGCAGGGGCGGAAGTTGTTGAACTGCCGCATCGCGAGGTACTCCCACACCTCCGGCAGGTGGTCGGTCTCGGCCCAGGCGGCCTCGGCGAGGTAGCCCAGGTGCAGCCGGGCCATGTCGTGCCGGTACCGGTCGGCCTGGGAGGGGGTGGCCTGCCGGACGAAGTACTCCATGGCGGAGCGGTACGCGCGCCGGGGGGCGTCCGCGTGCAGCGACTCCGCCCACTGCGGCTGGTAGGCCGCCGTGGTGTGCAGCGGGTCGAGGGCGGTGTGGGCGAGGAGGAGCCGGCCGCCGAGGCCGACGGGCGAACCGCCGTGGTCCTCGCAGTAGCAGTCGTCGACCGCGTTCTCGGCGACCATCAGGCGGGTGGCGACCATCAGGTGGTCGACGGTCGGGGCGTCGGGGTGGCAGGCGACCATGTAGCGGCCGACCAGGAAGCCGTCGAACTCCCCTTCCCAGTCCTCGGGGAACAGGTCGACCTCGTCCACCGCCCACTCCTTGATCCGGCGGCTGACCTCCGCCACGCGCGCGGGGTCGGGCTCCGGCACGGGATGGAAGTAGAGGCCGGGGATCGGACGTCCCTCCGCCGGCTCGGCCGGCGGAGGGACGTCCGGTACGGGGGGCTCCGCGCGCGGGACCAGGGAGAGGCCCGCCGTGCCCAGGCCGCTGGGACCGCGCAGGATCCGTTCGAGGTCGGTCAGGGGCGGGGCGACCGGGCCGCTGCCGGGAGCGACCGGGCCGCTGCCGGGAGCGGCGGGGGCGGTGGGAGCGGTGGGCAGGGTGAGTGCGTGGGACGCGGCCGTGGGCAGGCTCGACCGCAGGGGGGAAGGCCCGGGATCGGGCATCCGTGACTCCTCGGAGGGATGGGCGGACCGCCCGGCTCCGGGCGTACGCGCCCGGCCCGGGGGCTCCGGGCTGTGCTGAACGGGCTGGTGCTAAACGGGCTGGTACGGAACGGGCTCGTGCCGAACGGGTGCGCGCCGAAGGGGCGGGCGGACGCCGAAGGGGCGGTGGGCGCCGGGGTGCTAGGGCGTGTGTCGAAAGTAGCGTCGTCTGCCCGGAGGGCAGGCCCGGCGGTGTCCGGTGCGTGCGATCGCAAGGCGGAGGGTCGCCCCGATACTGGA
>NZ_JNXJ01000080.1:0-11613 GCF_000716625.1 Streptomyces bikiniensis | reverse complement strand
GGCGAACAGCCCGAGGAGCGCGGCGGAGGCCGTCATGACCCCCGCGCCCCCCTCCGCCGCGCTCCTCGGGCTGTTCGCCCGGACGCGGCCCACGCGCGACGGGGCCGTCCTGCTCCGTTCCGCGCTCCACGCACGCCGGCTCGTCCTGCTCAAGGCGCTGCTCGTCCGGGTCCGCCGGCACCGGGCGGAGCTCGGTGACGGCGTGGAGGACCGGTTCGAGGCCGCCTGGCGCCTGCTGGAGCGGGCGGAGCAGCGCGCGCCCGCCGCCGTCCGCGACCTCCTCGACTACCCCACCACCGGCGGCTGGCTCGCCGCCGCGCTCACCGCGCCGCCCGGCCCGGAACTCGACGCGCGGCTCGCCCACTTCGACGCCCTCGCCCTCACCGCCGCACTGCGCGCCGGCTGCGCCCCGGACCTCACCGTGGCGACCCCGCGCGGCACCCTGTCCCTCACCGGCCTGGGAAGGCTGCTGACCGGAGCCGACCGGGTCGCCGTACGGACCGAGGGCCGCCACGCGCGGATCACCCCCGAGGGCGCGGGACCCGCCCGGGCCGTCCCGCTCCCGCGCGACCCCCGCTCCGGGCGCCCGACCGGCGCGGACCCCCGCTGGACCCCCGTCCTCCGGCTCCCCGGTGGGACCGCCGTCCTCGACGACCTGGACCCCTACCGGGTGCCGCGCGGCGGGATCGGCAACCCGCCCCGTACCGGCGTGGAGGCGGGACCCGCCGGGCGGGCCGTCTGGGCCGATCGCTGGCGGACGGCCCTCCGCCTCCTCGACGCCACCGACCCCGCCCGCGCCGAGGAGGTGCGGCGCCTCGTCCGCGTCCTGGTGCCCGTCGCCCACGCCGACCGGGGGACCGGACCGTTCGGCGCCACCCTCCGCGCCGCCCCCGGCGCCGTCCTCGCCACACTGCCCGAAGGACCCCGCGAGATGGCCGAGGTCCTCGTCCACGAGACCCAGCACACCAAACTGGCCGCCGTCCACGAACTCGTACCGCTCCACACCGCCGGACCGGCCACCGTGCACAAGGTCGGCTGGCGCGCCGACGCCCGCCCGATCGCCGGCGTCCTCCAGGGCGCCTACGCCCACCTCGCCCTCACCGACCTGTGGCGGCGCGCGGCCCGGTCGACCGGTCTGCCCGCCTCCTGGCGCACGAGGGCCGGGCAGCAGTTCGAGAGATTCCACCATCAGGTGGGCCGGGCCCTCTCGGTCCTGCTTGAATCCGATGAACTGACCAACGCGGGGAGGGAGTTCGCCCACCACATGCGACAGCACCACGCGCGTCTCGGTGCCACGCCCCGAGCACTTCGGTGACACTATGCACGCGCGCGATGACACCACGTGGCGTGCGAGCGGACAGGGAGAGGTACACATGGCGGAACAGGCGCGGCCGACCGGGGGCGGAGCCCCGCGCGGAAGCACGGCACCCGAACACGTCCTGGTGGTCTTCCCCGGCTACCACCGGCCCTGGGCCACCTGGATCGCCCAGCGCCTCGACCTGCACGGGGTCCGCGCCACCCCGCACCGCTGGGACCCGCCCCGCGAGGTGCCCCTGGAGGACTCCCTCGGCGACCTGCTGCTCGCCCGCGGCCAGGTCCTCCTCGTCCTCAACGACTGGTTCTTCGAACTCGGCCCGCGCCCCGCCGGGGAGTGGAACGACGTCCTGCGCGGCTTCGTCGCCGCCCACGCCGACCGGTTCGCCGCCGTCAACCTCACCAACCGGCCCCTGCTCCCGGCCACCGCCGTTCTGGAACCGGTCGGCCTCTGGGGCGTCGGCGAGGACGAGGCGGAGGCCCGCCTCCTCGGCCGCCTCGGCATCGAACCCCGCCGCTCGGCCGGCCGCCGCATCCCGCCCGGCGCCCTCGTCCGCTACCCCGACACCCCGCCCGAGGTCTGGGGCGAGGTGCCGCGCCGCAACCCCCGCTTCACCGGCCGCGACGACCTCCTCACCGAGCTGCAGGAACGGCTCATGGACGCCGAGCGCGGCAACGCGGCCTGCACCCTCCTCGGCATGTCCGGCATCGGCAAGACCCAGATCGCCGCCGAGTACGCCCACCGCTTCAGCCCCGACTACGACACCGTCTGGTGGGTCAGCTCCGACGACCGCAACGTCCAGCGCGACCGCTTCGGCGAACTCGCCGTCGAACTGGGCCTCCCCGTCGGCAACGAACCCGGCGAACGCATCCGCGCGGTCCGCGAGGCCCTGCGCCGCGGCGACCCGCAGAGCCGCTGGCTGGTCGTCTTCGACGGCTGGGACGACATCAGGGACGTCGGCGTCATGCTCCCGCACGGCCCCGGCCACGTCCTGATCACCTCCCGCAACCGCCTCTGGGCCGAGCACACCGACCTCCTGGAGGTCGGCGGCTTCGCCCGCGCCGAGTCCACCGGCTACCTCATGCGCCGGGCCCCGCACATCACCGCCGCCGAGGCCGACGAGGTCGCCCACGAGTTCGGCGACGTCCCCCTGCCCCTCGTCCAGGCCGCCGCCTGGCTCGGCGAGTCCGGCATGGAGGCGCCCGAGTACCTGCGCATGGTCCGCGAGGGCCGGCTCTCCACCGTCGACGACCCGACGGGCGGCGAGGGCGTGCCCAACGCCTCCCTCACCTCCTGGTCGATACTGATCAACCGGCTCCGCCGCGCCCAGCCGCAGGCCGTCGAGATCCTCAGCTTCTGCGCCTCCTTCGCCCCGGGCCGCATCCCCCTCGGCCTCGTCCGCGCCTACCCGCAGGCCGAACTCCCCGAGGACCTGCACTGGATGGCCAACGACCTGCCGGCCTGGACCCGGGCCCTCGACACCCTGGTCAACTACTCCGTCCTCACCCGGGAGACCCGCGGCCCCGTCAGCACCGACATGGGCCCGCACCAGGAGTCGGTCCACATGCACCGGCTCGTGCACGACATCGTCTCCCGGCTCACCGACGGCACCCACCGCGCCGCCCACCGCAAGGCCGTCCGCACCCTGCTCGCCGAGGCCGACCCCGGCAACCCCATGGACAGCCGCAACTGGCCCCGGTACGCCGAACTCCTGCCGCACCTCGAACCCTCCGGCGCCCTGGAGAGCCGCAGCCCCCGCATCCAGAACGCCGTCCTCAACTGCCTGCGCTACTGCTACCGCAGCGGCGAGTTCAAGGCCGGCACCCGGCTCGCCGAGCGGATCCGGCTCAGCTGGAGCGGGTTCATGGACCCGGTGGCCCAGCCGATGCTCACCCTGACCAGCCAGGAGGGCAACATCCTGCGCGCCGCCGGCCGGTTCCGCGAGGCCCACGTCCTCGACTCGGCCGCCCTCGAACGGCTCCGCGCGCAGACCCCGCGCAACGAGCACGCCGAACTCATCGCCCACAGCGCCGCCGCGAGCAACCTCCGCTACCTCGGCCAGTACACCGAGGCCGAGGAGCTCCAGCGCCGCCTCCTCGACGAGTCCCGGCGCATCCTGGGCGAGAACGAGTTCATGACCCTCCTCGCCCGCCACAACCTCGGCGTCAGCCTCCGCCTCCTCGGCCGCTACCAGGAGGCGTACGACCTCGACGCCGAGAACCTCGCCCGCCGCGAGACCGTCCTGCGCGCCCGCCACGCCAACACCCTCAACTCCGGCAGCGCCCTCGCCCACGACCTGCGCCTCCTCGGCCGCTACCGGGACGCCCTCGTGCGCCAGGAGGCCAGTGTCCGGCTGCACGTCCAGGTCCTCGGCGCGCAGCACCCGCAGACCCTCTCGGCCCGCGCCCAGCTCGCGCTCTGCCGGCGCCGCGAGGGAGGCGCCCAGCAGGACATCGGCGCCCAGATGGCGAGCCTCCTGGAACAGATCGAGCAGGTGCACGGCCGCGAGCACCACACGACCCTCACCTTCATCAACAACTACGCCAACTACCTGCGCGAACACGGGGACCTCGACCACGCCCGCGAGCTGACCGCCGAGGCGGAGGCCGGGTTCCGCGCGATCCTCGGCCCGGCCCATCCCGTCGCCACCGGCATGGTGGCCAACACCGGACTCGTCCTGCAGGCCGCGGGCGACCGCTCCGGCGCCCTCGCCCTCCTGGAGTCCGCCCTCGGCGGCTTCACCGCCACCCTCGGCCCCGACCACCCCTGGGTCCTGGGCTGCGCGCTCAACGCCGCCGCCGCCCGCAACTTCAACGGGCGCGTCGGCGACGCCGTCGAGCTGAGCCGGGAGACCCTGCGCCGCGCCCGCCGGGTCCTCGGCGACGAGCACCCGCTGACCCTCTCGTGCCGGATCGCGCTCGCGGCCGACCTCCGGGGCGTGCGCGAGGTCGAGGAGGCGGGGAAGGTCGAGGAGGACGGCCTGCTTGCCCTCACCAGGACCCTCGGCGCGCAGCACCCGCACACCCTCTCCGCCCGCCAGCGCAACCGCCCCTACTGGGACTTCGAGGCCTACCTCGGCTGACACCCCGGCGGGCGCACGCGGAAACGCCGGAGGCCCGGCACCCCCGAAAGGGGTGCCGGGCCTCCGCCCGTCCCGCGCGAGCGGTCCGGATCAGGCCTCGAAGACCTCGTTGACCAGCTGCTGCTGCTCCGCCTGGTGGCGCTTGGCCGAACCGACCGCCGGGGAGGAGGAGTGCGGACGCGAGATCCGGCGCAGGCGCTCGCCCGCCGGGATGTCCGCGCCGACCGCCAGGTCGAGGTGGTCGATCAGGTTGAGCGCGATGAACGGCCAGGCACCCTGGTTCGCCGGCTCCTCCTGGGCCCACAGGTACTTCTCGGCGTTCGGGTACTTGGCGATCTCGGCCTGCAGCTCGGCACCCGGCAGCGGGTACAGGCGCTCCAGACGGATGATCGCCGTGTCCGTGACACCGCGCTTCTGACGCTCGGCCTCCAGGTCGTAGTAGACCTTGCCCGCGCAGAAGACGACCTTGCGGACGTCGGCCGGGTTCACCGTGTCGTCGCCGATCACCGGGCGGAAGCCGCCGGTGGTGAACTCCTCCACCTTGGACGCCGCGGCCTTCAGACGCAGCATCGACTTCGGGGTGAAGACGATGAGCGGCTTGTGGTGCGGGTTGTGCACCTGCCAGCGCAGGAGGTGGAAGTAGTTCGACGGCAGCGTCGGCATGGCGACCGTCATGTTGTCCTGGGCGCACATCTGGAGGAAGCGCTCCGGGCGCGCGGACGAGTGGTCCGGGCCCTGGCCCTCGTAGCCGTGCGGCAGGAGCAGCGTGACGCCGGAGGTCTGGCCCCACTTCTGCTCGGCGGAGGAGATGAACTCGTCGACGACGGTCTGCGCGCCGTTGACGAAGTCGCCGAACTGGGCCTCCCAGACGACCAGGGCGTCCGGGCGGGCCAGCGAGTAGCCGTACTCGAAGCCCATCGCCGCGTACTCGCTGAGCAGCGAGTCGTAGACGTTGTAGTGGGCCTGGTCCTCGGCCAGGTAGAGCAGCGGGGTGTGGTCCTCGCCGGTCTCCTGGTCCACCAGGACCGCGTGGCGCTGGCCGAAGGTGCCGCGGCGGGAGTCCTGGCCGGAGAGCCGGACCGGGGTGCCCTCCATCAGCAGGGAGCCGATGGCGAGGGTCTCGCCGAAGCCCCAGTCGATGGTGCCGTCGTCGATGGACGCGGCGCGGCGCTGCATCTGCGGGAGCAGGCGCGGGTGGACCGTGATCCGGTCCGGGACGTTGACCTGGGACTCGGCGATCCGCTTCACGACCTCCTGGGAGACCGCGGTGGTGACGGAGACCGGGAACTCGGCCTGGGCGTCCGGGACGTGCACCGGCGCCGAGGAGGCGGTGGTGGCCTCGCGGACCTCCGCGAACACCTTCTCCAGCTGGCCCTGGAAGTCCTGGAGCGCCTGCTCCGCCTCCTCCAGGGTGATGTCCCCGCGACCGATGAGCGATTCGGTGTACAGCTTGCGCACCGAGCGCTTCTTGTCGATCAGGTTGTACATCTGCGGGTTGGTGAACTGCGGGTTGTCGCCCTCGTTGTGACCGCGGCGGCGGTAGCAGATGAGGTCGATCACGACGTCCTTGTTGAACGTCTGGCGGAACTCGAAGGCGAGCCGCGCGACGCGGACCACGGCCTCCGGGTCGTCGCCGTTCACGTGGAAGATCGGCGCCTCGATCATGCGGGCCACGTCGGTCGCGTACATCGAGGAACGCGAGGACTCCGGGGCGGCGGTGAAGCCGACCTGGTTGTTGATGACGATGTGGACCGTGCCGCCGGTGCGGTAGCCCCGCAGCTGCGACATGTTCAGCGTCTCGGCGACGACGCCCTGGCCGGCGAAGGCCGCGTCGCCGTGGAGGGCGATCGGCAGGACGGTGAAGTCCGTGCCGCCCTTGTTGATGACGTCCTGCTTGGCGCGGACGACACCCTCCAGGACCGGGTCGACCGCCTCCAGGTGCGAGGGGTTGGCGACCAGGGAGACCTTGATCTGCTCGCCGTCCAGGCCCGTGAAGGTGCCCTCGGCGCCCAGGTGGTACTTGACGTCGCCGGAGCCGTGCATCGACTTCGGGTCGAGGTTGCCCTCGAACTCGCGGAAGATCTGCGCGTACGACTTGCCGACGATGTTCGCCAGGACGTTCAGGCGGCCGCGGTGGGCCATGCCGATGACGACCTCGTCGAGGCGCGACTCGGCGGCCGAGTCGATGACCGCGTCGAGCAGCGGGATGACGGACTCGCCGCCCTCCAGGGAGAAGCGCTTCTGACCGACGTACTTGGTCTGCAGGAAGGTCTCGAAGGCCTCGGCGGCGTTCAGGCGGCGCAGGATCCGCAGCTGCTCCTCGCGCTCCACGCGGGAGTGCGGGCGCTCGACGCGGTCCTGGATCCACTTGCGCTGCTTCGGGTCCTGGATGTGCATGAACTCGACGCCGGTGGTGCGGCAGTACGAGTCGCGGAGCACGCCGAGGATGTCGCGGAGCTTCATCATCGACTTGCCGGCGAAGCCGCCGACCGCGAACTCGCGCTCCAGGTCCCACAGGGTGAGGCCGTGCTCGGTGATGTCCAGGTCGGGGTGCTTGCGCTGCTTGTACTCCAGCGGGTCGGTGTCGGCCATGACGTGGCCGCGGACCCGGTAGGAGTGGATCAGCTCGAAGACGCGCGCGGCCTTGGTGACGTCGTCGTCGTGGGAGGCGTCGATGTCGCGGAGCCAGCGGACCGGCTCGTAGGGGATGCGCAGGGCCTTGAAGATCTCGTCGTAGAAGCCCTCCTCGCCGAGGAGGAGGTTCGCGACGATCCGCAGGAACTCGCCGGAGGCGGCGCCCTGGATCACGCGGTGGTCGTACGTCGAGGTCAGGGTCATGACCTTCGAGATGCCCAGCTTGTTCAGGGTGTCCTGGGAGGTGCCCTGGAACTCGGCGGGGTAGTCCATCGAGCCGACGCCCATGATGACCGACTGACCGGGCATCAGACGCGGCACGGAGTGGACCGTGCCGAGGCCGCCGGGGTTGGTCAGGGAGACGGTGACGCCGGAGAAGTCCTCCATCGTCAGCTTGCCCACGCGGGCGCGCTTGACGATGTCCTCGTACGCCTGCCAGAACTCGAAGAAGTTGAGCGTCTCGGCCTTCTTGATGCCCGCGACGACGAGCTGGCGGTCGCCGTTGGGCTTCACCAGGTCGATCGCGAGGCCGAAGTTCACGTGCTCCGGCTTGACCAGGGTCGGCTTGCCGTCCTTCTCGGCGAAGGAGTGGTTCATGGACGGCATGGCCTTGATGGCCTGCACCATCGCGTAGCCGATGAGGTGGGTGAAGGAGATCTTCCCGCCCCGGGCGCGCTTCAGGTGGTTGTTGATCACGATCCGGTTGTCGAAGAGCAGCTTCACCGGGACGGCGCGGACGGACGTGGCCGTCGGCACCTCCAGGGAGGCGTTCATGTTCTTCGCGACCGCGGCGGCGGGACCGCGCAGCGTGATCAGCTCGGGACCGGCCGGGGCCTCGGAGGCCGGGTCGGCCTTCGCGGCGGCGGGCTTGGCGGCGGCCGGCGCGGCCTGGGCGGCCGGCTTGGCGGCCGCGGGGGCCGCCTTCACCGCGGCCGGGGCGGCGGGAGCCGCGGCCGGCTTCTGTGCGGCGGGAGCCGAAGCGGGCGCGGGCACGGAGGCCGGAGCGGCAGGCGCGGCCTGTGCGGGGCCCGTCTGCGGCGCGGCGGGGGCGCTCGGCGTGCTCTGGGTGGGCGCCGGGGCGGCCGGGGTCTCCGACGCTCCGGGCTTGTAGTCGGCGAAGAAGTCCCACCAGGCACGATCGACCGAATTCGGGTCCTGGAGGTACTGCTGGTAGATCTCGTCGACGAGCCACTCATTGGCACCGAAGGCGGTCGCAGGGTTCTGGCCCTGCCCGTCTTGGTCGGTCGGGGAGCTCGGGGTACTGGGGGACTGAGACGACACGGCGGCAACCGCCCTCTTCCGCTTCACAAGGTGATGGACAGCGGAAATAAAGGCTACGCCTGTCCGGCCGGGAGGTGCAGGCCGGGCACTCCAACGTCGCGCAAGTCACACTTGACGGGGTGTTTCGGAGCCGTGAATGGCGGGAAACAAGCGTGGTTCCGCTGGTGTGAGGGTACGGAAAGGCATCGGCACGACCGCCTTCGGCCGCACCTCTGAACGCACCCCGCTCACGTGCGCGGAGGTCTCACCCCCGTACACGCAGAACGTGTTCTTCCGGTTCGAACCCTACGTCAATCCATCGGTGGACGACTGCCCGGAAGAGTGACTCTGATGCGGCACCCGCGTGATGATTCGGCCACACCGATCTCGCCGCCGTGCAGATCGACCGCCCAGCGGGCGATCGCGAGCCCCAGCCCCGTCCCGCCGTCGCTGGCCGGACCCTGCCGGCGCGAGGCCGAACCCCGGTTGAACCGCTGGAAGACCTTGTGCCGCTCCGACTCCGGGATGCCGGGACCCTCGTCCTCAACCTCCAGTTCCAGGGAGTCCGGATACGGGCCGCGCCGGGCCCGCACGGTGACCCGGCCGTGCGGCGGGGAGTGCTTCACCGCGTTGTCGATCAGGTTCGCCATCACCTGGTGCAGCCGCTCCGCGTCCGCGTGGGCGGTCAGCTCGGGCGGCGACACGTCCAGGTGCAGGTGCACGTCCGTACGGTTGTGCAGGCCCGAGGTGGACGACAGGCCGCGCTGGGACGCGGCGAGGTTCGCCTCGCGCAGCACCCCGGACAGATAGGGCCAGACCTCGAAGCGACGCCCCCGCAGGCCGACGACACCGTTGTCAAGGCGTGACAGGTCGAGCAGCGTCTCCACCAGCCGCCCGAGGCGCTCGGTCTGCTTGAGCGCCGACCGCATCGTCTCGGGATCGGCCTCGGACACCCCGTCCACGACATTCTCCAGGACGGCCCGCAGCGCGGCGATCGGGGTCCGCAGCTCGTGCGAGACGTTGGCCACCAGCTCCTTGCGGTGCCGGTCCACGGCCTCCAGGTCGTCCGCCATGCGGTTGATCGTGGAGGCGAGGTCGCCCAGCTCGTCCCGCCGGTCCGCGCCCCGCACCCGGCGGCTGAAGTCGCCGCGCGAGATCGTCCCGGCCACCGTGGTCATCTCGTCCAGGGGGGCGGTCAGGGACTGGGCCACGAACTGGGTGATGAGCAGGGTCGCGATCATCGCGAAGATCGTGATGTACCGGAACTCGGTGGAGGTGCGGATCGCCACCAGGGCGAGGCAGGAGGTCAGCAGGACCGCCCCGACGACGAGGGCGCCGAGCTTGGTCTTGATGGAGATCACGATCCGGCGGCGGCGCCGGCACCGGCCGCCGCGCCCACCGGGGTCGTCGCGCCCGCCGGGAACGCTCTCCCCGCCCGGCTCTCCGGGGCCGCTCGGTCCACTGAGGCCGCCCGGTCCACCAGGCCCTCCCGGTCCACCGGGGCCGCCCGGTCCACCAGGCCCGTCCAGGCGCCCGCCCGTTCCATCGGGCCCACCCGGCGGCCCTCCCGGCCCTCCCGGCTCTCCGAACCCTCCCGGCGGCCCTCCCGGCCCTCTCTCCGGCCTCCCGGGTCCCCCCGGTCGTCCTCCGGCCGCCTCCGGCCGCTCCCGTCCTCCGGGCCTCCGGGGGCTCACGGCGCCGGGGTCTCCAGCGCGTAGCCGACGCCGTGGACCGTGCGGATGCGCTCGGCCCCGATCTTCCGGCGCAGCGCCTTGATGTGGCTGTCCACGGTCCGGGTGCCCGAGGCGTCCGCCCAGTCCCACACCTCGGCGAGCAACTGCTCGCGGGAGAGGACCGCGCGGGGCGTGCTCGCCAGACAGACGAGCAGGTCGAACTCGGTCGGGGTCAGGTGCACGTCCTCGGTCCGGACCCGGACCCGCCGCTGCGCGTGGTCGATCTCCAGCTCGCCCAGGCGCAGGATGCCGCTGCGCGGGGTGACCGCCGCGAGCGCGGCCCGCTCGACCCGGCGGAGCAGCACGTGCACCCGGGCGGCCAGCTCGCGCATCGAGAACGGCTTCGTCATGTAGTCGTCCGCGCCGACGCCGAGCCCGACCAGCATGTCGGTCTCGTCGTCGCGGGCGGTCAGCATGAGGACCGGGACGGGCCGCTGGGCCTGGACCCTGCGGCACACCTCCAGGCCGTCGAAACCGGGCAGCATGACGTCCAGGACCATCAGGTCGGGCTGCCAGGCCTCGGCGGCGTCGACGGCGGCGGGGCCGTCGGTCGCGGTCTGCACGAGGAAGCCCTCGGCGCGCAGCCGGGCGGAGATCGCCTCGACGATCGTGGCGTCGTCCTCGACCACCAGGACGCGCCGCTGGGCCCCCGGAGTGGCCGCCGCACCGTGGTGAGTGGTGTGTGTCTGCTCCATTGCCCCGCCTCGCGTCGCCGATGTCGGTGCAGCAGCCTAGAGGTACCGGTGGCGTCCCGGCTATCCAGGCGTCAGCCGGGACGGACCGCGAGGTGGACCGCGTCCGGGACGCCCCGGGCAACGGGCACCTCTTCCGTCCGTACCCCGCTGAATCCGGCATTCCGCAAGGTTGCTTCGAAATCCTCGGAGGGTCGCGCGGACCACACGGCGAGGATCCCGCCGGGGGTGAGACGGGCGGCGCAGGCCGCCAACCCCCG
The DNA here is from genome assembly GCF_000716625.1 of Streptomyces bikiniensis. Classification (NCBI taxonomy): domain Bacteria; kingdom Bacillati; phylum Actinomycetota; class Actinomycetes; order Kitasatosporales; family Streptomycetaceae; genus Streptomyces; species Streptomyces bikiniensis. The sequence goes on along the minus strand of NZ_JNXJ01000080.1, from coordinate 637 downwards.
GGCGGAGTAAAGGGATTCGTTGTCCTCGGTGACGGTCCAGTCCGGGCCGTTGTCGATGTCGAGGCAGAGGGCGTCGTAGGTGTCGGTGGAGGTGTGCACGTGCTCCACCAGGTCCGTGTGCAGGATCACGGTCCGGGGATCGGCGAGCGCGGCCCCGGAGATCGCGGCGAGCGGCCCCCGCCGGTGCCAGTCGATGATCGCCTCCTCGCGCTCGGCGACCACGATCCGGCCCCAGCGCGGGTCGGCGGCGGCGTGGGCGAGGGAGAAGCCGACGCCGAGCCCGCCGACGAGGACGGAGGCGCCGGCCCGGCGCTCCTCGGGGAGCGCGTCGAGGGCCGCGTCGACCAGGAGCCGCTCGGAGCGCCCGTCGGAGGTGTCCATCAGGAAGGTGCCGTTGGCGATGATCTCGTAGTGCTCGTCGCGGCGCCGCAGGACGACCTCTCCGTGGGGTCCTTCGCGCCGGTCGAGGGTCACGGGTCCTGACATCGTCGGTCGCTCCGCTCTCGTCTCGTCGGATGGTTCCCGCCATCCTCGCCACACCGGGGGACGACCACAAACCCGTTACGGGAACGGGCCGTCGTGCCCGCGCCCGTCCCCCGAAAGCCCCTCCCACGCCCCCCCCCGCCCGGCCCCGCCC
>NZ_JNXJ01000079.1:0-11685 GCF_000716625.1 Streptomyces bikiniensis | reverse complement strand
ACACACTGAGTTGACCTCCGACGACATGAGATGTCTTCGACCGCTCGGCGATGGCGTGGTCGCGAGCGGGGACCAGGGTGCCGTCCACGATGAGCACGGCGTCCTTGGTGAACCGCTTGCGGGGCTGGAGGGCGAGCACCGGCCCGAGGTGGTCGATGATCCTGTCCGCCGCCGACTTCGGCACCCCGAACAATGGGGCGAACTGCCGCATCGTGAGGTTCGTGCGCCAATACGCGGTCCTCCAGCGGCAGGCTCCACGGCCGGCCCTTGCGAACCGCGTCCACACCCTCACGTCGCAGAACCGTCACCGGCTTGCCGAAGCGTCGCGGACTCAGTCCGGTGAACCGGGCTGTCCAGGAAGGCTCCGACGCCGTGATCACACCGGTCACCGCGTGATCATTCCACTGCTTCAGGTTCCTCCTGCTCGAACGCGATGCGGCAGCGTTCTGCCTGGTCGGCCACCTGCTCCATGAACCAGCGCATGACCTCGTAGGGGACAACGCGCTCGACAGGGCTCCAGACGCGGACGGTCGGCTGCAGATTCGGGTCCTCGTCCGGGACAAGCGCTACCAAGAAGGCGACACCGGGCACATAGGTCATTGCGGCGTCGGGGGTTTCGGCCCCCTCGGCCGACGCCGGCACAGCCTCGCTCAACTCCACGGCCCAGGCATCGTCGGGCAAGGCGTAGTGAAAGAGAACGGCGTAGTGACGGCCTGCATGTTCTCGCAACTTCCACGGCATGCCGGCAGGCTGCCACAGCCGCCGTGCCGGAAGCTCGCGGATATCCCCGCTCCCACCTGGGTGCAACCCGGCCGGCATGTGCGGGACAGCCCTGAGACTGAGATGAAGCCCGGATGAGCCAGGCCCGTTGCGGTTCGTCACCGGTCACGCTGACGCCGATCACCACGCCTCCGATGCCCCCAAGGTACACAGCGGAAGGGGCTCGCACAGGACCTGCATCTACCACGACGCCTCGCCAGTCAATGAGCGACACAGGACAGGCCGAGACCACTCCGGCATCGTCCGGTGCCAGGGCCCCACACGACTGACGCCCTGACAGCAAAGTGGGCAAAAGGTCAGCATTCAGCTGATCAGACCCGCTCGTACACGAGCACACTCCGGAAACCCACCCGTCGGCCGCGCGACTGTGGGAGTGCTGCGATGCCCCCTCCCACAGTCGCCACAGCAGCTACAGGGAGGCGCCGAGCGCCCTCGACCCCCACATCGACTCGGCAGAGAAAAGAGCAGTTCAGCGCACCCTTCCTCGCGCCTTCAGCTGCGTCGCCGGCATCTCCGGGGCGTTCAGCCGGCCGCCGTCGTACCCCTTGACCTCACCGAAGCGGTCGGACGTCATCCAGTCCTCCCGGGCCTTGCGGATCTCCTCGTCCGTGCGGCCCACGAAGTTCCACCACATGACGATCTCCTCCGCGAAGGGTTCGCCGCCGAGGAGCATCAGGCCCGCGTCCGAGAGGGCGTGGAGGGGGAGTTCGGTGCGGCCGCAGCCGAGGTAGAGCATCGAGCCGGGCAGGACGGGCACGCCGTCGACGCGGGTCTCGCCGGACATCGCGAGGACCGCGTACTCGAAGTCGGGCTCCAGCGGGAGGCGCGTCTCGGTGCCGGCGGTGAGGGCGAGGTCGGCGCCGACGATCGGGGTGTACGCGGTGCCCGGCGAGGCGGCGCCGTCGAGGGAGCCCAGGATCACGGTGGCCGTGAGGCCGGGGGCGGTGGCCCGGGGCAGGTCGGCGTGGTGCTCGAAGTGGGGTTCGACGTGCCGGTGGGCGTCGGGGAGGGCGACCCAGAGCTGGGCGCCGTGCAGGAGGCGGGCGTGCGGCCGGGGGCTCTCCTCGGAGTGGGAGATCGCCCGGCCGGAGGTCATCAGGCCCAGTTCGCGCGGGCGGATGGTCTGGAGACTGCCGGTGGAGTCGCGGTGCAGCACCTCGCCCTCGTGGAGCCAGCTGACGGTCTGGAGCCCCATGTGGGGGTGGGGCGGGACCTGCATGCCGGGCTCGTCGGCGATGTCGTCGGGCCCGTAGTGGTCGACGAAGACCCAGGCGCCGATCATCCGCCGGCCCAGGTTCGGGAGCAGGCGGCGGACCTCGGTCGATTCACCGAGCTGGACGCGGCGGGGGCTGAGGAGTTCCCGTACCGGCTCGGCGGCGACGAACCCGCGTCCGCCGCAGACGGCCGGGACGGCCTGGCGATCGAGATTGCTCATGCTGCCCAACCTATTCCGGTCCGGAGACCTTGGGGAGTGACGCTCCGGCGGAGCCCCGGGAAGTCGGGAGCCACCCGGAAGAGTTAGTGGAATGTTAAATCATCCTAGGTGGTTGGACCGGGTGACTGCCCCCCTCGGCGGCGGATCGGGCTCCTGAAAGGAAGAGCGAGTGAGCGACACGTACTACGAGTTCGGCACGGCCGGGGAGCGCTGGGACCGGGCGCGGCTGTTCTTCGACGCGAAGGAGTACGGGACCGCCGTCCGCATCCTGCGCGGTCTCGTCGCCGAGCACCCGGACCAGACGGCCCAGCGGCTCCTCCTCGCCCGCGCGTACTACCACTCCGCCCGGCTCTCCCAGGCCGAGACCGAGCTGCGCGCGATCCTGGAGCGCGACCCGGTCGAGCACTACGCCCGGCTGATGCTCGGCCGCACGCTGGAGCGGCAGGGGCGCCGGGAGGAGGCCGCGCCGCATCTGCGGATGGCCGCCGCCATGGCGGGCGAGCCGGTGTCCTGACGCGTTCCTGATACCCCCACGCGGTATATTCGGCGGCCGGGAGGTCCTGGCTGTGCGAACACGACGAGCGGAACGCCGCCGACGAGCGGGAGGCGCCCTGGCGCACCTCCTGCTCGTCGGCGTGCTCGCGCTCGGCGTGTTCCTGATGCACACCGTGGGCCACCCCGAGGGCTCCGGCGGCGGCTCGCACCACACCACCGCCACCGCCTCGGCCGCGCACGACGGCGGGGGCTCCGACGCCCCGCACGGTCCCGGCGCGAAGACGGACATGACCACCCTGTGCGTGGCCGTCCTCGGCATCTGGCTGCTGGCCCGGCTCGTCCTGGCAGCGCTGGGGCACGGCCCCGAACGGCTCGTCCCCTTCCTGGCGCGCCTCGCGCACGTGCGGGCCCCGCACGCCCCGCCCCGCCGTCCCCCCGACCTCGCCCTGCTGTCCGTCCTGCGGATATAGGCCGGCCGTCCCGCGCACGGGTGCTCCACACCGCCCGTGAGCCGCTTCGACCTGCCCTTTTCCACCCGTACGGAACCGTGCGGAACCGTACGCACAGCACACGAGGTACCACCATGCGCATGCGCGCCTTCACGAACCGCGCCGCCCGGACGTCCGCCCTCCTCGGCGCCGTCGCCGCGACCGGACTCCTGCTCACCGCCTGCGGCGCGGACGGCACCGCCCCGTCGGCGTCCGCCACCGCCTCCCCGTCCGCCACCGCGGCGGCCCCCGGGTCCGCCGCCTCCCCGGCGCCCGCTCCGGGGCCCTTCAACGACGCGGACGTCATGTTCGCGCAGATGATGATCCCCCACCACGAGCAGGCCCTGGAGATGGCGCGGCTCGCCGACGGGCGGGCCCAGGACGCCGACGTCAAGAAGCTGGTCGCCGCGATCGAGCGGGCCCAGGACCCGGAGATCCGCACGATGCGGGCCTGGCTCAAGGGCTGGGGCAGGCCCGGGACCGCCGACCACGGGGACGGTCACGGAGGCGGTCACGGGGACGGTCACGGCATGGCCGGGATGATGTCCGAGCAGGACATGAAGCGCCTGGCGTCCGCCGAGGGCGAGGAATTCGACCGCGCCTTCGCCGAGTTGATGATCGCCCACCACGAGGGTGCGGTGGCCATGGCGGAGGAGGAGCGGAAGAACGGCCTCAACCCCACGGCCAAGAAGCTCGCCGGCGACGTCGTACGGACCCAGTCCGCCGAGGTCGCCGAGCTGCGGAGGATCCTCGACCGGCTCTGACCGGCCCTTCCCGCCCCGCCCCTTCCGCCGCCCCCGGTCCGGCTACGCCGGGTCGGGGGCGGTCCACGGCCAGGCGGCCCGGCGGCCGGCCTCGATGAGGCCGATCATCCGGAACGCGGAGTCCGCGAGGCCGCCGAAGGTGTGCCGGTGCGGGCCCGCGGGACCGTGGGCGGACCGGTACCCCGCCAGGTTCCAGGTGTAGACCGGGACCTCGGCGGGGACCGACGCGGCCGGGTCGCCGGAATCGTGGTACGCGGTCTGCTCGTCGGTGACGATCAGGACCCGGTCGTGCCCCCGGTAGTGGGCGCGCACCGCCTTGTCGGTGTAGGTGCCGCCGAGGTCGTGGAACCGTTCCAGGATTCCGAGCACCGGCTCGCCCGGTGTGAACGGCACCGCCTTGCTGTGCCAGCCGAACTCCACCAGGTCCGCCCGTTCGGCGCGCAGGGCCAGCGCGGCGCCGAAGACGGCGGCCGCGTCCGCCCGGGTCAGCTTCGACCGCTCGGAGAGGGTGTCCCAGAACATGGAGTCGGACCGGTCCACCAGGATCAGCGTCCGGCCGGGCAGGGCCGGCACGTTCGCCAGGGAGTGGCCCAGGGCCTGTTCGAGCGCGGGCGTCCAGCGCGCCGAGGGGGCGTGCCGGTGGGCGGCCAGGTAGCGGAAGGGGAACTGCCGGGAGCGGGCGACCTCGACGGGGTCCGCGAGGCGTGCGGCGACCTCGGCGGCGGTCCCGTCCGAGACCCCCGCCCCGTCGAAGTTCCGCAGGTTCCGCAGGAGGGCCATCGGTCCCATCGAGGGGATGGCGGCCTCCCAGACGGGGGCGTCCAGGGGTCCGTGGAGCCAGCCGGCCAGGGCCTCCCAGGTCGTGCCGGCGGCCGCCAGGCGTTCGGCGCCGCCCGGCCCGGTCACCACGGCCCGCCGCTCCCCCGCCGGCAGCTCCATCAGCTCCCGGTGCGCGGTGAGCAGCCGGTCGGAGGCCGGCGGGAGCGCCCGCTCGGGGTGGTGGCGGCGGTCCAGGGCGTACTGGAAGAGGGCGCCCTGCCAGGGCTTGTCCGGGTCGGGGGTGGCGTGGGTCAGGTTGAGGACGTCGCCGAAGCGGAACTCCCTGGACGGGGTGTCGTACTTGAGCAGGGACCGGGACGAGTACAGCCGGCGTACGGCGTCGGCGACGCCCCGCTTCACGGGCTGCGGCACGTTCCGCCCGTACGCCGCCGTCCAGCGGGCGAGCAGTTCCCCGGGCTCGTCGGCGCGCCGGAGCACGGAGTCGATCACGGACCGGTTGGACGGGCCGCCGGTCGCCCCGGCCAGGAGCCGGGCCCGTACGTACGCGGCGGCGCCCACCAGGGACGCGGTGCGCACGTTGCCCTCGGCGCGCAGCCAGCGCAGCAGGCCGGCCGTCCAGTCCGGGTCCTCGACGGCGAGTTCGCCCACGAGCCGCGCGTACCGGTCGTCGCGCTCCTCGCCGCTCTCGTAGAAGGTCCGCTGGGAGACGAAGTTGCCGACGGCGAGGAGGAACAGTTCCTCGCGGGGCTCCCGTACGAAGGCCGGGCCGCCTTCGTGGGTGTGCGGGCCCGGCGGAAGGGAGGCGTGGTGCTCGACCGGTCGGGGCATGGCGCGGGCGGCCGCCGAGACGTGCGGGGCCACGAGCATGTCGGGCCAGACCTTGGACACGTACCGGAAGTGACGACGAGGCAGTGAATCCCCCAGGATCCGAGGAAGGCGGAGGGCCCGGGCCGAAGGCGCGCCCGGGCGAGGGCGACCGCGCTTCCCGAGATCGGAGGTGGCGGCGGCGTCGCTTTGTGTCGGAAGGAAGGAGCCGCGGCCGAGCGCACCGGGAGCGCGGACGCACCGACACCGTAGAGGGACCGCCGGCCCGCGCGCCAGCGATTAAAGGGGAGGGGCGAACGGCGGGGCGCCCACCCGCCGTTCGCCCCTTCCTCCCGTGCCCGGGTCACTCCCCCGCGCGGCGCTCCACGACCACCTCGCCGCCGACCACGACCGTCTCCGCGACGGTGCCCGGGATGTCCTCGGGGGCGACGCGGAGGATGTCGCGGGAGAGGACGACGAAGTCGGCAAGCTTGCCCGCGGTGAGGGAACCGCGCTCGTGCTCCAGGAAGTTGGCGTACGCCGAGCCCATCGTGTAGCCCTCGACGGCGGTGGCGACGTCGATCGTCTCGCCGGCCGTCCAGGCCTCGCCGCCGCCGGGCGGGCGGCGGGTGACGGCGGCGTGGATGCCGACCATGGGGTCCATCTCGGCGACGTTCCAGTCGCTGGAGAGGGCGAGGACCGCGCCGGCCGCGTGCAGACTGCGCAGCGGCCAGGCCTTGTGCCAGCGGTCGGGGCCGACGTTCTCGGCCCAGTCCTGGCCCGGTCCCGCGATGTCGGGGGCGGCGTGCCGGGGCTGCATGCAGGCGACGACGCCGAGCGCGGCGAAGCGCGGGGTGTCCTCCGGGTCGAGGCACTCGACGTGGACGACCTGGTGGCGCGCGTCGCGCGGCCCGTTGACGGCGCGGGCGCGTTCGACGGCGTCGAGGACGGTGCGGATGCCCCGGTCGCCGGTGGCGTGGACGAAGCACTGGAAGCCGCGCGCGTCGAGCCGGGTGAGCAGCGCGGCGAACTCCTCCGGCGGGTAGAAGGTGTCGCCGCGGTGGTGGGAGCAGCCCGCGTACGGCTCCAGGAGGGCGGCGGTGCGTGGCTCCACGACGTCGTCGATGTACAGCTTGAGCGGGCCGACCCGCAGCCGGTCGTCGTCGTACGCGGCGGCCGCCGCCGCGAAGGCGTCGAGGTCCGCCTCGGTGGTGCCGCGCGGGTGGAAGAGGGCGGCGACGATCCGGGAGCGCAGCCGGCCCTCGTCGCGGGCGCGCTCGAAGAGGGCGAGGTCGTCCAGGGAGTTCTGCGGTTCGACCACGGTGGTGATGCCGAAGCCGATGGCGTCGTCCAGGCTCTTGGCGAGCCGTCCGTACTGGCGGTCGGGCGAGGCCCAGGGCAGGCCGAGGTCGCGCAGGGCGCGGTGGCCCTCGCGGGAGAGGCCCTTGATCGCGAAGTCCTTGACGAATCCGGTGGGTTCGCCGGTCGCCGGGTCGGTGACGGCCCGGCCGAAGGGCAGGTCGGTGTGGTCGCGGTCGACGCCGAGGCGCTTGAGGGCGGCGGTGTTCAGCCAGGCGGTGTGCACGTCGTAGCTGAGGACGAGGGCGGGGGTGTCGCCGGTGGCCGGGTCGAGGTCGGCGGCGGTGGGCATGCGTCCGCCGGGCACGGCCGAGTAGTCGAAGGCCTCGGCCTCGATCCACTCGGCGTCCGGGTGCGCCGCGTGCCAGGTGCGGACGCGTTCGTGGATCTCGTGGAGGGTGCGGGCGCCGGCGAGCTGGACGCAGGCGTCGTCGGAGCCGAGGCGGACGTGGTTGTGGGCGTCGACGAAGCCGGGCAGGACGAGTCGTCCGCCGGCGTCGAGGACGCGGGTGCCGGGCCCGGTCCAGGCGGCGGCCCCGTCATCGGAGCCGACCCAGACGATGCGGCCGCCGCGGACGGCGAGCGCCTGGGCCTCGGGGAGGTCGGGGTCGACGGTGTGGATCCGGGCGCCGGTGAGGACGAGGTCGGCGGGGGCGGGCACGGGGGCGGTGCTGTTCATGCGGGGTGGCTCCATGGCATGCGGGAGGGGTGGGGGTGCGGTGACGGTCAGGGGCGGTGCGGGGTGACGTGCCCCCGGGCGAGGAGCACGTACACCAGGGCGGAGACGGCCGCGCCGAGCAGGGTGAGGTCCGCGCCGCCGAGCGGGGCGACCAGGGGGCCGGTCCACAGTTCGGAGTCGCAGGTCAGGGCGGAGAAGACGAGGCCCGCGAGGAGGGCGGCGAGACCGGCCGGGTGCCAGCCGGAGCGGTACCAGTAGGGGCCGCCGGTGTCCGCGTGCAGCCCTGCGGAGTCGTAGGTGCAGCGGCGCAGCACCATGTCGGCGAGGAAGACCCCGCCCCAGGGTGCGAAGACGATGATCAGGAGGGAGAGGAAGGAGAGGAGCGAGGTGGTGAAGTCGGTGAGGAAGAGGGCGCCGAGGGAGCCGGCGGCGGTGACGGCGGCGCTGACGACGATGGCGCGGGCCCGGCTCCAGGGGATGCCGAGGACCTGGAGGTTCAGGCTGGAGGAGTAGAGCGTGATGATCGAGTTGGTGACGGAGCCGCCGAGGACCAGGGCGAGGAAGAGCGGCTGGAACCAGCCGGGCAGCAGGCTCTCGGTGCCCGCGACGGCGTCGGTCATGTCGGCCCGGGTCGCGGCGGCCGCGCCGGCGACGCCGAGGGCGACGGAGGAGAGGAAGCCGCCGAGGGCGCCGCTGCGGGTGACGGCCTTGAGGGAGGTCGTACGGGGCAGGTAGCGGGTGTAGTCGGCGGGCATCGGGAGGTACGAGAAGGGGCCCGCGAGCACGACGACGAAGGCGAGGCTCCAGGCCTGGGCGCCGGGCGCGGCGGCGGGGGCGGAGGTGTCGGCGCCGGGCAGGACGAGGACGACCAGGGCGGCGAAGCCGACGGCGAGGACGTACGCCATCCAGCGTTCGGCGAACTGGACGGTGGCGTGGCCCCAGAGCGCGACGGCGAAGGTCAGCGCGAGGGTGACGGCGAGGGCCAGGGCCCGGGGGGCGTGTCCGCCGCTCCAGCCGAGGCCGGCCAGGAAGGCTTCGAGGGCGAGGGTGCCGACCACCGTGTTCACGACGGTGTAGCCGATGCCGACGATCCAGTTGAGGAGGCCAGCGGGCCAGTTGCCGCGGCGGCCGAAGGCGGCGCGGGAGACGACGAGGGTGGCGGTGCCGGTGCGCACGCCGCTGAGGCCGGCCGCGCCGATGGCGAGGAAGGCGAGGCCTCCGATCACGACGACGGCGGTGGCCTGCCAGAAGGAGAGCCCGAAGGCGACGGCGAGGGCGCCGTTGATGACGTAGGTGAAGGTGAGGTTGGAGCCGAACCAGAGCCAGAAGACGTCCTTGGCGCTGCCGTGCCGTTCGGCGTCGGGTATGGGGTCGATCCCGTGTTCCTCGACCTGGAACACCTCGTCGCGGCCCGTGGTCCTCGTGGCCCCGGGGGTCACGGCCGCCGTCTCGTGTCCGAGCACACCGCACTCCTGTCTTGAATGCCGTTCTAAGTTTTAGAACGGCATTCAAGATGTGCGAAAGGTTCCGGCCGCGTCAAGACCTTCGGAGGTTGCGGTTAGGGTCGGTCCGTACAGGACGGATCCGCGCACGACGGATCCGTGCGCGGCGGAGCGGTCGGAAGAACGGGACGGGGACGGCGGCGGTGGCAGGCACGGCACGACGGCGGGACGGGCACGTCACCCAGGAGCGGATGCTGGAGGAAGCCATGGCGGCGATCGCCGAGGACGGCCTCGCCTCGCTCACCATGTCGGCGCTCGCGGAGCGGCTCGGCACGAGCGGCGGCCACATCCTGTACTACTTCGGCAGCAAGGACCTGCTGCTGCTCGCCGCCCTCCGCTGGAGCGAGGCGGCCCTGGCCGGGGAGCGCCGCGCGCTGCTCGGCCGGCGGGTCCCGGCCGAGCGCAAACTGGACCTCTTCCTGAAGCTCTACCTGCCGTGCGGGCCCCGCGACCCGCGCTGGACGCTGTGGATCGAGCTCTGGGCCCGCGCGGCCGGGAACGACGCGCTGCGCGAGGCCCAGGTCGAGCTGGACCGGGGCTGGCAGGAGGACCTGGAGGCCCTGCTCGCGACGGGCGTGGCGCGGGGGCGCTTCGCCCCGCTGGACACCGCCGCCCGCGCCTCCGAACTCCTCGCCCTGCTCGACGGGTTGAGCACCCGGGTGGTCCTGGGCCAGGGACCGGACGGCGCCCTGGAGGTGGCCCGCTCGGCGGCACTGGCCCTGGTCCCGCGGGGCGCTCCCGCCGAGCGGTGACGGGGCCGGTGACGGGCCCTCGGACCCGGTGGCCCTGGTGGTCCCGGTGGTCCCGGTGGTCCCGGGCGAGGCCTCAGCCCCGGTAGGCCTCCAGGAGCCGCAGCCACGCCTCGCTCAGGGTGGGGTACGAGGGGACGGCGTGCCACAGGCGGGCGATCGGGACCTCGCCGACGACCGCGACCGTCGCCGAGTGGAGCAGTTCACCGATCCCCGGGCCCACGAAGGAGGCGCCGACGACGACCTCCCGGTCCAGGTCCACCACCATCCGGGCGTGACCCCGGTAGCCCGGCGCGTAGAGCCCGGCCCCCGCGACCTGCGTCATGTCGAGGTCCACGGCCCGGACGCGCAGTCCGGCCCGCTCCGCCTCCGCGAGCGTCAGGCCGACGGCGGCCGCCTCCGGGTCGGTGAAGACCACCTGCGGCACGGCCGCGTGGTCGGCCGTGGCGGCGTACGCGCTCCAGCTCCCGGCGTCCGGAAGGGCCTCCCCCTGCGCGCGGGCGGCGATGGCGGCGCCCGCGATCCGGGCCTGGTACTTGCCCTGGTGGGTCAGGAGGGCGCGGCGGTTGACGTCCCCGACGGCGTAGAGCCAGTCGGTGCCGCGGACCCGGAGGCTGTCGTCGACGTCCAGCCAGGAGCCGGGCTCCAGGCCGACCGTCTCCAGGCCGACGTCCTCGGTGCGCGGGGCCCGGCCGGTCGCGAAGAGCACCTCGTCGGCCTCGACGCGGTCGCCGCCCTCCAGGAGCACCGTGACCGGTCCGCTGCTCCCGTCCCGTACCACCGCCGTGACGGACGCGCCCTCGCGGATGTCCGCGCCGCGCTCCTTCAGGGCCCCGGCGACGTGCTCGCCGACGAAGGGCTCCATGCGGGGGAGCAGGCCCCCGCCCCGTACGAGCACGGTCACCTTCGAGCCGAGGGCCTGCCAGGCGGTGGCCATCTCCGTGCCCACCACTCCCCCGCCCACCACGGCGAGCCGTTCGGGCACGTGCCGGGCGGAGGTCGCCTCGCGGCTGGTCCAGGGGCGGGCCCCGGGCAGTCCGGGCAGCTCCGGCAGGACGGCGCGGCTGCCGGTGCAGACGGCGACCGCGTGCCGGGCGGTGAGCACGTGCCGCTCGCCCTCGGGGCTCACGACCTCGACCCGGCGCGGCCCGGCCAGGCGGCCGTGGCCGCGCAGGACCCGGACACCGATCGAGTCCAGCCAGTCGAGCTGGCCGTCGTCCTTCCAGTCGCCGACGACCTCGTTCCGGTGGGCGAGGACCGCCGCCGCGGCCAGGGGGCCGCCGACCGCCTCGCGCAGTCCGGGGAGCGCGCGGGCGTCGGAGCGGGCGATCCCGGGGCGGAGGAGCGCCTTGCTGGGCATGCAGGCCCAGTACGAGCACTCGCCGCCGATCAGCTCGCTCTCGACGATCGCCGCACTCAGACCGGCCGCCCGCACCCGGTCGGCGACGTTCTCGCCGACCGGTCCCGCGCCCAGTACCACCACGTCGTAGACCTGCTCGTCTTCCACCGTATGTGTCATGATCCCAGTCTGCGGGCAGGGGCCTGGAATAGTGCGGCTCGATACGCCGTTGTGCCCGGCGAGTCCCCCGGGGACCGTGAGGACACCACCAGGAGACCCCGAAAGGCAGGACGCCGGGCCACGCGATCCCGACCTGCTTGCGGAGCATGGACCGAGACACGCACTCGCCGAGCCCTCCCCAGGACTCTGCGAGGTACCGGCGCACCGCTCCGACCACAGCCAAAACAGCACGCTTACTGATCGTTTCAGAATGAGGTTCGTAGGCGTCGCAAGCAGATGATGCTGCAGGCGAGTTGAAGCAGGCCGAGGTGGAGATCTGCGCGTATCTCGT
>NZ_JNXJ01000078.1:0-12922 GCF_000716625.1 Streptomyces bikiniensis | reverse complement strand
GGGTCGCCCCGATACTGGATGTATCGGGGTGATCCCGACAACGCGGCGAGCGTGCGTGCCGGGCGCCGCCGGGCAGGCGGGACTTTCGACACACGCCCTGGCCCCTACGGCTCCATCCGCAGCGGGGTCTCCGAGGCCGTCACGGTCCCGGAGGCCCCGTGCGGCGTCAGTGCGGCGTACAGTGCGCCGCCCGCGATCCCCGAGAGCACGAAGCTGCAGTCGATCCCGCCCGTCAGGGCGAGCAGCGGCCCCTCGTAGAGCGGCGTCGACACCGCGGCCAGGCCGACCGCCGCGCCGATCGCCCAGGAGGCGGTGGCGCGCGGGTGCCAGCCCGCCGAGAACCAGTAGGCCCCGCCGCGCGAGCGCCGGTTGTAGACCTGGAGCGCCTCGGGATCGTAGACGCCCCCGCAGCGCGCGTGCCCGATGAGGGCGATCACCGCCCACGGGGTGCCGATCGCGGTGAGCAGCAGCACGAACGAGGTCATCGCCGTCTGCGCGTCCGAGGCGAAGTGGCCGAGGAGGACGAAGGCCGTGGCCGCCGCCGCGACCACGAGGGTGGCGCGCGCCCGGGTGGCCCGGGGCAGGATCGCGTCCAGGTCGAGCCCCATGGAGTACAGCATCAGACCGGCGTTGCCGACGGTGCCGGCCGTGGCCGCGACGAGCAGCGGCACCAGGTACCAGCCGGGCGAGGCGGCGACGAGCGGACCGGCGTAGTCGAGCGCCCCCCGGGCGGCGAGCGCCGTGTACGTGCCGAAGAGCTGCGGGACGAGCAGTCCCACGACCAGGCCCAGACAGGTCGCCCGCCACACGGTCCGGGCGCTGTGCCGCTCGGGGGAGACGTACCGCGTGTAGTCGCCGAGCAGGGTGATGAAGGCGACCGGCCCGCTGAGCCCCGCCGCCACCGCCGAGAGCAGCCAGGTCGGCCAGAAGGAGCCCAGGAGGTACGGGGTGTCCGGCACCGCCGCCGTCGTGAAGTCCCCGGCGTACGCGACCAGGCCGACGGCGAGGAGCGCGGTCATGCCGACCGCGAGCGCCCTGCTCAGCCGCAGCAGCAGTCGGTAGCCGTACACCGCACCGACCGCGGTGCAGGCGGCGAGCAGCGCGTAGACGACGGCGTGGGCGGCGCCGTTCGCGGGCAGGCCGGTCAGCCGGGCGAGGACCCCCACCACGACGTCGCCGCCGATCCAGAGGGTCAGGGCGGTGTAGCCGAGCGAGAGCAGCAGCCCCACCACCGAGCCGACGAGCCGGCCGCGGACGCCGAAGAAGGCGCCGGAGGAGGTGGAGAGGTTGGTCGCGGTGCGCAGGGAGATCAGCGCGAGCGGGGCGGTGACCGCGACGCCGACGAGGGTGCCGGTCACGACGGAGGTCACCGAGGCCCACAGGCCCAGGCCGAAGGAGACGGGGAGCCAGCCGAAGACGATCACCCCCAGGCAGAGGTTGGAACCGAGCAGGATCGAGACGAGGTCGCGGGGGCCGCTGGTGCGTTCGGCCTCGGGGACGGTGTCGACTCCGCGCTGTTCTGTCGGCATGGCGCCTCCTGGAGAGCTGGGAGAGGGGGCTGAGCGGACGATTTTGGAGTGGCGCTCAATGTGACGTGTGCCTGTACTTCGCGTCAATCCTTGGAACCCTGCTTCTCGACATTTAGAGTGATGCTCAAACAGGAGGTGTTTGGGACGTGCGACTGACTCCCACGGAACGCGACCGGCTGCTGCTCTTCAGCGCCGCCGAACTCGCCCGGGCCCGCCGGGCCCGCGGACTGCGGCTCAACGTGCCCGAGGCGACCGCGCTCGTCGCGGACACGGTCTGCGAGGCCGCCCGCGACGGCAAGCGACTCGCCGAGGCGATCGAGGCCGCCCGCTCCGTCCTCGGCCCCGACGACGTCCTGCCCGGCGTCGCCGACGTCGTCACCGAGGTGCACGTCGAGGCCGTCTTCGACGACGGCTCCCGCCTCGCGGTCGTCTCCGACCCGATCGGCGGGGGAGGCCTCGGCCCGGACGCGCCCGGCGCGCTGCGCCCCGGCCCCGGCCACCCGGAGACCGAACCCGCGCTCACCCTCCGCGTACGGAACACCGCGACCGTCCCCGTCAGCGTCACCTCCCACTTCCACTTCTTCGAGGTCAACCCGCGCCTGGACTTCGACCGGGCCGCCGCCTACGGCATGCGGCTCGCCATCCCGGCCGGCGCCTCCTTCCGCTTCGACCCGGGCGGCGAGGCCGAGGTCGGCCTCGTGCCCGTCGGCGGCGCCCGCGTCGCCATCGGCTTCGCGGGCCTGGTCGACGGCCCGCTGGACGCCCCCGGCGCCAAGGAGGAGGCCCTGCGCCGCGCGGCGGCCTGCGGCTACCTGGGGACCGGGGACCACGGCAAGGACGGAGAGAACTGATGGACCCGTACGAGTACGCCTCCGTGCACGGCCCCCGCGCCGGCGACCGCGTCGTCCTCGGCGACTCCGGCCTCGTCGTCCGGGTCGAGTCCGACTCCCAGAAGCCGGGCGACGAGTTCCTGGCGGGCTTCGGCAAGACCGCCCGCGACGGACTCCACCTCAAGGCCGCCGCCGTCCGCGAGACCTGCGACGTCGTCATCAGCAACGTCCTGGTCATCGACGCCGTCCAGGGCATCCGCAAGGTGTCGATCGGCATCCGCGAGGGCCGCATCCACGCGATCGGCCGGGCCGGCAACCCCGACACCCTCGACGGCGTCGACGTCGTCGTCGGCACCGGAACCTCGATCGTCTCCGGCGAGGGCCTGATCGCCACCGCCGGAGCCGTCGACACCCACGTCCACCTCCTCTCGCCCCGGATCATGGAGGCGTCCCTGGCCTCCGGCGTCACCACGGTCATCGGCCAGGAGTTCGGCCCCGTCTGGGGCGTCGGCGTCAATTCGCCCTGGGCCCTCAAACACGCCTTCAACGCCTTCGACGCCTGGCCCGTCAACATCGGCTTCCTCGCCCGCGGCTCCTCCTCCGACGGCGCGCCCCTGGTCGAGGCCCTGGCCGAGGGCGGCGCGTCCGGCTTCAAGGTCCACGAGGACATGGGCGCCCACACCCGCGCCCTCGACACCGCCCTGCGGGTCGCCGAGGAGCACGACGTGCAGGTCGCCCTGCACAGCGACGGCCTCAACGAGTGCCTGTCGGTCGAGGACACCCTGCGCGTCCTGGAGGGGCGTACGATCCACGCCTTCCACATCGAGGGCTGCGGCGGCGGGCACGTCCCCAACGTCCTGAAGATGGCGGGCGTGCCGAACGTCATCGGCTCCTCCACCAATCCCACCCTGCCCTTCGGCCGCGACGCGGTCGCCGAGCACTACGGGATGATCGTCTCCGTCCACGACCTGAAGACCGACCTCCCCGGCGACGCCGCCATGGCGCGCGACCGGATCCGGGCCGGGACGATGGGCGCGGAGGACGTCCTGCACGACCTCGGCGCGATCGGGATCACCTCCTCCGACGCGCAGGGGATGGGAAGGGCCGGCGAGACCGTACGCCGGACCTTCGCCATGGCCGGGAAGATGAAGGCCGAGCTGGGCCCCCTGGAGGGCGACGGCGCGCACGACGACAACGCGCGCGTGCTCCGTTACATGGCCAAGCTGACCATCAACCCGGCGATCGCCCACGGCCTCGCGCACGAGATCGGCTCGATCGAGGCCGGCAAGCTCGCGGACATCGTGCTGTGGCGGCCCGAGTTCTTCGGCGCCAAGCCGCAGCTCGTCCTGAAGGCGGGCTTCCCCGCGTACGGGGTCGTGGGCGATCCGAACGCCGCCACCGACACCTGCGAACCCCTCGTCCTCGGCCCGCAGTTCGGCGCCCACGGCGCCACCGCCGCCGACATCTCCGTGGCGTTCGTCGCCCAGGCCGCCGTCGACCTCGGCGCCGACCGCATGCCGACCCGCCGCCGGCGCGTCGCCGTGCGCGGCACCCGCGGCATCGGCCCGGCCGACCTGCGGCTCAACTCCCGCGTCGGCGACGTCCAGGTCGACGACCGGACCGGCCTCGTCTCGCTCGACGGCTCCCCGATCCGCTCCGAGGCGGTCGAGTCCGTCTCCCTCAACCGCCTCTACTTCCTCTAGGACCCGCTGACCATGACGTACCGCATGCCCGCCGAGTGGATGCCCCACGAGCGCACCTGGATGGCCTGGCCCGGCCCGAACCCCACCTTCACCGACGACGAGGAGCTGGCCGCCGCCCGCGCCGCCTGGGCCTCGGTGGCCCGCGCCGTCCGCCGCTTCGAACCGGTCACGATGGTCGTGCCCCCCGGCGACGCGGAGGGCGCCCGCGCGCTCCTCGGCGAGGACGTCGACCTCGTCGAGCGCGACCTCGACGACGCCTGGATGCGGGACATCGGCCCGACCTTCGTCACGGACGGCCGCGAACTGGCCGCCGTGGACTGGGTGTTCAACGGCTGGGGCGCCCAGGACTGGGCCCGCTGGGAGCACGACTCCACGATCGCCCGCCACGTCGCGGACGCCGCGGGCGTCCCCGTGCTCTCCTCCCCCCTCGTCAACGAGGGCGGCGCGATCCACGTCGACGGCGAGGGCACGGTCCTCCTCACGGACACCGTCCAGCTCGGCTCCGGCCGCAACCCCGAGTGGACCCGTGAGCAGGTCGAGGCCGAGATCCACGCCAAGCTGGGCACCACGAAGGCGATCTGGCTCCCGCACGGCCTCACCGCCGACTACGGCATGTACGGCACCCAGGGCCACGTCGACATCGTCGCCGCCTTCGCCCGCCCCGGCACGGTCCTCGTCCACAGCCAGCGGGACCCCGCCCACCCCGACTACGAGCGCTCCCGGATGCACGCGAGCATCCTGCGCGCCGCCACCGACGCCCGGGGCCGCCCCCTGGAGGTCATCGAGATCCCGGCCCCCACCGCCCTCAAGGACGAGGAGGGCGACTGGGTCGACTACTCCTACATCAACCACTACCTCTGCAACGGCGCCGTGATCCTCTGCGCCTTCGACGACCCCCACGACGAACTCGCCGCCGAGATCTTCCGCCGCCTCTTCCCCGACCGCGAGGTCGTCCTGACCGACGCCCGCACGATCTTCGCGGCCGGCGGCGGCATCCACTGCATCACCCAGCAGCAGCCGAAGGTCTGACGGCCGGACCTCCCGGGCCCGTCATCGGGTAGAACGTACGAGTGAGTCAGAGCAGCAGCCCCCCGCCCCACCCCCGCCGCCGCAACCAGGCCGCGCCTCCCCGCGAGGAGGTGCTCGCCGCCGCCATGGGGACCATCGCCGAGCGTGGGCTCGACGGGCTCACCATGGCCGGGCTCGGGCGGCAGGTCGGGATGAGCAGCGGGCACCTGCTGTACTACTTCCGCACCAAGGACGAGCTGCTGCTCCAGACCCTGGAGTGGAGCGAGGGGCGGCTCGGGGCCCGGCGCGGCGCCCTGCTCTCCCGGCCCGGGACCGCCCGCGAGCGGCTCGACGGGTACGTGGAGGTGTACGTGCCCGAGGGGCCGCGCGACCCGCACTGGACGCTCTGGCTGGAGGTCTGGAACCGCTCGCAGAACGCCGACGGCGACGCCCGCGCCCGGCAGGCCGCCATCGAGGGCGCCTGGCACCGGGACCTGGTCGCGATCCTGGCCGAGGGCGTCTCGCGCGGCGAGTTCCGGCCGGTCGACCCGGACCGGTTCGCCACCCGGACGCGCGCCCTGCTCGACGGCTTCAGCGTGCACGTCGCCGTCGGGCTCCCGGGCACGGGCAGGGAGCAAGTCCTGGAGCACGTGAGGGAGTTCGTCGAGCAGGAGCTGCTCGCGCGACCGTAACGCACGCAAGTACACAGGATCGTTGCCCCGCGCACCCTTGTTGGCCGGGCCGTCGCTCCGGCACGGTTCCTGCCCATGGGACGAGAGCACTGGAAGAAGATCTGGGTCGGTTCCGCCGGCAACATGGTCGAGTGGTTCGACTGGTTCGTGTACGCGAGCTTCGCCACCTACTTCGCGGGGGCGTTCTTCCCCGAGGGCAACGACACCGCCAAACTCATGAACACCGCCGGCATCTTCGCCGTCGGCTTCTTCATGCGCCCGGTCGGCGGCTGGCTCCTCGGCCGCGTCGGCGACCGCAAGGGCCGCAAGGCGGCCCTCACCCTCACCGTCACCCTGATGTCCGCCTCCGCCGTCCTCATCGCCGTCGCCCCCACCTACGCCGTCGCCGGGTACGGCGGCGCCGCCGTCCTCCTGGTCGCCCGCCTCCTCCAGGGCCTCTCCGTCGGCGGCGAGTACGCGGCCAGCGCCACCTACCTCACCGAGGCCTCCGCCCCCGAACACCGCGGCTTCGCCTCCAGCTTCCAGTACGTGTCGATGACCGCGGGGCAGGTCCTCGGCCTCGGCCTGCTCCTGGTCCTCCAGCAGACCCTGTCCGACGCGGCCCTGCACTCCTGGGGCTGGCGGATCCCCTTCGTCGTCGGCGCCCTCGGCGCGGCCGTCGTCTTCTACCTGCGCCGCACCATGCTGGAGACCGAGGTGTACGAGGAGTCCGCGGGCGACGGCGTCGAGCAGGGGCAGCAGGGCACCCTCAGGGCCCTGTGGGCGCACCGCCGCGAGGCCTTCCTCGTCGTCGCGCTCACCATGGGCGGGACCGTGGCGTACTACACGTACACCACCTACCTCACCAAGTACCTCTCGAACTCCGCCGGGCTCCCCAAGCAGACCGCCACCCTGGTCTCCTTCTGCGCCCTGATCGTCTTCGCCTGCCTCCAGCCGCTCGCCGGCCGGCTCTCCGACCGGATCGGGCGCCGCCCCCTCCTCATCACCTTCGCGGTCGGCTCCACCCTCCTCACCGTGCCGATCATGGCGATGCTCAAGCACGCGGGCTCCTTCTGGCCGGCCCTCGGCCTCTCCCTCCTCGCGCTCCTCGTCGTCACCGGCTACACCTCCATCAACGCCTGCGTGAAGGCGGAGCTCTTCCCCACCGGCGTCCGCGCCCTCGGCGTCGCCCTCCCGTACGCCGTCGCCAACGCCCTCTTCGGCGGCACCGCCGAGTACGTGGCCCTCTGGTTCAAGAACGCCGGGATCGAGTCGGGCTTCTCCTGGTACGTGGCCGGCTGCGCGGCCGTCTCCCTGGTCGTCTACCTCACGATGCGCGAGACCCGCGACATCGACCTCGGCCGGGTGGGGAAGGGCGGCGACGGCGCCGCGACCGGGCGGAAACCGGACACCCTGCCCGTATCGTGAGACCACCGCCCCACCGGGCGGTCACCTGTGCCAGACTTCCGGCGTGCCTGCTACCACGATGATTATCGGCAGCGGCGCGCCGGTCCGTAGTGACCGCTGAGGCGTGGAACGACCCCCACGCAGGCGGACACCGTGCCCCAGACCCGCGCGCAGACCTCTCGCACCCGCGAGGGGTTTTTTCGTTTTCCGGCCCCACCCACGCCGGAGAAGGACGCGGCGCGAGAATGGGGGCAAGTGGAGCCAGACATTCCGGAGCCACATCCGACAGGAGCCATGACAGCCATGACCACGGAGAACGCCGAGGCCTCACCCCTCGACGACAGTTTCCACGTCTTCGACACGACGCTGCGCGACGGGGCGCAGCGCGAGGGCATCAACCTCACCGTCGCGGACAAGCTGACCATCGCCCGGCACCTCGACGACTTCGGCGTCGGCTTCATCGAGGGCGGCTGGCCCGGCGCCAACCCGCGCGACACGGAGTTCTTCGCCCGTGCCCGCCAGGAGATCGCGTTCAGGAACGCGCGGCTCGTCGCCTTCGGCGCCACCCGCAGGGCCGGCGGCACCGCCGCCGAGGACCCGCAGGTCAAGGCCCTCCTCGACTCCGGCGCCCCGGTCGTCACCCTGGTCGCCAAGTCGCACGACCGGCACGTCGAGCTGGCCCTGCGCACCACCCTCGAAGAGAACCTGGAGATGGTCCGCGACACCGTCTCCCACCTGCGCGAGCAGGGCCGCCGCGTCTTCGTCGACTGCGAGCACTTCTTCGACGGCTACAAGGCCAACCCGGACTACGCCAAGGCCGTCGTCCGCGCCGCCCACGAGGCCGGCGCCGACGTCGTCGTCCTCTGCGACACCAACGGCGGCATGCTCCCCGCCCAGGTCCAGGCCGTCGTCGCCACCGTCCTCGCCGACACCGGCGCCCGGCTCGGCATCCACGCCCAGGACGACACCGGCTGCGCCGTCGCCAATACCCTCGCCGCCGTCGACGCGGGCGCCACCCACGTCCAGTGCACCGCCAACGGCTACGGCGAGCGGGTCGGCAACGCCAACCTCTTCCCCGTCGTCGCGGCCCTGGAGCTCAAGTACGACAAGCGCGTGCTGCCCCCGGGCGCCCTCGCCGAGACGACCCGGATCTCGCACGCCATCGCCGAGGTCGTCAACCTCACCCCCTCCACCCACCAGCCGTACGTGGGCGTCTCCGCCTTCGCCCACAAGGCCGGACTGCACGCCTCCGCGATCAAGGTCGACCCCGACCTCTACCAGCACATCGACCCCGAGCTGGTCGGCAACACCATGCGGATGCTGGTCTCCGACATGGCCGGCCGCGCCTCCATCGAGCTCAAGGGCAAGGAGCTCGGCGTCGACCTGGGCGGCGACCGGGCCCTGGTCTCCCGGGTCGTGGAGCGGGTCAAGGAGCGCGAGCTCCAGGGCTACACGTACGAGGCCGCCGACGCCTCCTTCGAGCTGCTGCTCCGCGAGGAGGCCGAGGGCCGGGCCCGCCGCTACTTCCGTACGGAGTCCTGGCGGGCGATCGTCGAGGACCGCCCCGACGGCACCCACGCCAACGAGGCCACCGTGAAGCTCTGGGCCAAGGGCGAGCGGATCGTCGCCACCGCCGAGGGCAACGGCCCGGTCAACGCGCTCGACCGGGCGATCCGGGTCGGTCTGGAGCGGATCTACCCGCAGCTCGCCAAGTTCGAGCTGACCGACTACAAGGTCCGCATCCTGGAGGGCCGCCACGGCACCGAGTCCACCACCCGGGTCCTGGTCACCACCACCGACGGCAACGCCGAGTGGTCCACGGTCGGCGTCGGCGAGAACGTCATCGCCGCCTCCTGGCAGGCCCTGGAGGACGCCTTCACCTACGGCCTGCTGAGGGCGGGGGTCGACCCCGCCGAGTAGCCGCCTTCGGTGTCTCGTGCCCTTTTGGTTCCCTTGGTCTTCTATGTTCTGTTCGGCGCCGTTCGGGTAGCGTCGACGTATGAGGACCAGGCCGCTCGCCCGCCCCGCGGTTCTCGGCGGGTTGATACTGCTGCTGCTCCTGGTCCTGGCGCCCACCGCGGGCGCCGGGGCCACGGGCGTGTCCGACGCGGCCGCCGCCCTGCGCCAGGGCCCGGTCTACGTCGACCCCGGCGCCGCCGACCAGCTCTCGAAGGCCGACGCGGACGCCCTCGCGCGGAAGATCGAGGACGCGGACAAGCCGCTCTTCGTGGCCGTGCTGCCCGCGAACGCGCAGTTCCCGCCGCAGGGGCTCATCGACGACCTGCGGGCCCGGACCGGCGCCACCGGCCTGTACGCCGTACGGCTCGGCGACCGGTTCGACGCCGGGGTGGACCCCTCCGTGATGTCCCCGGCCGCCGTCCGGAACCTCGCCGCCTCCGTCCGGGCGCCGGACGTGGACGCGGCCACCGAGCTGAACGCCTTCGTGGACCGGGCCCTGCCCGCCCTGCGCGGCTCCGCCCCCTCCTCCTGGGGCTCCGCCGGCTCCGACTCCGGAGTGCCGGTCGCCGGGCTCGCCGTCCTCGGCGGCGTCGTCGTCGCGGCCGGCGCGGGCGGCTACGCGGTCGTCCGCCGCAACCGGCTCCGCAAGGAGGCCGAGGAGCGGGCCGCCCTGGAGAAGCTCCGGGTCGTCGTCGACGAGGACATCACCGCCTTCGGCGAGGAACTCGACCGCCTCGACTTCCACCCCGCCGAGCCCGGCGCCGACGACGCCATGCGCGGCGACTACGAACGCGCCCTCGACTCCTACGACCGGGCCAAGTCCCTCATGGGCTCCGCCGCCCGCCCGCACGACGTGCGCGGGGTGACCGAGGCCCTGGAGGACGGCCGCTTCTCCCTCGCCGTCCTGGCCGCCCGCCGCGAGCACCGCCCGCCGCCCGAGCGGCGCGCCCCCTGCTTCTTCGACCCGCGCCACGGCCCCTCCACCGGGGACCGCGTCTGGACCCCGGCCGGCGGGACCGCCCGCGAGGTCCCGGTCTGCGCCGCCGACGCGGCCCGCCTGGACGACGGCCGCGACCCGCTCGCCCGCACGGTCGACACCGACTCCGGCCGCCGCCCCTACTGGGAGGCGGGGCCCGCCTACGGCCCCTGGGCCGGCGGCTACTTCGGCGGCGGCCTGCTCCCCGGCCTCCTCATGGGCACCGTCCTCGGCTCCATGCTCTCCACCCCGGCCTACGCCTCCGAGTACGGCGGCGGCGACTTCCAGGGCGGGGACTTCTCCTCGGGCGACTTCTCCTCGGGCGACTTCGGAGGCGGCTTCGACGGAGGCGGTTTCGGCGGCGGCGGGGACTTCGGCGGAGGCGGCGGCTTCGACGGCGGAGGCGGCTTCTGACCCGGCCCCGGTCCGGCCCCCCTGCTCCACCGACTCCGTTGTCAGTGGCGGCCGTTAGCGTCGGAAGGGACGACCGGCACGACCACGGCACGCAGGGGAAGAGGCGCGATGAGCGACGTCCACGTCCACGGCACGGTGGAGCACGGCTTCGAGTCCGTACGGGAGGTGTTCGCGGAGATCGCCGCGCGCGAGGCGCGGGACGGCGGCGCGCAGCTCGCCGTCCACCACCGCGGCCGCCTCGTCGTCGACCTCTGGGGCGGTGACGGCGTCGACGGGGACTCCCTGCTCGCCCTCTACTCCTCCTCCAAGGGAGCCATGGCCCTGGTCGTCGCCCTCCTCGTCCAGGACGGCGCCCTGGACCTCGACCGCACGGTCGCCTCCTGGTGGCCCGAGTTCGCCGCCGAGGGCAAGGGGGAGACCACCCTGCGGCAGCTGCTCGCCCACCGCGCCGGGGTGATCGGCGCGGACGGCGACCTCACCCTGGAGGAGCTGGCCGACGACCGCAGGACCGCCGCCCGCCTCGCGGGCCGGCGCCCCTTCTGGGAGCCGGGCACCGCGCACGGCTACCACGCCCTCGTCATCGGCGCCCTGGTCGGCGAGGTGGTCCTGCGGGCCACCGGCCGGACGGTCCAGGAGCTGTTCGAGGAGCGGGTCCGCGCCCCGTACGCCCTCGACTACCACCTGGGCCTGCCCGAGGAGCTCGAATCCCGCTTCCGCCCGGCCCTGCCGCTGGTCCCCACCCCCGAGGAGCGGGCGTTCCTCGACGCGAACCCGATCGCGCCCGACAGCCTGGCGGCCGTCGCCTTCAACCTCCGCGCCGATCCGCCGCTGGACATGGTCGCGTACGGCAACAGCCGCGCCGTGCACGCCCGGGCGCCGCTCTCCGGCGGCGGCGTCGGCTCCGCCCGGGGCCTGTCCCGGATGTACGCGGCGGTCGCGGGCGAGCTGGACGGCCGGCCCCCGCTCCTCGCCCCCGGCACCCTCGCCGAGTTCGCCCGGGTCCACTCCGAGGGCACCGACCTCGTCACGGGCTCGCGGAACGCCTTCGGACTCGGCTTCGTCCCGCTCGCCACCCGCTACCCGTCGCTGAGCCCCGGAGCCGTCGGCCACAGCGGCGCCCCCGGCTCCCAGGCCTTCGCCGACCCGGCCACCGGCCTCGCCTACAGCTACGCCCGCCGCCGCTTCGCCTTCCTGGGAGGTCCGGGCGCGCCGGAGAACGACCGGCTGGTCCCGGCGGTGGTGGAGGCGGCGGCGAAGGCGGCCTGACGACCGCCGGGCCCGCCCCGGAAACGCCGAGCGCCCGCCGTCCACCGTGTTCCGGCGGACGGGCGGGCTCGCTCGTGCGGCCTCGCGGCCGGGGGAGGGGGGATCAGGCGGCGTTCTTGATCGCGGAGATGTCGAAGGTCAGCCTGACCTTGTCGCTGACCATGACGCCCCCGGTCTCCAGGGCCGCGTTCCAGGTCAGGCCCCACTCGGAGCGCAGGATCTCGGCGGAGCCCTCGAAGCCGACGCGCTCGTTGCCGTAGACGTCCGTCGCGCTGCCGTTGAACTCCAGGTCGATGGAGAGCGGCCGGGTGACGTCCTTGATGGTCAGGTCGCCGGTGATCCGGTACGTGTCGCCGCCCAGCTGTTCGGCCCGCGTGGAGCGGAAGGACATCAGCGGGAACCGCTCGGCGTCGAAGAAGTCGCCGCTGCGCAGGTGGTTGTCGCGGTCGGCGATGCCGGTGTCGACGGAGGCGATCTTCACGTCGATCGAGGCGGTGGAGGCGCCCGGGTCCGTCCCGTCCAGCTTCAGCGTGCCCTCGTGCTCGGCGAAGGTGCCGCGGACGTTGGTGACCATGGCGTGGCGGACGGTGAAGCCGATGCTGCTGTGGGCGGGGTCGACGGTGTAGTCGCCGGTCAGGGCGGCCAGGGCCGGGTCCACCGGGAGGGTGGCGACGGCGGTGGCGGACTCGGTGTTCTTGCGGCCGAAGAGACCCATGACTGCTCCTTGCTCGGGATTGGTTGAACCTTCAACGAGAACGACTGTAGCCCCCTTAAGTTCAATATTCAACATCTCCGGGGGATGTTCACCCGGAAGCCCCCGGAAAGCGCCGAAGCCCCCTTTCGGACGCGCGTAGAACTGCGGCACCATCTCCCTGCGCCGTACGGCACAACCGGCGCCGTGCGCGCCCTCCGCACCACCTGCACCGCCGTCCCCACCCCTCACGGTCACCAGCAGGAGGAACCCCCGATGAAGCTCCGCTCCGTCCTGACCGTCCTCGCCCTCGTCCTCGGCGCCCTCTTCGCGCCCGGCGTCGGCGTCCTCGCCTCCGCCGGCGAGGCGCACGCGGTCACCAAGATCAGCCACGCCACCGCGACCTCGATGTTCCGGTCCTCCGGGATCACCTGGTCCTCGTCCGGCGGCTGCTCCGACCGCAACGTC
>NZ_JNXJ01000077.1:0-13214 GCF_000716625.1 Streptomyces bikiniensis | reverse complement strand
GCCAGACAGGTCGTCCCCGCGCCCGCGGGGGTTGCTCCGTTGCTGGTGATGGTGCCGGTCATGGTGCCGCGTCGTCCCCGCGCCCGCGGGGGTTGCTCCCGGATCGGGCACGACGAGATCCGGGCGTGGCTGTCGTCCCCGCGCCCGCGGGGGTTGCTCGAGCGGGGCGTAGCGCGGGACTCGTCCGTCGCCGTCGTCCCCGCGCCCGCGGGGGTTGCTCGACACCGGCACGACGACGGCTCTCTAGGAGTCCGTCGTCCCCGCGCCCGCGGGGGTTGCTCCGGCTACAACATCTTGGTCCGCACGAACGGGACGTCGTCCCCGCGCCCGCGGGGGTTGCTCCCCGCCACCCCCGACATGTCCTGCCCGCACTGCGTCGTCCCCGCGCCCGCGGGGGTTGCTCCCGGGTCACGGTCCCCTACGAACTGCCCGCGGGGTCGTCCCCGCGCCCGCGGGGGTTGCTCCAGTCCGTACATGCTCTTCTCCTTGTCCGTGGTGTCGTCCCCGCGCCCGCGGGGGTTGCTCGACTCCCATCATCTGGCGCATGGCGGTGCGCATGTCGTCCCCGCGCCCGCGGGGGTTGCTCCATCAAGCAGGGCGGCACGCTCATCGACCCCGAGTCGTCCCCGCGCCCGCGGGGGTTGCTCTTCGGTGGTCGGCTGGTACTCCCAGCTCTCCCCGTCGTCCCCGCGCCCGCGGGGGTTGCTCCGACGACGACACGGTCCTCACGCAGGCACCGTTGTCGTCCCCGCGCCCGCGGGGGTTGCTCGTCCGACCCGCGTGGCTTCACCATGCCGTGGCTGTCGTCCCCGCGCCCGCGGGGGTTGCTCCTGACCACCAAGCTCTACACCGACCGCGTCTGCCACTTCGCGCACCACCCCGGCCCCGACGGTCATCCCCACCTGTGCGGCCGCCGTTTCCGAGGCGTGGCGAGCGCCGATCACCTCTATATGCAGTCCGCCGCCCGGTCCTGGCTCCGCGCCCGTGGGCAGGAGGCCGACTTCGACTTCGCCCGGCCCGACGGCGCGGCAATCGGATCGGTCCTCGACATCCGCCTCAAGACGCGTGGACTGCGCGTGCACCTGGACTAGGCGGTGATGCCCGTGTGGGACGAGGACGGCATGGAGCCGGTCCTGGGGATGTCCGTGCCGGTGGATCGCGACACCTTGATCCGGCGCTGGTATGTTCACCGGGTCCGTCTGGACAGCGAAGGCACCAGCCGCCGGGTGCGGATCGGTACCGAGGCGTTCGCACGGCCCATCGAATGGTTCGCCCTCGATGAGTGCGAGATGACCGAGCGCGGGCTGTCGACGCCGGCGGTGGAGCAGATCGTGCGTTCCCGCAGCACCCGCCCCGCCTCTACCTGGGGTACGGGCCGGACGGTGAAGGTTCCGCCCGCGCAGGCGCGGGCCCAGACCCTGCTGCGCAAGCTGGACGACGCCCGTCTGGTGGGATCCGTGGTCGTCGTCACCCGGGTCCGTCACGAGATCGCCGCCCTCACCGGGGTGGAGGGAGAACTCGAAGAGCGGCTGGCAGCCGTCGTCGCGGACGCGGACCGCTGGCTTCAGGAGCAGGAGCGGGCGAGGCAGGAACTGTTCCATGATCTGGAGCAGGCCGTCGCCGGGCAGGAAGCCGACGTGGTGCGCCCGCTGCTGGTGCGCGCCAACGCCATCGCGAGCCATCACCGTACCGAGGCCGAGACGGTCATTGCCGATGCCGCGGCAGCGTGCCTGGACGCTCAGGTGCGGCAGCGGCAGGCCGAAGTGGCGACCTTGCGGGCCGCGCAGGCCGAAGTGCGGGCACGGGGCGAGGCGGAGCGGGTGAAGGAGCTGCTGGCCGCCTTGGAAGGGCGTGGGACCGGCAGGTCGCGGCGGGCGATGCGCGAGACGGTGAAGGATCTCGCGCGCGCGGCCGCCGCAGCCGGACCGTACCTGGAGGCTCATCAGCGCCATCAGGTCGAGACCTGGAGAAGGCACGCGGAGGGTGCCCGGGCACTGGGGCAGATCGCCCGGCAGAAGAGATCCTCACCCCCACCGCGTGAGGCACGGCCGAAACGGACATCGCCGTCGCAGGAGCAGGCCCGGACGCCGCCGCTGTACGACAAGGTAGGGCGCCGCTCCTGGTTCACAGAAGGCTGCCCGCGCTGCCAGGCCCCCAAGGGCAGGCCCTGTTTCAACGATGACGACAGCAGCGGCAGGGACCGACGGCCCCTCCCTCACGAAGAACGCCTCGAGCTGATCCTCAGCACGCGAAGCGCACGCGCCCAACAGCCCAGGCGGCAACCGCCTTCGCAGATGGAGACCGCCTCTCCTACGTGGCGGGTCGAAGACGTCACCTGCCCCGAGTGTGACGCCGCGCGCGGAAGGAACTGCGCGACCTCCAATGGCCACCCGCACCAGCGCCGCAAAGAGCGTTTCCGGCTTCGCTTCCCCTCAGCCTGACCCCATTCCCGAGCGTCCCCGGCACCATCCACGATTCAGGGGCCGCCATGGGCTGGCGGACCGGAATGTGGTCCGGTATCGGGGAACAGGCCGACCAGATCGCGGAGGCCGCGTACGAGCTCGCGAACGTCGCGGCCGGGCGCGGCTGGAGCTCGGCGGCCATCGGCAACGCCCTGGTCGCCCTCGGCACTCTGCCCGTCGCACTCGCCGAATCGACCCGGACGTCCATGAGGCGCTGGTCTCGGCGGTGGGCGCGCCCGCCGCCGATCGGCAGATCCCGTGATCAGCGCCGTGGCCGTGAGGGGCATCCGCCGGCCACTAACGTGAGACCAGATCGGTCCGGACGGGCGAGGGGCGGGAGTTCATGGTGGCGGGGGCGGGTGTTCAGCGGCCCCAGCCCATCGGCCCCTTGCTCTGGCCGTCCTCGCCCTCGTCGTCGTGCTCGTCGTCCTGGCCGTGGCCGTCGTCGAGGACGATGCGGATGGTGCGGCCCTGGCCGGTGACGCCGTTCAGGGCGGTGGCGGCGCGCTGGTAGGCGGTGGAGGCCAGCGCCTAGGAGCTCTCTTAAGGATCACTGACAGAGAGATCACAGGGCCTGCTGATGGAGGCGACAGTGTTGCCTGCGACGATGCGGCTGTGAGCTACGACCTTGCTGTGTGGGACGGCGACCGTCCATTCGACAACCGTGCTGCGAGCTCGACGTATGACGAGCTCTACGAGCGTTACCTGGAGTCGGACGATGTCGCCGTGCCTCCGGCATCGCGCATCGTGGCGTATGTGGAAGCCCTCGTCGCGCGATACCCGGACGACGGCGACCGCAGTGTCGTGTGGGCGTCGTCCCCGGTCATCGACGAGGCATCGGGCCCGATCGTGTACCTGGTCATGTCCTACGGCAAAGCCGAGGAAGTATCCGAGTTCGCCGCTGCACTGGCCCGCGAGCACGGGCTTGTCTGCTTCGATCCACAGGGAGAGTGCCTACGGTCGTGAGCTGCCTGCTCTTCAGCGGGCGGACCAGAGGAAGATGCCGGCGATGAGGAGACCGGCACGGTAGACGGTGGCGGTCTTCTCGTAGCGGGTGGCCAGGCCGCGCCATTGTTTGAGGCGGTTGATGCAGCGTTCGACGGTGTTGCGTTGCTTGTAGGCATCGCGGTCGAATCCGGGTGGGCGCCCACCGCCGCGGCCCTTGCGCTTGCGGTTGGCGATCTGGTCGGCGGGCTGGGGGATCACAGCCCGCACTCCGCGTCGGCGCAGATGGTCCCGGATGGCTCGCGATGAGTACGCCTTGTCCGCCAGCACGGCAAAGGGCCTGATCCTGGGCCTGCCAATTCGACGCGGGACCCGGATGGCAGCCATCACGTGCTCGAACGCCGGCGCGTCTCCGGCCTGGCCGGGTGTGAGTACGAAGCACAACGGACGACAACGGCTGTCAGCGGCCAGGTGGACCTTTGTGGTCAACCCGCCACGCGATCGTCCGATCGCGTGGTCGGCGGGCTCAGCGGCCGGAGCCCCCTTTTGCGGGCCCCGGCACCGTTCTGGTGAACGCGCACAATCGTGGAGTCGACCGCGACGACCCAGTCCAGGTCGCCATCGGCATCCGCTTGAGCAAGCAGCGCGGTGAAGACACGTTCCCAGGTGCCGTCGATGGCCCAGTTCCTCAACCTCGTATAGACGCCCTTCCACGAGCCGTACTCGGCGGGGAGGTGCACCCACTGAGACCCAGTCTGGAACTTCCAGGCGATCGCATCGATCACCTGGCGGTGATCACGCCACCGACCGCCCCGTCGCGGCGTCCGATCAGGCAACAACGGTTCTATCCGCGCCCACTGCGCATCGGTCAACGGCACAACCAGACCAACGATCCGATGATCGGAAAGAAACGCCCTAGTCGCCGTCCAGGCCGGAGGCTTCCCAGATCTTCCACAGCACGATGAGCAGGGCGATCAGGGAGCGGCCGGAGATGGTGGTCCTGACGCGGCCGTCGGGCAGGTCGCCGACGGCCGGAGGGGTGCGGAAGTGGTCGTGGTCGGCGGCGCGGGCGGCGAGCCATTCCCAGGTGTGGCGGTGGGCGACGACCTCGGCCAAGGCCACGTCGGCGGCCCGCAGCAGCAGCACCCCGTGGGCGACCTCCGGGTCCTGCGGCTTTGTGGCCGGGGCCTGCGCGGCGGGGGAGGGCTGGTCGGCCGGGACGCCCAGGTACGCGGCCTCGACGGCCCGCTTGAGTGCCTGGGCCCGGTCGGTCTCTTCCTGGGAGGGCTGCTCGCCGGGGGCGGGGCTGGTGGTCACGGAGACTCCCTGCGGGGTGGTGGGCACGGTGGACTGCGGGGCGGCGGACGTGGCGTGGGGTGCGGGGAGCGCCGCGGCGCCGGGCCGGACGGCGGGCGCGGGCGAGGCCTGCGGCGGTTCCGGCCTCGGGGAGCATGGCCGACGTGGGTGACGGTGGGGTGTTCAGTTTGTTGAACGGCCCGTGCGGGGTGCTCGGGGGCTGGCAGGCTGGGCGGGGTGAAGGGTGACTGGCTGGGGAAGGTCCGGCGGCAGCGGCGTGTCCTGGCTCGTGTGCGCCGGGCCGCCTGGCGGTTGGAGCAGGCGGAGCGGGAGCGGGCCTGGGCGTTGGTGGCGGCCAGGGTGGAGGGGGTGTCGGTGCGGAAGGCGGCGGAGGCGGCCGGGCTGTCGCCCAGCCGGGTGCATCAGCTGACGAAGGATGCCGATCTGGACGCCTTGGACGTCGTCCTGGGTGAGCTCCGGGCGGCGGGCTGGCCGGCGCCGGAGGATCTGGAGGGCAGCGACGACGAGGAGCTCTCCGGCCGCGCGAGCGTCGCTGAGCGGCTGGTGGACGAGGTGGGCTGGATCCGGCAGTGCGCCGACTGGGTTGATCATTTGGACCGCGAGTCCTACCCGCCCGCCGCGAACCTCCGCTCTGAGGCCGATTTCCCTGACCGTGCGAACGTGGTGGTGGACTCCGCCCGGGTCTCGGCGATCCTGCGCCGGATCGCCTTCGACGTGGACGAACTCGCGCGCGCCCGGAGCGTGGAGGACCTGGCCGGCGCCCGTGTCGGCGACGACCCGCGCGCTGAGCGTCGCCGTCGGCTTGCCGAGCCGGATCTGGAGTACGCCGAGTTCACCCGCAGGAAGAACCTGCCGTGGCGCTCCACCCGGCAGGGCGAGGCGGCCTGGGACGCCTACCAGGCCGAGCGGCACCACCGCGGCGAGACGGACCAGGACCCGTACACCGTGTACAACCCGTTCCGTCCCGGGCGCGCCTGACCCGGCGCCACCGCATTCCCGACCTCTGTCTCCCGTCCCGGCGACTGCCGGCACGGGAGCCTCTTCCGCCTGGAGCCGTCCTCGCCATGAGCACACCCACGCCCCCGTCGGCAGCACCGCCCTGGCCGCACTGCGCCCACGGCGCCGATCCGGTCACCGATCCCATCGGCTGCCGCGGCATCCACGTCCCCGGCCACACCGACTGCCTCGCACACCTGGCCGACACTCACCGCGACACCTACCTGGCAGGCCTCGCCCCCGGCGCCGACATCGACCACCGCGGCACCCCCTTCACCGAAGACCTCCTCAACCGCCTCCTTCGAGCCCTCACAGATCCCACCACCAGCGCCCCTCGCCTCGGCGACGCCAGCTTCATCGGGGCACAGTTCTCCGGCGATGCCCGGTTCGCCGGAGCGCAGTTCTCCGGCAACGCCTGGTTCGTCGGGGCCCGGTTCTCCGGCATCGCCTGGTTCGGCGAGGCGCAGTTCTCCGGCGCCGCCCATTTCACCGGGGCCGAGTTCTCCGGGCACGCCGAGTTCACCGGGGCGCAGTTCTCCGGCGGCGTCTGGTTCACCGGGGTGCAGTTCTCCGGCGGCGCCTGGTTCACCGGGGTCCAGTTCTCTGGCGGCGCCGAGTTCACCGGGGTGCAGTTCTCCGGCGACGCCGAGTTCGGCAGGGCTCAGTTCTCCGGCGCCACCGAGTTCACCCGGGCGCAGTTCTCCGGCGGCGCCTGGTTCGGCGAGGCGCAGTTCTCCGGCAGCGTCTGGTTCACCGGGGTGCAGTTCTCCGGCGGCGCCCGGTTCATCGGGGTGCAGTTCTCCGGAAACACCCGGTTCGGCAAGGCCCAGTTCTCCGGCGGCGCCTGGTTCACCCGGGCGCAGTTCTCCGGCGGCGTCTGGTTCGCCGGGGTGCAGTTCTCCGGCGGCGCCCGGTTCGGCGGGGTGCAGTTCTTGGCGGCTGCTCGGTTGGGGCCTCTGGTGTGCGTGGGAAAGGTGGATCTGTCGGGTGCGGTGTTCGGGGCGCCGGTGACGTTGGAGATCGCTGCGGACCGGGTGTCGTGTGTGCGGACACGGTGGGAGTCGACTGCCACGGTGCGGGTACGGCGGGCCGAGGTTGATCTCGGCTACGCAGTATGGGCAGCCCCTGTCGCCCTCACCGCCCATCCCGCCCCCTTCACCGACCCTGGTGGTGCGCCTGTGGACGAGGGTCTGCTGACCGGTCCCGACGGGGTGCGGGTCACCTCGGTGCAGGGCGTGGACGCCGCCCACCTGGTCCTGACCGACACCGACCTGTCCGACTGCCTGTTCTCCAGCGCCTTCCACCTCGACCAGCTCCGCCTTGAAGGCCGCACCACCTTCACCCCCACCCCCACCGGCTTCCACCGCCGCGGCATAGCCCCGATCCGCTGGACCCGCCGGCGCACCCTCGCCGAGGAACACCACTGGCGCGCCCACAGCACCGGGCAGCCCCCCGCGCCCGCGGGCGCCCCACCCGAGCCCCGCCGGTGGCGCAACGGCCCGCACCACCCCGACCCCGCCCGCACCCCCGACCCCGACGACGTCGCCGCTCTCTACCGCCAGCTCCGCAAAGCGTTCGAGGACGGCAAGAACGAGCCCGGCGCGGCGGACTTCTACTACGGCGAGTGCGAGATGCGCCGCCACGATCGCACCGGCACCCCCAAGACCGAACGCCGCCTGCTGTGGGCGTACTGGGCGCTTTCCGGCTACGGCCTGCGCGCCTCCCGTGCCCTGGGCTGGCTTGCCGCCGCCATGCTCACCACGATCCTGCTGTTGATGGCCTTCGGCCTGCCCGCCTCCTCTCCGAAACAGGAGGCCACCGGCACCGTCCCGGCTGGCGGCGGCAAGGTCACCTTCGTCATCGACAAGCAGGACCCGAAGAACCCCGTGAAGGACCGGTTCACCAGCAAACGTTTCGACAAGGCCCTGAGCGTCACCCTGAACTCGGTGGTGTTCCGCTCCAGCGGGCAGGACCTCACCACCACCGGCACCTACATCGAGATGACCTCCCGCATCCTCGAACCCGCCCTCCTTGCCCTCGCCGTCCTCGCCATCCGCGGACGCATCAAACGCTGACCGCCCCGACCCGGGAAGCTGTTCAGCAAACTGAACAGCCAACCGCTGCCCACTGAACCCTTACTCCCCAAGGCCGGATCTGCCCCCACACCGTCAGACCCATCCGACACGATGACCTGGGGGCCGCCGACCGGGCGGCCCCTCCCGTTCCACAGGAGACCCGAACCCATGAGTGACAAGACCCACGGCTACGAACTGCCCGACGCGTACAGGAATCGGGGGTAGGCGTGAGTAGGACACTGGAAGCACCGACCCGAGGAGATGCCGTGACCGCCCAGCCCGAGCACCGCGACCCGGCCCTGCCCCCTATGGGCACGCTCACCGAGCTGCGCACCGCCCTGCGCAGGCACGGTTTCCCGGGCGACGCCGAGACCTTCGAGCAGGAGCTCGCGGCCGCCAACCTCGATGACCTGGCCGCCGTGCGCGGCATCGTCCAGGCCTACCGGCACCGGGTCACCCTGCACTGCACCCCGGAGGCGATGGAGGCCCTGGCTCGGTCGACCGACGACGTCGAGGCGGAGCTTCGCCGCAAGCTTGCCGCCGAGGGGGGCCGGTGACCCGAGCCTTCCTGTCCGACAGCGCGGAGAAGATCCTCGCCGAGCTGACCGCGACCGAGCAGGCCGCCGTCGAGTCCGTCCGCCGGCACTTGGAGGACGAGCCCGACCCCGAGACCGCACGCGGCCTGCCGGACGCCGATCCGCGTTCGGAGTCGTACGTGATCGACCTCCTGCCTGAGCAGACCCGAGGACGCGGCATCTCGGTCGTCTACCGCTACGCGCCGGACCTGGACGCGGTCCTCATCCTCTGGCTGATCGCCGGTCCCTGACCGCCCGTCCGGACAGCAGAAGAGCCCCCTGGCAAAGCAAGTGCCAGGGGGCTCTTCGCGTTCCGAGAGTACGCACCCGACCCGCACCCGGCCACCGGCCCTGTCCGAGTCGAGCCCTCCCCCGTTTGGGTTGCTCGCCTACTCGGGGTTTCGCTCTGGACGAGGCTTCCCGTACCGCTCCCAGGCAGCTTGCTTGGAGATGCCGAGGGCTTCGCCGATCTGGGCCCAGGAGTGGTCCAGGTAGCTCGCGCGGAGGGCTGCGTCGCGGGCTTGGCGGGAGAAGTAGCCTCCGGACAGCCGGATGGCGGAGAGGGCGTTCATGGGCTTGTCGGCCTCGATCAAGGCGTCGATCTGTTCTCCGAGAGAACGGATCTGATCGGCGAGGGCCGGGGGGAGGAGGGTGTGGGAGATGCCATCGATGTGCTCCTCCAGCCACTCCTTTTCCGCGGCGAGCTCGGCCTCCTCCTCTTCCCCGAGGGTGATCCCGTGGGCGACAGGACCGTTGTAGCCTCCCTTGCCCTCCATGCCGGGAGAGACGGATGACCCCTTCCAGCCGCAGCTGCATGAAGCGGTGTAAGCCACGAGCTCAAGGTCGGTGGAGTCGGGGCCGTTCTGTTCGACCACGTCCAGAGTGCTGAACCGGTGCCCGTCGAATTGATTGGTCGTCATGTTCGTAAGGTTTCCATTACGCCTAATCAGGAGTCAAATTGCCCGTCAGGATCCCATTACGGATGGTGTCGGCCGACGCGGAAGTGTCAGTGGTTCCGACACCAGAAGCGTCAGTGGCCCGGGCTGCGCATCCTGGACCGGTGAGTGTCGTTGTTCGGTTACGGCGTCGGGACCAATCGAACCGTGGTTGGCGCTGAGATTGATCTTGAACACGGGCAGGCCCCGGCCAACTGGCCGGGGCCTGCGTCGTGAGTACTTCGGTGTCAGGGGTCGGCTGCTCTGGTGTGGCTTCTGGAGTGCGGGTCGGTGATGCGGTTCAGCTCCCGGGTGATGGGTGAGGTGTATCCGGTCAGGGGCACCGGGCTGAGGACGACGTCGGCGCCGGTACGGCCGGCGAGCCGTTCCACCCGGTCTGCGGGCAGGGCCTGGTAGGGGTTGATGCGGGCGGGCACGACCAGGGTGGCGGTCCTGACCGGTCCGGCGCGGGCGATGACGGGCAGTACGGCGGCCAGGATCGCGTCGGCTTCGGCGCGGATGCGGCGGCCGCGGGCCTGGTGGAGCAGGGCGTTGATGCTGAAGCCGGTGCTGCGGACGACGGCCGCGAAGGTCGCCGGGTGCCCGGTGCGGGCGGCGTGGTCGGCGGCCCGGGCGGCCACGGCCTGATCGGCGCGGGAGCGGGTGAACAGGGCCAGCACGGGCCCGTCGCCGCGGAGGGTGAAGGGGTAGTCGTGCACCTCGGCCGGTGACGTGTGGGCGGGCCGGGGGGTGTGGGTCGTGGTCATGGCGATTCCTTTCCGTGCGTGCCGCGGGCTGCGGGCTGGTCCGGTCCGGGGGTTGTCTCGTCACCGCGGCCGTCGGCGGGAGTGGTCCCGGCCGTGGCCGGGACGTCGGCGGTGTCGGCGGGCTGGTTGCGGGTGGCGATCAGGGACCAGGCGATGGAGACGGTGATGGTGGCGGCGATGACACCGAGGGTAAGGGGGATGGGGAGCTTGCCGACGGGGGTCTCGGACAGGATGAGCTTGACGCCGGCGAAGGCGAGGAGGACCGCGAGGCCGTAGTGGAGGTAGGCGAAGCGGCGCAGCAGCCCGGCGAGGCAGAAGTACAGGCTGCGCAGGCCCAGGACAGCGAAGGCGTTAGCGGTCCATACCAGGAAGGTGTTGGTGGTGATCGCGAGGACAGCGGCGACGGAGTCGACGGCGAAGATCAGGTCGGTGGCCTCGACCGCGACCAGGACCACGAACAGCAGCGTCGCGATCTTCTTGCCGTTGCGGCGGATGAAGAACTTGTCGCCGTGGAACTTGGGGTCGGTGGGGATGAGCTTCTTGACCAGGCGGACGACCGGGTTGCGGTCGGGGTGGACCTCTTCGTCCTTGGAGACGGCCATCTTCCAGCCGGTCCAGATCAGGAACGCGCCGAAGACGTAGGCGGTCCAGAAGAACACCTGGAGCAGTTCGGCGCCGACGAAGATGAACACCAGCCGTGCGGCCAGGGCGCCGAGGACGCCCCAGAAGAGGACCTTGTGCTGGTAGGCGTCGGGGACGGCGAAGAAGGAGAAGACCAGCGCGAAGACGAAGACGTTGTCGATCGACAGGGCCTTTTCGATCAGGTAGCCGGCGTAGTAGGTGGAGGACACCTCCCCGCCCTGCCACGCCAGCAGGATCAGGCCGAAGCCGAGATCGATGGCGATCCAGATCGAGCTCCAGATCGCGGCCTCGCGGAAGCCGATGATGTGGTTGTCTCGGTGGGCGATCAGGTCGACGGCGAGCATCACGCAGATGCCGACGGTGACCGCGGCCCACACCCACAACGGGACCGGGAACGACAGGTCATTCATCGCGAAACGTTTCCTCTCCAGAAGCCGGACAGCAGGACGCCAGCGGACGGCGCGGTCATGGCGCCGACGATCGCAGGGGCACCCAGGCGGCGGGGGCGACGGCATGGACGAACGGGCCGCCGCGCAGGGCTGCGGCCTCAATGAGGGCGTGTGCGTCGAGTCCGTGCGGGCCGCGGCGGGCGGCCAGCACATCCGGGGCCCGGTGGCGGGAGGCCAGTGCCAGCAGTTCCTTCGCCGCCGCCAGCCGCGAACTCCTGCCGATGGGCAGGTGGAAGACCTCGGGGATGTAGCCGGTGGCGTGCGGGCCGACCTTGGGCATGACCCGGGCCAGGACCGCCCGCACCGAGGGGGAGGCCGGACCGGCGGAGCAGTGCATGTGCGGGGGCATCACGGCGATCAGCAGCAGCGGCACCCGGCGGGCCAGCGCGATGCGGGCGGCGGCCTCGGCCACCGCGACATCGTCGAGGCGGTCGGTCAGCACCGCCGCCACCGGCTGGACCAGACCCGCCCGCGCGACGCGGGGAGCACGGTCTCGGTGGGGGTGGGAGAACAGTCGGGTCATGGCGCCTACCCGCCTTCCTTAACAGGAGGAATCCCCTCCAGCGTCACCCCCGCACCCAACATGCGTCAACAGTTACGCGAATATTTTTTCGCTAATAAAGGTTCGCACGAGGGGGTGGATATGCGAACCGGACTTCGTATGATGGAGGTCATGAGTAGCTCATCGGCACGCGGCGACCAGTGGACGTTCCTGACCAATCACGCACGGGTGCTGCTGTGGATCGCCCGCGACCCCGAGGTGCGGCTGCGGGACGTCGCCGCCGGCATCGGCATCACCGAGCGGGCGGTGCAGATCATCGTCGCGGACCTGGAAGCGGCCGGGTACCTGACCCGGACCCGGGTGGGCCGCCGCAACCGCTACACCATCGACCCCAGCGTCGCGCTGCGCCACCCGCTGGAGGCCGACCACCCCGTCGGCGACCTCCTGGGCGCCTTTCTCCACCGCGAAGACATTCCGGAGAGCACAGACGCCGAGCCGGAGGCGGCCATACGGCCGTAACCGAGGAACCACTGCCGCCCGGGGTGCGCGAGATCATCGCCGGGGTGGTCGACGCGGTGAGCTGCGGGGACGATGCCCTGATCGACCGGCTGGTGGAGCAGCTGGTCCGCATCGGCAGCCCCGAGATGCTCTACGAGCTGCGCAAGCAACTCACCAAAGGCTCGGGATCGCCATAGAGGGCGGCGTGCAGGGCCGCGGCCAGTTCACGGGCACGGCCCTCGCCGTCCACGTCGTGCAGCACGAAGTACACCGGGCCGGCCGAGGAGTCGGGGCGGACCTGCCGGGTGCCGATCAGGTGGATGACGGCCTCGCACACCGCCTCGTATGCCTTGGTGTCGATGGTGTGGTGGGGCGCGGTGAGCACGTCAGCCTTCACCGCCCACCGGGACCCCTGGCTCTCCACGGCGACGAACACCGCCCGCTGCTGCTGGGCCTGCCGGTACGCGGCGGTGAAGGCGTCCTGACCGGTGGCGTCCGGAACCAGGTCGGCGGGACAGGGGATCGGCAGCGGCTGCATGAGCAGCATCCTCCCAGGCAGGAGGCGCCGGCGTGTTAACGCGGACCGCGTCCTTGGGCGCTGGCCGGGCGTTGGGCTCCTCGACGCGTGCGCTGGTCTGGACGCCCCACGTCGGGCCGGTGCAGTCCGCGGCCCTTCGATTCCGCGCTCTGGCGTCGGGGCCGCGTCAGCTTCCCTACGAGATGCGAAGGCCCTGACCTGTCCCGAGCGGTCAGGGCCTTCATGCCGTCGGACGCCTCCTGGTGCGCGACCCCGGCCCGGGCGGCAGACTGATGGGGCTGCCGAACCGGGGCCCAACCACAGTGTCGGTCCGGCAGCCCTCAAGGACGGCGCCGTGCCGCGCCGGCGGGCTCCTGGGGGTGCGGTGCGGGGGATGGTGGGCTGCCCGCACCGCGCAGGTCAGCGCCCGGGCTAACTGATCGTTTCAGAATGAGATGAGCCGTGGGTCTTGTGCTCGGTGATCTTGGTCGGCAGGGTGTCCGGGTGCGTGCTGATCTTGTCCCGGATGACCTG
>NZ_JNXJ01000076.1:0-14110 GCF_000716625.1 Streptomyces bikiniensis | reverse complement strand
CGGTGGGGGCGGGGAGGTCGGTGGGGGCGGGGAGGTCGGCTGCGGGGTGCGTCGGCGTCGGCGTCGTCATGGGCCGATCACATCAAGGGGCGCCGGGGCGCGTCAGGCGTCGCCGTACTCAGCCGGGCGGGGCCCGTACTCAGGTGGACGTGCGCTCGGGCGCGTACCTCGGGCGGGGGTCTCGCACCCCCGCCTCCGGCGGGCCGTAGTCGCCGAGCAGGACGACTCCGGCCGCGGCGCCGCCGAAGGCGCGTATCGCGCGGAGGGCGAGGCCCACGCGGTGGAGGCGGGGGGCGGTGGTCACGAGGGTGAAGGTCGTCGCGGACATGTTTCCATCATGGAATCCGGACATTGCGAACACATCGGTCTGAGGTCCCGTCCGGGACGGGCCGGGGGTCCGACGTGAGAGCGACCTCGTCCCCTACGGGATGGAGACGGGCGGAATCCATTCGCCGCCTCCCGCCCCCAGGGTCTACACTCGCCAGCTTCCCCGCCTCCCCCGTGGAGAGCCGCCGCCCGGTCGGAAACCGGCGGCCACTTCGCCGTGTCCGCGCATCCGCCCCGGAGGCTCCGTCGTGTCCGTGTCCGTACCCGAAGTCGACCAGCCGTCGTCCGCCGACGATCCGCTCGCGCGCGAGCGCGCCCATCTGGCCGCCTCCCGCGCCGCCCTGCGCGCGATGCGCGAGGACGTGCAGGCGCTCGACATCAAGGACGTCACCGCGAACTGGGTGAACGCGGTCGTCCTGGAGCGGCAGATCGAGGACCGGATCAAGGCGCTGGCCGACCTGGCCGGGACACCGCTCTTCTTCGGGCGGCTCGACTACCTGCACACCGCGCAGGAGGGGCAGCGGTTCTACATCGGGCGGCGGCACGTGCACGACGCCGACGGCGATCCGATGGTGATCGACTGGCGCGCCCCGGTGTCGCAGCCGTTCTACCGGGCCTCGCGCAAGGACACGCAGGACGTGGGGCTGCGGCGCCGCTTCGGCTACACGGGCGGCGAGCTCACGGCGTACGAGGACGAGCACCTGTCCGACCCGGAGGAGCTGGAGCGCACGAGCCGGCTGCTCCAGGCGGAGATCGAGCGGCCGCGCGTGGGTCCCATGCGGGACATCGTGGCGACGATCCAGCCCGAGCAGGACGAGATCGTCCGGTCCGACCTGTCGGGGTCGGTGTGCGTGCAGGGAGGGCCCGGGACCGGCAAGACGGCCGTGGGCCTGCACCGCGTCGCGTACCTCCTCTACGCGCACCGGGAGCGGCTGGCCCGCACCGGGACCCTGGTCGTCGGGCCGAACCGCTCCTTCCTCCAGTACATCGAGCAGGTCCTTCCCGCGCTCGGAGAGTTGGAGGTCAAGCAGGCGACGGTGGACGATCTCGTGGCGCACGTCGAGGTGCGCGGGACGGACGCGGCGGCGACGGCGGTCGTGAAGGGCGACGCCCGGATGGCGGAGGTGCTGCGGCGGGCGGTCCGCTCGCACGTGAGGCTGCCGGAGGAGTCCCTGATGGTGGTGCGCGGCTCGCGCCGCTGGCGGGTCCCGGCGTACGAGATCGAGGAGATCGTGCGGGAGCTGCTGGACCGGGACATCCGGTACGGGGCGGCCCGCGAGGCGCTTCCGCAGCGGATCGCGCACGCCGTGCTCGTACGGATGGAGCAGGCGGGCGAGGCGCCGGACGACCGGGTGCAGAACGCGGTGGCGCGCAACGCGGCGGTGAAGGCGGTCGTGAAGGAGTGCTGGCCGCCGGTGGACCCGGCGAAGCTGGTGCTGCGGCTGCTGAGCGACGCGGAGTTCCTGGCGGAGCACGCCGAGGGGGTGCTGACGGAGGACGAGCAGAAGCTGCTGCTGTGGGAGAAGCCGGGCCGGAGCGTGAGGACGGCGAAGTGGTCGGCGGCGGACGCGGTGCTCGTGGACGAGGCGAAGGACCTGGTGGAGCGGACGCACTCGCTCGGGCACGTGGTCCTGGACGAGGCGCAGGACCTGTCCCCCATGCAGTACCGGGCGGTGGGGCGGCGCTGCACGACCGGTTCGGCCACCGTCCTCGGCGACCTGGCGCAGGGGACCACGCCGTGGGCGACGGAGAGCTGGGCGCAGGCGCTCGGGCACCTGGGGAAGCCGGAGGCGGTGGTCGAGGAGCTGACGGCCGGCTTCCGCGTGCCGCGCGAGGTCATCGCGTACGCCTCGCGGCTGCTTCCGCACATGTCGCCGGGGCTCGCGCCGGTGGAGTCGGTGCGGGAGAACCCGGGGTCGCTGGAGATCCGGCACAGTCGCGCGGAGGACCTGGACGCCGCCGTGGTCGCGGCCTGCGTCGAGGCGCTGGGGCACGAGGGCTCGATCGGTCTGATCGCCGCCGACGCGCGGATCGCGCCGCTCGCGGAGGCGCTGGCGGAGGCGGGCCTCGCGCACCTCTCGCCCGGCGAGGAGACGACGGCCGAGTCCCGTCTGACCCTGGTCCCGGCGTCGCTCGCGAAGGGTCTGGAGTACGACTACGTGGTCCTGGACGAGCCGGCGGCGGTCGTCGACGGCGAACCCGACGGGCGGACGGGCCTGCGTCGCCTGTACGTGGCGCTGACGCGTGCCGTGTCGGGCCTGACGGTGGTTCACTCCGCTCCCGTTCCGGAGCAGTTGGGGGAGGCGTGACCGTCCGCTAGGGGAAGTCCGCCAGGGCCTCGGTCCGGGTGCGGCGGGCGACCGTCGCCAGGACCGGGTTCTTCTCCCGGTAGTACGCCTCGGTGACGACGCCCCAGCACAGGGCCCAGCCGCGGCCCCGGGCCCAGGTGGCGTCGTCCACGCGGGAGGCCTCGCGGAAGAGGGGGCGGGTGTCGGCGGTGAGGAGCGACCAGGCGGCCATCATGTCGCAGGCCGGGTCGCCCGTGCCGAGGCCGCCGAAGTCGATGACGGCGTGCAGGCGTCCGTCGCGGGTGAGGAGGTTGCCGGGGAGCAGGTCGGCGTGGACCCAGACGGGTGCGCCCCGCCATTGCGGGAGGCGGAGCACCGCTTCCCAGGCTTCCGTGACAGCGGCGGCGTCGAGCGTGCCGTCCCCGCCGAGGGCCGCGATCGCCGGGAGCATGGCGCCCTCCTCCCAGCCGGTGACCGGGCCGCCCCGGAAGGACCTCGGGCCGCCGGTCGCGTCCACCGCGCGCAGGGAGACGCCGAAGCGGCCCAGCTCGACGGCGGCGTGGGCGGGATCGGTGATCGGGGCGTTGTACGCGTCGTCCCCGTCGAGCCACCGGTACACCGTCCAGGGCCGGCCGAAGCCCTCCCCCGGTACGCCGTGTCCGACGGGCTCGGGGACGGGGAGCGTCAGGTGCGGGGCGAGGCGCGGCAGCCAGTACCGCTCCTTCTCGGCCTGCCCCTCGGCCCACTCGGCCTTCGGCAGGCGTACGGCGAGGTCGTCCCCGAGCCGGAACATGGCGTTGTCCGTCCCCGCCGAGTCCACGGCCCGCACGGGCAGGTGCGCCCACGCGGGGAACTGCGCGGCGACCAGACGCCGGACGAGGGCGGTGCCGACGGCGGGGGAGGCGGCGTGGGAGGCGGACATGCGGGCGAGGCTAGTCGTCCGCGTGCGGCGGGGGCGATGGGTTTTTCCCGCGCGTTTCCGGTGCCGGGACGGGTTGGGCTGGGCCGGGCCGAGTTGGGCCGGGCCGGGGGTTTACGGTCGCGCCCCGGCCCGTCGGGCCCCGTCCGTCAGGACCCCAGGGGCGCGTCCACCGCCTCGCGCCACGTGCGGACCGCGTCGGCCGAGACCGGGGCCGTCCAGCCCTCGGGACGGGCCGCGCCGCCGATGTGGAAGGCGTCGAGGCCGGCCGCGCGCAGTTCGGGGAGGTGGTCGAGGCGGAGGCCGCCGCCGACGAGGATGCGGGCCTCGTAGCCGGGCTCGCCCGCCCGGGCGGCCTCGGCCTTGAGGGTGGCGAGGCCGTCGTCGACGCCGGTGGCGGAGCCGGCCGTGAGGTAGGTGTCGAGGCCGGGCAGGTCCGCGAGGCCCTTGCGCAGGCCGTCGCGGTCGGCGGCGCGGTCGATCGCCCGGTGGAAGGTCCAGCGGCAGCCGTCGAGGACGGCGATCAGCCGCTCGACGGCGACCAGGTCCGGTTCGCCGTCGGGGGTGAGGAAGCCGAGGACGAACTCGTCCGCGCCCGCCTCCCGGAGGTCGGCGGCGCGCGTCACGAGGGCGTCGACGCCCTCGGGGCCGCCCGCCGAGAAACCGTCGGTGAGCCGGAGCATCACGCGCAGCGGGATGTCGACGGCGGCGCGGATCGCGGCGAACCCGGCCCCGGACGGGGTGAGCCCGTCCGCCGCCATGTCGGTGACGAGTTCGAGCCGGTCGGCGCCGCCGGTCTGGGCGGCGACCGCGTCCTGCTCGTCGAGGGCGATCACCTCAAGGACTGCACGGTTGCTCATCGAAGCCCATTCCTCCATGAATGACGGCTATAGGTCTAGTCCAATGACCAGCCTAGCCGTGCTCGCGGCCGCCCGCACCGTGCTCGGCCTCACCATCTGCGGAAACGGCTACCCCGGAACCGGCCGCCCGTACCGCGGGGACCGCCGTCCGCGCCTCAGCCTCCGTGTCCCGCGTGCCCTCCAC
Organism: Streptomyces bikiniensis; assembly: GCF_000716625.1. Taxonomy (NCBI): domain Bacteria; kingdom Bacillati; phylum Actinomycetota; class Actinomycetes; order Kitasatosporales; family Streptomycetaceae; genus Streptomyces; species Streptomyces bikiniensis. Next base: position 9,532 of record NZ_JNXJ01000076.1, on the reverse strand, counting down.
CCTCGTGGCCCGCGTGCCCTCCACCCTCGTGGACCGTGCCCCCCTCGCCCCCGGGGACCGCGGGTCCGTCGACCGCCGGGGCCTTCGCGGGAGCGTCGAAGGGGCCGACGGCCGCACCGACCCCGTACGCGGCCCCGAAGGTCGCGGCGAGCACGGCGGCAAAGGCGGCGATCTTCACACCGGTGTTCATGGCTGCTCTCCCATAGGTCGTCCGTGGGTGGCGCGGACGGGTACGCAAGGAACCGCCCGATACACTTCACCATACCCCTGGGGGGTATTAAATCAAACCCGTGATCCGCTTGCCCCTGATACGGGCGGGGGGTATACATGGAGGCATGGGAAGGTACCCCCCTAGGGTATCCCGCGACAGAGAACGACAGAGACGGAGGAGGAAGTCATGGGCTCCTGCTGCACCCCCGACCACGGCTGTTCGACCGGCACGGACGGCACGGACGGCACCGATGGTGCGGGCGGTACGGCCGTCGCCGGCGGCCTGGTGACCGTGACCACCGGCGCCGCGCCCGACGACGCCGCGATCGCCGCGGCCGTCGACGACGCGGCTACGAGCTGACCGGCCGCGTCTGACCGGCCCCGGTCCACCGCCCGCTCCGGCCGCCGGGGCCGCCCCGCCCGGACCCCGGCCCCGGACCCGTACACCTCGTCCACCCCGTACCCCACGAGGAGCAGAGCCCATGGCAACGACGACATCCGGCACGGCTCAGGTCGAGCTCGCCATCGGCGGCATGACCTGCGCCTCGTGCGCGGCCCGCATCGAGAAGAAGCTCAACCGCATGGACGGGGTCGAGGCCACCGTCAACTACGCCACCGAGAAGGCGAAGGTCACCTTCGACGCGGGCGTCGGCGTCGCCGACCTCATCGCCACCGTCGAGGCCACCGGCTACACCGCCGCCGAACCCGAACCCCCGGGGGACGGGGCCGCCGACGCCCACGACGCCGACGAGGAGCGGGCCGAGGAGGAGCGGGCCGACGAGGAGCTGCGGCCCCTCCGGCAGCGGCTCGTCACCGCCGTCGTCCTCGCCGTCCCCGTCATCGCGATGGCCATGGTCCCGGCCCTGCAGTTCGAGTACTGGCAGTGGCTGAGCCTCACGCTCGCCGCGCCGGTCGTCGTCTACGCCGCCTGGCCCTTCCACAGGGCCGCCTGGACCAACGCCAAGCACGGCGCGGCCACCATGGACACCCTGATCTCGGTCGGTACGGGTGCCGCGTTCCTGTGGTCGCTGTGGGCGCTGTTCTTCGGCACCGCCGGCACGCCCGGCATGACGCACCCCTTCGAGTTCACGATCGCCCGCACCGACGGCGCCGGGAACATCTACCTGGAGGCCGCCGCGGGCGTCACCGCCTTCATCCTGGCCGGCCGGTACTTCGAGGCCCGCTCCAAGCGGAAGGCGGGCGCCGCCCTCAAGGCCCTGATGCGGCTGGGCGCCAAGGAGGTCACCGTCCTGAAGGACGGCCGGGAGGTCACCGTACCGACCGCCGGGCTCCGGGTCGGGGACCGCTTCCTGGTCCGCCCCGGCGAGAAGATCGCCACCGACGGCACCGTGGTCGAGGGCTCGTCCGCCGTGGACGCCTCCATGCTCACCGGCGAGTCCGTCCCGGTCGAGGTCGGCGTCGGGGACGCCGTCACCGGCGCCACCCTGAACGCCGGCGGCCGGCTCGTGGTCGAGGCCACCCGCGTCGGCTCCGACACCCAGCTCGCCCGGATGGCGAAGCTGGTCGAGGACGCGCAGAACGGCAAGGCCGCCGCCCAGCGCCTCGCCGACCGCATCTCGGCCGTCTTCGTGCCGGTCGTCATCGCGCTCGCCCTCGGCACCCTCGGCTTCTGGCTCGGCAGCGGGCAGGGCCTCACCGCCGCGTTCACCGCCGCCGTCGCCGTCCTGATCATCGCCTGCCCGTGCGCCCTGGGGCTGGCCACCCCCACCGCCCTCATGGTCGGGACCGGGCGCGGCGCGCAGCTCGGCATCCTCATCAAGGGCCCCGAGGTCCTGGAGACCACCCGCCGGGTCGACACGATCGTCCTGGACAAGACCGGCACCGTCACCACCGGCCGGATGACCCTCCTCGCGGTCCACACCGCCGACGACGTGGACGAGAAGGACGCGCTGCGGCTCGCGGGCGCCCTGGAGCACTCCTCCGAGCACCCGATCGCCCGGGCGGTCGCCACCGGCGCGGCCGACCGGGTCGGCACCCTGCCCGTGCCCGAGGACTTCGCGAACGTCCCCGGCCTCGGCGTGCAGGGCGTGGTCGAGGGCCACGCGGTCCTCGTCGGCCGCGAGAAGCTCCTGGAGGAGTGGGCGATGACCCTCCCGGCCGGCCTCAAGGCGGCGAAGGGCGCGGCCGAGGCGGCGGGGCGGACCGCCGTCACGGTCGCCTGGGACGGGGAGGCGCGCGCGGTCCTGGAGGTCGCGGACGCCGTCAAGGACACCAGCGCCGAGGCGATCCGGCGGCTGCGCGGGCTCGGCCTCACCCCGATCCTGCTCACCGGCGACAACCGGGCGGTCGCGGAGGCGGTCGCCGACGAGGTCGGCATCGACGAGGTGATCGCGGAGGTCATGCCGCAGGACAAGGTCGACGTCGTCATGAGCCTCCAGGAGGAGGGCCGTTCGGTCGCCATGGTCGGCGACGGCGTGAACGACGCCGCCGCGCTCGCCCAGGCCGACCTGGGCCTGGCGATGGGCACGGGCACGGACGCCGCCATCGAGGCCGGCGACCTGACCCTCGTACGGGGGGACCTGCGGGCGGCGGCCGACGCGATCCGGCTCTCCCGCCGGACCCTCGGCACGATCCGCTCGAACCTCTTCTGGGCCTTCGCCTACAACGTGGCGGCGCTGCCGCTCGCCGCGGCCGGCCTGCTCAACCCGATGATCGCGGGCGCGGCCATGGCCTTCTCGTCGGTCTTCGTGGTCGGCAACAGCCTGCGGCTGCGGGGGTTCAGGGCGGCGGAGGGCTGAGGGGGCGGGGAGGCGTACGGGGTCGGCCTCTTGGGCGTACGGGGTCGGTCCCGTGGGCGTATGGGGTCGGCCCCTTGGGCGTACGAGGTCGGTCCCGTGGGCGTATGGGGTCGGCCCCTTGGGCGTACGAGGTCGGTCCCGTGGGCGTACGGGATCGGCCCCTTGGGCGTACGAGGGAGGGGGCGGGCGACGGGGGCACGGGAGTACGGCTCCTCGGCCTGGGTCCGTGTACGGGCCTGGGCCCGGGCCCGTACACGGGCATACGGCTCCCCGGCTCCATGCAGCGGTTCCGGAGCCCCGGCTCCGTACGGCACCTCCGGGCCCGGGCTCCGGCTCCGTACAGCGGCTCCGAGGCACGGGTCCCCGCTCCGTACACTCCCCGCATGACTTCTGTGGCGCTGGCGGTCCACGACGGGACGATGCTCTTCGAGACCGCGGCGGCCTGCGAGGTGTTCGGTGTGGACCGGGGGATCACCGGGCGCTGGTACGACTTCAAGGTCTGCGCGGCGCGGGACACCGCCGCCGCCCGGGTCGGCGGCTGGCTCCGGATCGACGCCCCGCACGGCCTCGACGCCCTCGCCGCCGCGGACACCGTGATCGTCCCGTCCTGCTCCGACGTCGACGCCGCCCCGCCCGCCGACCTCCTGGAGGCCGTGCGCACGGCGCACGCGCGGGGCGCGCGGATCGTGTCGCTGTGCACGGGGGCGTTCGTCCTGGCGGCCGCGGGCGTCCTGGACGGCCGGCGCGCCACCACCCACTGGGCGCACACCGAGGACCTGGCGGCCCGTCACCCCCGGGTCGAGGTCGAACCGGACGTCCTCTACGTCGAGGACGGCAACGTCCTGACCTCGGCGGGCAAGGCCGCCGGGATGGACCTGTGCCTGCACCTGGTCGGCGCCGACCACGGGGCCGCCGTCGCCGCCGAGCTGGCCCGCCGCCTCCTGGTCCCGGCCCGCCGCGCGGGCGGCCAGGCGCAGTACGTCGCCGCGCCGACGTCCGCCGAGACCGCCGACGCCTTCGCGGACCTCCTCGCCTGGGCGGGCGCCCGGCTCGACGAGCCCCTGACGGTCCCCGACCTCGCCCGCCGGATGAACATGAGCACCCGGACCCTGACCCGGCGCTTCACCGCCACCACCGGTACGACCCCGCTGCGCTGGCTGCACACCCAGCGCATCCACCGGGCCCAGGAACTCCTGGAGACCACGGACGACAGCGTCGAACTCGTCGCCGCCCGCACGGGCATGGGCACGGCGACGACCCTGCGCCGCCACTTCCACAACGCGCTGGGGGTGCCGCCGGACACGTACCGGCGCACGTTCCGGAGCGCGGTGCGGAGCACGGAGGCCCCCTGACGCACCGGGGTCTGCCCCTACGGGCAGCCCCGGCTGCCCCCGGGTACCTGGCCACGGGCCGCGGCCGCCTTGTATCCAGGTACCGAGGTGCACCGAGGTGCCACGAACGGCCATGTCCCCGCGCGAAGAGGTCCCATGCGAGCCCACGAGAACGCCCGAGAGCCCGCCGCCGGAACCGGCCGCGCGCCGACGCGCGCCACCGCCTCCGACACCGCCGGGACCGCGCGCGCCCGGGAACTCCTCGCCCTCCAGGGGAGCGCCGGGAACGAGGCCGTCGTCCAACTGCTCCGCCGAGCCGGCCACTCCTGGGCCCGGGAGGAGCACCGGCACGGGGCGGGCTGCGGCCACCAGGGGGCGACGGGGGCCGAACGGCCCGAGGCCGTACAGCGGTCCGAGGCCGTACAGCGGTCCGCAGCCGTGCAGCAGTCCGCGGCCGTACAGCGGTCCACGGCCGTACAGCAGTCCGCGGCCGTGCAGCGGTCCACGGCCGTACAACAGCCCGCGGCCGTACAGCGCTCCGCCGTCCACGACGTCCTGCGCACCCCCGGGCGCCCGCTGGACGACGCCACGCGCGCCGACATGGAGGCCCGGCTCGGCGCGGACTTCTCCGACGTCCGCGTCCACGACGACGGCGCCGCGAGGGCGTCGGCGGCCGAGGTCGGCGCCCGCGCGTACACGTCCGGCAGTCACGTCGTCATCGGGGACGGCGGCGGCGACCGGCACACCCTCGCCCACGAACTGACCCACGTCATCCAGCAGCGCCGGGGACCCGTCGCGGGCACCGACGACGGCGGCGGGCTGCGGATCAGCGACCCCTCCGACCGGTACGAGCGCGAGGCCGAGGCGAACGCGACCCGGGTGATGTCGCGTCCGGCACCGGACAGGGCGGTACCGCAGGAACCGGACCACCGGGAGGCGCGCCCCGCCGCCCCGTCCCCGTCGGTCCAACGGATGATGACCCCCGAGGAGTTCAAGGAGGAGACGTCCGTCCCCGGCAAGGTCCGCGGCAGGTCGACCGTCACGGAGGTCGACCGGGGCCTGGAGGAGTACAACTCGCTCGGCCGCGACCTGGCGGCGCAGCTGGCGGCGCTCACCCGGCTCGTCGATCTGTGCCGGACGTACATGGAGGGGAGGGAGGCGTCGCCGCGGTACGCCGGGGTGGAGAAGCTGCGCGGCGAGGCCGCCGCCGAACTGGGGCTGCTGGAGACCGTGCCGAAGGAACTCCCCCGCGCGCGGACCGACGGCACGGCGGACTCCGACGCGGAGGTCGCCCGGGTCTTCCGGGAGCTGCTGGCCCACGCGGACAAGCTCATGGGGCCGGGCGGCCGGAACGCGACGTTCGCCGACCACATGAACCGCCTGAACATCCCGGGCGAGGCGCAGGCCACCGCCCGCATGCTCACCGTCGGCGGGTTCGACTCCCTCATGCGCACCTTCGTCGGAAAGCTGGAGGAGATGCGGGGCGACCCGCTGCTGCCGGCCGTCACGCGCCGGGTGCTGGAGGAGATCCTGCCGCTGGCGGATGCGGTCGACTTCATCCGGCCGATCTCGTCCCTCGGCATGACGGCGGCCCCGCCCTACCGGAGCGGCGCGGGACCCGACCGGCGCTACACCTTCAACGTGGACACCCAGGCGCGCGGGGGAACCTCCTTCCTCCTCGGGCACATGGCCCACGAACTCACCCACGTCGCGGCGCACCGGGCCTACGCGGCCACGGACGCCATGCTGCTGGCCCCCTACACCTCCACCCCGGAGGCCGTGGGGGAGATCGCGAGGGCCCGCAAGGCGACGCTGAAGTCCCTGGCCGACGCGCTGGCGAAGGAGTCGGACCTCTTCAACGAGAACCAGTACTCCCTCCTGAGGGAGAAGGTGGAGTACGGCGGCGGGGCGGGCAAGCTCGAGAAGTACGCGACCAACTACCACAGGGCGGGAAAGCTGAGCGACGCGGAGCGGGACACGGTGCTCACCTGGGAGCGGGCGGCCGGGGACGCCTCCGCGACCCTCGTCGAGTACGACACCGTCCTCAACCAGATGCTGATCTACCTCCACATGTGGGAGACCCCTCGCGACAGCGTCTTCTACACCCTGCTGCTGGACGCGGCCCACCGGGCCACCACCGACCGCGACACGGCGCGCGAGGCCCTGCGGAACGCCCAGCAGCAGGAGGGCGCCGCGCAGTGACCGGGCGTCCCCGTCCTCCGGCCGGGGCGCGGGCGCACTACCTGGTGACGATCCGTGCGACCGCGACGGCGACGCCGAGGTGGGCGGTGACGAGCACGAACCGTTCGTAGGCGCCGAGGCGTGGACGGTGGCGGGCCATGAGACGCCAGTCGTGGGCCCCGAGCGCGACGGCGAACAGGAGCAGCGGGGCCCACAGGAGGGCCCACCAGGACCAGACCCCGCCGAGCCTCAGCACGGCGCACGCGATCGCGGCGAGCAGGCCCGTCACGTACCAGTTCGGCTTCTCCGCGTCCGCCGTGCCGCCCTCCCCCGCGCCGCCCTCCGGCACCGTCGCCGGAACGCTTCCTTCTTCCGCTCGCATCCGCTTCCACTCCCCCGTACGCAGGTCGACGTGCAGCCCCGGAAACGGCCTGGTCAGGGCCTTTCGGGCTGTACCGGCAACGTAACCCGGCGCGTTCACCCGGTCAAAGGGCCTTCGGGGCGGGGCTTTCGTGACGAGGTGCGTTCGGGGAGCGGCGTTCCCGGTGCGTCCCTAGGATCGCCCCATGGCCTCTCACCCCTCCTCCCGCCCGGGGAACCCGTCCCTGTCCCTCTGGTCCCGGGACTCGTTCCTCTCCATCGGCTCGGTGGGCTCGTTCCTCTCCGTCGGTTCCGTGGGTTCGATGCTCTCCATCGGCTCGGTGGGCTCCTTCCTCTCCGTCGGATCCGTCGGCTCCGCCCACTCGTTCGCCTCGATCGGCTCCTGGGCGAGCGTCGGCTCGGTCGGCTCGGCCCTCTCGATCGGCTCCGTCCTCTCCTGGCGCTCGCGCGGCGGGGTCCTGGCGGCGGGGACGCTCGTGGGGCTGGCCGGAGCGGCCGTCCTGGTCTCGGGGGCGCGGCGGGGCCGGTGACGGGGGCGGCGATATATACTGGGCGCCGCCGGATATACGACCTGCCGGAGGCGCTCATGTCCAAGACCCTGATCGACATCGACGAAGCGGCACTCGCCTTCGCGCAGCGACAGCTCGGCACCAGGACCAAGCGGGACACCATCAACCGCGCGCTGACGATAGCGGCGTCGATCAGCGCGGACGACCGCGCCCGGGCGCTGCGGTGGCTCCAGGAGAACGCCGAGGACTTCCTCGACTTCGACTTCCTGGAGGAAGAGGAGCGGTCCGGCCGGTGAACTACCTTGCCGACACGTCGGCCGTGTGGCGCATCCTGCGTCGGCAGGTGGGCGATCCCTGGCCGAGCCGTGTGGCACGTGGCCAGGTCTCCCTCTGCCCGCCGGTCGAGGCGGAACTCATGCGGGCGCTGCGCTCCGACCGCGACCACGAGCCGTTCACCACCATGCTGAACCAGTCCTTCACCTGGGTCCCGGCCCCGGAGGATCCTTGGCCCGAGGTCATCGCCGTGCAGCGGGACCTGCTCGCGATCGGACATCACCGCGGGCCGTCGCCGATGGACGTCCTGATCGCGCTCACGGCCGAGCGACACCGGCTGACCCTGCTGCACGTGGACGACGACTTCGCCGCCATCGCCAAGGTACGACCGGGCATCGACATGGTCCGGCTGCTGCCCGACGCCTGACCGCCCGCCGTCACGCGACGGCGGGGATCGCGCCTCCCGGGGTGCCGGTCCGCTGCTGTCGGCGGTAGGCGGCGCCGTCCTTCGTACGGGAGAGGAACCCGCCGGTCACGAGGTAGCGGCGCAGGGCCGGGAAGTCCTCGTGCACGCCCTTCAGCGCCTCGTTGACCTCGGGCTCGCGGTAGTCGCGGCCGGTCTCGAAGAGGGATGCGGCGAGGTGCGCGAGCAGCGCCTCGCGGCGGGCGGCCCGGCGTGGGATCGCCTTGAGGCGCCCGTCGGCGGCGAACAGGTCCGCGACGGAGGCGGGGGAAGGGGGGTGACTGGTCATGGACGAGGAGCCTGACGCCCGCACCCCGCCCGCCGCAAAGGGTTTTCGACCGGCCGGCACCCGTGGACCGGAAGGGATCAGACCGTGTGCGCCCGCGCGAACGCGGTGAAGGCGGACCAGGCGGCCGGGGTGGCGGTCAGCTCGCCCTTGGCATGGTCCTTGGTGTCCCGGACGTGGACGAGGGGGAGGTTGTCGGCGACCTCGACGCAGGCGTCGTTGGTGTTGCCGCTGTACGTGCTCTTGTGCCAGTTCGGAGAGGTCTCAGTCATCGTGTTCCTTCGCAATGGCACGCATCAGTTCGAGAGACGCCCGGACGCTCAGGGCATCCTGTTGCAGCAGATCATAGACCCGCTGAAACTGCAGGACCTCGGTGCGATCCTCGGTGTAACTGCCCGTGCTGAAACCCTCCGTGTACGCGCCCCGCTCGCCCTTCGGGAGGGTGAGGAGCGCGAAGGAACCGGCTACGGGCACACCGCGCATGGGAAACACCTGGATGTTCACGTTGGGGCGCTCGCACATGGCGAGCAGGTGCTCGATCTGCTCCCGCATCGCCTGCCTGCCTCCGGTTTCACGACGTAGGCAGGCCTCGTCCAGAACGGTCATCATCCAGGGCGGATCGGGCCGTTCGAGGACGGCCTGTCGTTCCAGGCGGCCCTGCACGTAGTCACCGATCAGGCTCGGAGCACCCGCGAGTCCGGCTTCCATCGCTCCGCGCGCGTAGCCGGCGGTCTGGAGCAGTCCCGGCACGACGATGGAGAACTCGTGGATGGCGGTGGCTTCGAGCTGGCGCCGCAGATAGGTCTTCGCGTAGTCGCGGACGCTCTGCTGGCTCACGATCTTCACCAGGTTCACCAAGGAGTCGGGCGCGAGCTGGAGCACCACTTCCAGTTTCTTCGCCAAGTCCCGGTCCGGCGGATCCTCACCCCGCTCGATCTCGGAGATCCGAGTGGTGCTGCTGAAGACCTTCGCCGCCAGATACGTCTGCGTCCATTCACGCCCGAGCGCGAGCCGGGCCTCGCGGACCATGTTCCCGAGGTACTGAGCGTTTTTCATCCTCGGTCTGAGCTGGCCAGATGCAGGGTGAGGACGGCTTGAACGAGGGCGGTGATGCGTGTGGTGGAACACCGCAGCTTCCG
>NZ_JNXJ01000075.1:0-15098 GCF_000716625.1 Streptomyces bikiniensis | reverse complement strand
GGAAGCTGCGGTGTTCCACCACACGCATCACCGCCCTCGTTCAAGCCGTCCTCACCCTGCATCTGGCCAGCTCAGACCGAGGATGAAAAACGCTCATTGTGCCGATCCGCCCACTGACCGAATTCGGCAGCCGGTTCCGGGCATTGAAGAGCCTCCTCCCCGGGGCCCAGTCTGGAAACAGCGAAGAGCCCTCGAAGCGAACGGAGACATCGCGCGATGGTCAGCGACGTGATCGACCGCAACGACCGGTTCCGGGGAATTCTGGACCGGCTCGCGACCAAGTCGATCGACGACTACTACAACCCGTACCGGCTGTTCGAGTGGCCGGAGCGGCTCCCCGAGGACATGTGGTGGATGAGCCCCGAACTCACCACCACGTACGGTACGGAATGGGCCGACAAGCTCACGCCGCAGCAGCTCCACACCCTTTCCAAGCACGAGAGCATCAATTTCTACAGCCTCAACGTGCACGGAATCCGGGAACTGCTCATCGAGGTGGTCAACCGTATCCACACCGCCGGTTTCGAAACGCCGTCGGAGTTCTTCCACCACTTCATCGGTGAGGAGAACGAGCACATGTGGTTCTTCGCCGAATTCTGCCTCCGCTACGGCGGGAGGATCTACCGGCAGCCGGCCGGCGGCGCGGAGACGGCCGCGCCCTCGGACAAGATCCAGAGCCTGCTGGTCTTCGCCCGCATCCTGATCTTCGAGGAGCTGGTCGACCACTTCAACTCGGCGATGGCCGAGGACGAGCGGCTGCACGAGACGATCCGCGGCATCAACCGCATCCACCACCAGGACGAGTCCCGGCACATCGCCTTCGGCCGCGAACTGGTCAACCTCCTCCACCAGGACCTCAGGCAGACCGCCACCGAGGAGGAGCTGGACCAGGTCTCCGCCTATCTGCGCCGCTACATGAAGCACAGCTTCGAGTCCCTCTACCACCCCCAGGTCTACCGCGACGCCGGCCTGGAGCGCCCGCACGAGCTGCGCCGGGCCCTGCTCGAATCCCCGGCCCGCGCCGAGGCCGAGCTGCGCACCTTCCGCAAGACCGCCAAGTACCTGGAGAAGACGGGAATCGTCCGATGAACCGCCTGACCGGGAGCGACGGCGTCCCCGCCCTCGCCATCCTCGGGCCCGGGGCCACCCGGCTCGTCCGGGAGCTGGACGGGGTCTTCGCCGGCTGGGGGCTCGCGGACGGTGCCGAGGAGATCAGCGCCCCGCCGCTCTTCCCGGTGACCGACCTGGAGAAGTTCGACGTCTACACCAACTTCCCCCACCTCGCCTGGGTCGCCGGTTCGCTCGACCTGACCGAGGACCGGTTCAAGCCGGTGGAGGGGAGGTTCGGACCCGGCGCGGTCGCCGAGGCGCGGTACGGGCTCCCGCACGCCACCTGCTACGGCGCGTACCTCTTCCACGAGGGCGGGCAGGTCGCCGACGACGCCCTGGTCACCCTGGTCAACCGCTGCTTCCGCAACGAGGACCACTACGGCGGTCTGCGCCGCCTCGCCAGCTTCCAGATGCGCGAGGTCGTCGCGCTCGGCGGCTTCGAGCACACCCAGCGGGTCCTGGCCCGCTTCACCGGACGCATCCAGGCCTTCGCCGCCGCGCTCGGCGTCGAGCTGGGCAGGGAGGCGGCGGGCGACCCGTTCTTCCGGAACGACGGCGGCCGCGCGCTGATGCAGAAGCTCAGCCCGGTGAAGTACGAGTTCCAGTACGGCGACCTGGCGATCGCCTCCGTCAACACCCACCGCAACTTCTTCGGCGAGCGCTGCGGGATCAGGCTCGCATCCGGGGAGCACGCCTACACCTCCTGCGTGGCCTTCGGCCTGGAGCGCTGGCTCGCCGTCCTGACCGAGCGCTTCGAGGACGACCTCGACGCCGCGCTCGACGCGGTACGGGCTGCCGCGGCGGAGGTCGCCGCGGGTGCCGGTGCCGTCGAGGCCGCCGCGGGTGCCGGTGCCACGAGTGCCGCTGCCGCTGGTGCCGCCGCCGTCGAAGTGTCGTGACCCGGACCCTCGTCGGCGTCGACCTCGTCCCCCTCTCCCGGGTCCGCGAACTCCTCGGCCCCGACACCGGTACCGGTACCGGCCTCGTTACCGGCTCCGGCTCCGGCTCCGGCTCCGGCTCGGGCTCCGGCTCGGGCTCCGGCCCCGGCTCCGGCTCCGGCCCCGGCTCGGGCTCCGGCACCGGTTCCGGGGCGCTCCTCCGGCGGTTCCTCTCCTCCGAGGAGCTGGCCGCCTCCCGGACCCCGGACGGCGCGCCCGACCCGTCGGGGATCGCCGGGCGCCTCGCCGCCAAGGAGGCCGTCTTCAAGCTCCTCGGCTCCGTCGGGAAGCCCCTCCCCTGGCAGGGCATCGAGGTCCTGCGCGGCCCCGGCGGCCGGCCCGGGGTCCGGCTCTCCGGCCGGGCGGCCGAGCTGGCCCGTACCGCCGGGATCGGACCGATCGACGTCAGCATCAGCCACGACGCGGGCTTCGCGATCGCCGTCGCGGCCGCCACCGTCCCGTACGACCGCACCTCCTCCGCACGCGCGCACGACCGCCCCGTTCCGCTGGATCAGTGACCACGAAGGGAATGCCATGAGTTCCGCAGGTATCGACAAGGTCCGGGACTGGATCCTCGGCCGCCACCCCGAGCGCACCGAACTCGCCTCCGACGTCGACCTCATCGAGAGCCGCCTCGTCGACTCGCTCGCCTTCGTCGAGCTCGTCTACACGATCGAGGACGCCGCGGGCGTCGAGATCGACTTCGACAACATCGACATCGAGGACTTCCAGACCCTCGCCACCATCGAGAAGGCCTTCTTCGCCTGATCCCGCTCCGCCCGATCCCGAGGAGGGGTCTTCACCATGGACGCAGTCTCGTACACCGCACAGTGGATGGCCGCGGCCCGCGCCGAGGAGTCCGAGCGCGAGGACGCGCTGTTCACCGACCCGTTCGCCCGCGAACTGGCCGCGCCCCGGGGCTTCGAGCTGATCGAGCGCTACGCCGGCGGCGGCCTGCTGCCGTTCATCTCCATCCGGACCCGGTTCCTGGACGACGCGATCCGGGACGTCCTCGCCGGGGGCGAGGTCCGGCAGGTCGTGCTGATCGCGGCGGGCATGGACACCCGCGCGTTCCGGCTCGACTGGCCGGACGGCGTCGAGCTCTACGAGGTCGACCACGCCCTCCTGACCGCCGAGAAGCGCCGCCGGCTCGACGCCCTCGGGGCCGAGCCGCGCGTCGACCGGCGCGAGGTCGCCGCCGACCTCACCCAGGAGTGGCTGCCCGCCCTGGAGGCCGCCGGCTTCGACCGCGACCGCCCGACCCTGTGGGTCGCCGAGGCGCTGACCTTCTTCCTCACCGAGGAGCAGGCCGCCGGGCTGCTGCGGCTGCTCGCCTCCGCCTCGGCCCCCGGCAGCCACCTGGCCTTCGACATCCTGGGCCGCGCCCTGCTGCGCAGCCCGTTCTCGAAGCGCTTCCTGGACACCCTCGCCGCCGACGGCACGCCGTGGATCTTCGGCACCGACGAGCCCGAGGAGTTCCTGACCGCGAACGGCTGGAAGACCACCGACCTGCGGGAGCCGGGCCAGCCCGGCGCGGGCGAGGGCCGCTGGCCGTACGACGTCCAGCCGAGGGACCGGCGCGGCGCCAACCGGCTGTGGCTGATCCGCGCCGAGGTCGTGAAGTCCTGATGAGCCTGCCGACCGCCGACCACCGGACGACCACTGATCCCCGGTCGGCCACTGCCCCCCGGCCGGCCACTGCCCCCCGGCCGGCCACTGCCCCCCGGCCGGCCACTGCCCCCCGGACGACCGCTGATCCCCGGCCGGCCACCGACCGCCGTCCGGCCGGGGACCGTCCGATCACCCTGGAGCGGATCGAGTCGTACCTGCCCGAGCGCAGCGTGCGGATCGAGGAGCTGGGCGAACGCCTCGGACTGCACCGGGCGCAGCTCGGCGTCTTCCGCAAGTTCTACGGCCTGGACCGGCTCCGGTACGACCCCGGGCTGCCGCTGCTCGACCTGCTGCGGCCCGCCGCGCGCGGCGCCCTGGCCGCCCTCCCCGAGGGCGGCCGGGTGGACTACCTGGCCTACGCCCACGTCACCCAGGCGGTCGCCCCCGCCCACGTGGACGTCGCCCGGGAGATCGGCGACGCCCTCGGGCTCGCCGACGCCGAGGCCTTCGGCCTCAGCCACCAGGCCTGCGTCAGCAGCCTCGGCGCCATCGAGGTGCTCGGCGAACTGCTCCGCGCGGAGGGCGGCGAGGGCGCGTACGCCCTCATGGTCACCGGCGAGCAGGCGTACTCGCCGGTCGTCCAGCACGTCCCCAACACCTCGATCATGGCCGACGCCGCCGCCTCCTGCCTGATCACCCTGGACGGCGAGGGCGACGTGGTCCGGTCCTTCGCCACCCGGACCCTGGGCGAGTACGCCCAGTGGCTGGAACTGACCCCCGAGCAGAACACCGAGTTCGGGGAGCGGTACGGCGGCCGGATCGCGGAGGTCATCCACCAGGCGGTGGAGGAGGCCGGGCTGACCCTCGACGACGTCGAGCTGGTGATCCCGCACAACGTCAACAAGCTGGCCTGGCGGCAGACGATCAAGGAGCTGGGGGTGGCGCCGGAGAAGGTCTTCCTGGACAACGTCCCCCGCTACAGCCACACCTTCGCCTCCGACGTCTTCGTCAACTACACCACCCTGCGCGACGAGGGCCGGCTGGTGGACGGCGCCCCCTACCTCCTCGTCTCCGTCGGCCTGGGCGCCACCTTCGGCGCCATGGTCATCACCCACCGGGCGGGAGGCGGCACCCGATGAACCGTCAGGAACTGGTCCTCACCATCGAGAAGGCGCTCGGCGAGGTCCTGGAGCGGCCCGTCACCGGGCTCACGGAGGAGACCGCGCTCTTCGACGAGCTCCAGCTCACCTCCCTCGCCGTCCTGGGGCTCCTCATGACCGTCGAGGAGGCGACCGGGATCTCGGTCGACCCGGAGGCGCTCGACATCGACCACCTGCGGACCGTGGGCTCCTTCGCCGACTACGTCGAGGCCGCCCTCCGCGAAGAGGAGGGCACGCCATGAGCGGACTCGCCGTACGGGCCGCCGCCGCGGTCCGCTCGCCCGGGAGGCGGGAGCCGGACGACCGGCGGGCCGCGCTCGACTACTTCCGCGACCTGCTCGCCCCCTTCGGGGAGAAGCCGGACGAGGAGCTGTTCGACGGCGGCCCGCACGTCCGGCACCGCGACCTCGCGGACCTGCTCGTCGCCGACGAGGGCGTCGGCGGCAGCAGGCCCGAGCTCCTGATCGTCACCCACGCCCTCCCGGACGTGGTGCCGTTCACCGCCGTCGCGCCGTACCTCACCGACCGCCTCGGCGGCCGGGCGGCCAACTTCGCGATCGCCCAGCAGGGCCTGGCCGCGCCCTTCACCGCGCTGCGGATCGCCTCGGCGTACGCGAGGGCGGGGCGGGCGGCGGAGGTCGTGATCGCGGTCCTCGAACAGACCACCCTGCCGACGCCCTTCCCGCTGGTACGGGACGCCCTGCCCGTACGGGACGACCCGCCGGTACGGGACGACCCGCCGGTACGGAACGACCCGCCCGTACGGGACGACCCGCCGGCGCAGGGCGTCCCGCTGGTCGACTCGGCCGCCGCGCTCGTCCTCGGGACCGGGGAGGACGGCGGGGACGGGAACGGCCCCCGTTTCGTCCGCGCCCGCTCGGCCGGTTCGCCGGCGGACGCCCTCGGCCGGGAGCCCGCCGAGGACGGCACGCTCCTCGTGCTCGGCCCCTGGGTCACCGGGGACGTCCCCGAGCACGCCGGTCCGGTGCACCGGGTGGCCCCGGGCAGCTACTGCACCAGCCTCTGGCTGGACCTCGCCGACCACTGGCGGGAGTGGGGGCGCGACCACCGGCGGATCGTGCTGTGCGACACGGACCCGCGCTCCGGCCGTACGCACACGGCGCTCTTCGCGGGCGGCGAGTCGTAACACCCGTACTCCGGCGGGCCGCCGCGCCCCCGCCCCACCCGGGGGCGCGACGGCCCTCCCGGCTCCGGCGCACGACCCACGAGGCAACCGAAGGGAAGGCTGGAACACCATGACCACGGCTGAGCGGCGGACCGTCAGGCTGGACTCCGCGCGGGCCGGGAGGGGCCCGGCGACCTGGGGCCAGCGGGCCATCTGGGGCGTCGTCACCCGGCTCGGCGACGACGCCCCCCGGTACAACCTGCCGGTCCACCTCCCCGTCTCCCCGCCCCGCCCGGTGGACCGCGTGCTCGCGGACCTGACCGAGCTGCTGCTGCTCCACGACAGCCTGCACACCCGCTTCCTGCCGGACGGCGAGGACGGTCTCGAACAGGTCGTGGACGGCAGCGGGGAACTCCCCGTGGAGATCCGCACGGGCCCGGCGGAACGCTCCGGGGAGGACGGCGCCGCCCTCCTCGGCGAGCTGGCCGGACGCCCCTTCGACCACACCCGGGAATGGCCCCTGCGGGTCGGTCTGGTCGAGTCCGGCGGCCTGGTCCACCGGCTCGTCCTGGCCGGGGCGCACACCGGCATGGACTACTGGGGCCTCGGCCGGCTCCTGCGCGACCTGGAGGCCGTGCAGGCGGGGGAGACCGCCGCGTCGCTGCGCGCCGCGCGTCCCGCCCTCCAGCCCCTGGAGGCCGCCGGCGTCCAGGCCTCGCCGCTCGGCCGCCGCCGCGACGAGGCCGCCCGCCGGCACTGGATCGAGCAGCTGACCGCCGGGCCCCGGCGGATCTTCCGGGAGCCGGCGGCGCCGGAGCTCGCGGACGTCCCGGACCGCAGGTTCCCCAACGCGCTGCTGCGCTCGCCCGCCCTCGCGGTCGCCGTCGGACGGGTCGCGGCGGAGCTGGAGGTCAGCGACGCCGCCGTGCTCCTCGGGGCCGCCGCCCACCAGCTCGCCCGGATGTCCGGGAGCGCCGACGTGCTCTTCCAGGTCGTCGTGGGCAACCGCTTCCAGCCGGCCGCCGCCGCCTCGGTCAGCACCGTGGCGCAGGAGGCGCTGTTCCGGCTCACGGACGCGGACCGGGACTTCGAGGACGCCGTGCGCCGGACCCGGTCCGTCGCCCTCAACGCGTTCCGGCACGCCGCGTACGACAAGTGGGCGCTCGACCGCGAGGTGGCGCTCCTCGTGGAGAAGGGGGAGGCGGCCGACCACTCGTACTGGTGGAACGACACCCGCGACCCCGGCGTCGGGCCCTTCGACGGGGTCGAGAAGCCCAGGGCCCCGCTGAGCGAGCTGATCGGCCGGACCGAACTGCGCTGGCCGACGGAGTTCCCGGCCCGCAGGAACGTCTCGATGGCGGTGGACGTGCTGACCGCCCCGGGCGCCCTGGACCTCGCCATGACCGCAGACCCGGCGGTGGTCGACCGCGCGGGCATGGAGAGGTTCCTGCGCGGGGTCGAGCGGCTGGTCGTCGCCGAGGCGATCGCGCTGGGGGACTGATGGCACCGGTGACGAAGAGGTACGCGGGGATCGCCTGGACCGCCGAGGGCTACCGGGTCGAGGTCCTGGACGGCACCGGCCGCCCCGTGGCGGAGCCGCGCGACTGGGGCGCCGCCCGGGTCGCCGAACTCATCGCCTGGCTCGGGGACCTCGACGGCGACGAGCCCCCGGCCGTGGTCCTGGACAGCACCAACGGCCTGCTCGACGGCCCCATGACCGCCGCCGGCCTGGAGGTCCACCGCGCGGACCCCTGGCTGCTTCCGCCCCGGCCGCGCTTCGGCTCCGTCACGGCCCGGCAGCTCGCGGAACGGGCCCTGGCCGCGCCCGGCGGCCTCGCCCGGGTGACCGCCGAGGGCGGCACCCTGACCGGCCGCGCCGAGGAGTACTTCGAGGGCGTACGGCGCGGGGAACCGGCGCAGAAGGCCCTGACGGCGGCCGGGCGCTGCTTCGAGCACGGCCGCCGGGACGTCCCCAAGGTGGCGCTCACCTTCGACGACGGCCCCGACCCGGTCTTCACCCGGCAGGTCCTGGAGATCCTGGCCCGCTACGGGGCCCGGGCCACCTTCTTCTGCGTCGGCCACCACGTCGCCGCGCTGCCCGACGAGGTCCGCCGGATCGTGGCGAGCGGCCACGGCCTCGGCAACCACTCCTGGTCGCACCCCTTCCTGTTCGACCTGACGCCGGAGCAGCTGCGCGAGCAGATCGACCGGACGACGGAGGAGCTGGACCGGGTGGCCGGCACGGCCCCGGCCTGGTTCCGGCCGCCGTACGGGGCGCTGAGCCCCGAGGTGCTGGCCGCCCTGGACGGGCACCCGGCCGCCCTGGCGATGTGGGACGTGGACGCCCGCGACTGGTCGCGGCCGGGGCCCGAGCAGATCGCCAAGACCGTCCTGGAGGGCGTCGGGCCCGGCTCGGTGGTCCTGATGCACGAGGGCGCCGGGGACCGCAGCCAGACCGTGGCGGCCCTCCCGGCGATCGTCGAGGGCCTGCTCGAACGCGGCCTGGAACCCGTCCCGCTGGCGGAGCTCGCCGCCCCGCCCGGCCCCGGAGGCCACTGAACCCCCGCACCGCGTATCGCGCACCGCGACCAACGACCGGAGGACTGAAGGGTCATGGAAGAACGCTTGGCAGAACCCGTGGAGGCGGCGGCCCCGCCGGTGAAGGACGGGTCCGGCGAAGGGCCGCCGCCGGGAGCGGGGGCGACGGGACCGTCCCCGGACGAACCGGCGATCTGGTCCCGCAACTTCCGGTACTACTTCACCGCCCGCAGCGCCGGCCTGCTCAGCTGGGCCATGCTGCCGGTCGCGGTCGCGGCCGGTCTGCTCAGCGGCGGGTACGGCCTGGACACCGCCGGGTACTCGATGGCCTTCCTGGTCGCCCCGTTCGCCGGTCTCGTGCTCTTCGGCGGGGTGCTCGCCGACCGGTTCACCGCCCGCCGCATGATGATCATCGCGGACCTGGCCAACCTCGTCGCCCACGTCCTGCTCGCCCTCCTCTTCCTCCACGGCATCGACCACCTCTGGCAGCTGTACGCGCTGCTCGTCGTCGCCGGCACCGCCAACGCCCTGTTCCAGCCGGGCGCCTCCTCGACCGTCCCCCTGGTCTCCCGCGACGTGCAGGGCGCCAACGGCGTGCTGCGCACCTCCGAGGCGATCACCGGCCTCGGCGGTCCGGCCCTGGCCGGCGCCCTGGTCGGCTTCGGGTCCACCGGCTGGGTCATGGTGATCTCCGCCGTCGCCTACGGCACCAGCGCGATCTGCCTGTTCGCCCTCCGGCTCGGCGTGGTGCCCGCCCCGCCGGCCGGTGAGAGCCTGTGGCGCAACCTGGTCGTCGGCTGGCAGGAGTTCCGCTCCCGGAGCTGGCTCTGGGGCGTGATCCTGATCTGGATGTTCTACGCGGTGCTCTCCTGGGGGCCGCAGCTCTCGGTGGCCGCCGGCGTCATCGTGCCCGAGCACGGCGCGAGCGCCTTCGGCCTGATCAACGCCGCGCTCGGCGCCGGAACCGTGGCCGGCGGGCTCCTCGCGATCCGCTACAAGCCCCAGCGGCCGCTCGCCGCCGGGGCCGTGGCGATGATGGCGTACCCGCTCTACCCGCTCGGCATCGTGCTCGGCTGGCCGGTCTGGCTGCTCATCGCCGCGCAGGTCCTGGTCGGGGCCGGCATCGGGGTCTGGGGCGTCATGTGGGCCACCAGCGTGCAGACCCAGGTGCCGGGCGAGGTCCTGAACCGCGTCCACGCCTACGAGGTCGCGGGCTCCGTCGGCATGTACCCGATCGGCAGCGCGCTCGCCGGGCCCGCCGTCGGCGCGTTCGGCACCGACACGGTCCTCGTGGTGGGCGTCGTGGTCTCCTTCCTCACCGCCACCGCGCTCCTGGCGGCCCGCCCGATCCGCACCCTGCGCCGTGTCCCGGACCGCGCCTGACGGGGGCCGTACGCCCGTGCCCGTGTCCGACCGGGGCCGTACGCCCGCCTCCGGCGGGTCCCGCACGCCCGTGCCCGTGTCCGGTCGTATCCGCACGCCCGTCGGCGGCGTGCACCACCTGGTCGCCCGGAACGAGGAGGTGCTCGGCGCGCTGCCCGTCGCCGACGCGGACCGGGCGGCCGCCGCCGGGCTGCCGCCGTGGCGGGCGGCGGAGCACCTGGCCTCTCGGGCGCTGCTGCGGTTCCTGCTGCGGGAGGTCGGCGAGGACGCCGGGGGCGGGCCGGTCGCCGCGCTCCCGGGCGGCCGCCCGTACCTGCCCGGGCGGCCCGGCCTGGGGGTGAGCCTCTCGCACTCCTCCGGCTGGGTCGCGGCGGCCGTCGGCCGGGGCCGGGGCGTCGGCGTCGACGTGCAGGTCCCGGCCGTCGTGGGCGACCGGCTGCTGCGGCTCTGCTGCCGGCCCGGGGACGCCGACGTCCTGGCCGCCCTGCCCGAGGAGGCGCGCAGACGGGAGTTCGCCCGGGTCTTCGCCGTCCAGGAGGCCTGTGTGAAGGCCGTGGGGGAGGGGTTCGCGGGCCGCCCCTGGACCGTGCCCGTCCCCCTGGGCGGGCGGACGGGCGCCTGGAACCGCGTCCGGTGGGCCGTCCCGCGCGACGACGGCGACGCGGTACCGGTCGCCTGCGCCTGGACCGTACCGCCGGTGCCGGTGCCGGTACGGATCAGAAGACCGGCAGGGCCGTGAGAGTGGTGCCGTCCATGAGGAGGACCCGGTCGGCGTCGCCCCCGATCCAGTACGCCTCGGGGGGTCGTCGTGGCACAGCGGTTCCATGCCCGTACCCCCCCGGTCCGTGATGAGCAGGAACCGATCCTGCTCAGGGGGCCCCATGGCGCCGGGACCGGGCCGCGCGCGGGCGGATCCGGCGGCGGGGACGTGCCCCGCCGCCGGATCCCGTTCCGTGCGTCCGTTCGGCCGCCGGTCAGTCGCCGTGGCCGGTGCCTCCGCTGCCGAAGCCGCCGCTGGAGATGCCGCCCCACTTGCGCTTCTCCTCGTCCGGCGGCTGGGGCGAGGTCTCGGTGCCGGAGTGCTTGAGCTGGTACGGCATGAGCCGGTGCTCGGCGTCGGTCCGCGGCATCTCGGCCCCCTGCCGGTACTCGGTCGCCTCGCCGGGCAGGGAGCCGTCGTCCGGCCGGTGCGGCTGCTCCTCGGGCTTCGGCGGCGCGGGCTCCTGGTTGCGGACCCGGAAGCCGAACCAGAAGGCGCTGAGGAGGACGGCGACGACGATGAGTCCGCCGAGAACCTGTGCCAGGCCGGACTGCCAAACTCCAGCCGCCAGGTTCTCTGCTGCGCTGAGAGTGTTCATGTCTACGGATTACCCGATTCCGCTTCTTTGGATGCGCCGGGAAGGCATCTCTTCGGATTTATCTGAAACACGCGGCGGTCGCCCGGAGTGACCGCACGGTGCGCCGGCGCCTGGAGCGCACCCCGCTCCCGTACCCCCTACTTCGCGTCCGAGTACCGCTCCCCCTACTTCGCGTCCGAGTACCGCTCCACCGTCGCCGTCGTGAACGGGAACCGCACCGGCGTGTCCCCGAACGCGATCCGTCCCGCCTCGTCCCCGGCCGCCCGGACCGCCTCCGTGACGGCCTCCGCCTCCTCCGCCGGGCAGTGCACGATCACCTCGTCGTGCTGGAAGAACACCAGCTCCGCCCGCATCCCGGCGAGGGAGCGCCGCAGGGCCGCCAGCATCAGGAGCGCCCACTCGGCGGCGCTGCCCTGGACGACGAAGTTCCGGGTGAAGCGGCCCCGCGCCCGCGTGTTCCCCGAGGCGTACCCGGGGGTGAACTCGCCCTCGTCGGCGACCGGTTCGGGACCGTCGTCCTGGGGCAGGCCCGCCTCGTCGGCGTCGCCCGCGCCGACCGCGGGCGGGCTGGTCCTGCCCAGCCAGGTCCGGACGAGCCGGCCCTCCTCGCCCGCCTTCGCCGCGTCGTCGACGTACGCCACGGCGAGCGGGAAGCGGCGGCGCAGCGCCGCCAGGTTCTTCAGGCCGTCGCCGCTGGTCTGCCCGTAGACCGCGCCCAGGAGCGCGAGCTTGGCGTGCTCGCGGTCGCCGGAGAAGGCGCGGGCCGACAGCCGGGAGTACAGGTCGTCGGGGTGGCCCGCGACCTCCATCAGGCCCGGGTCGCGGGAGATCGCGGCGAGGACGCGCGGCTCCATCTGGTCGGCGTCGGCCACGACGAGCCGCCAGCCCTCGTCGGCGACCACGGCCCGCCGGATCACCTTCGGGATCTGCAGGGCCCCGCCGCCGTTGGTCGTCCAGCGCCCGCTGACCGTGCCCCCGGGCAGGTACTCGGGCCGGAAGCGGCCGTCCCGCACCCAGTCGGCCAGCCACGACCAGCCGTGCGCCGTCCAGATCCGGTACAGCTTCTTGTACGCGATCAGCGGCTCCACCGCCGGGTGGTCGACCCCGCTCAGCTCCCAGCGGCGCGTGGACCGCAGCCGGATCCCGGCCGCCGCGAAGGCCTTCACCACGTCGGCCGGCAGGTCGGGCCGGACGCGCCTCCCGAGGGCCGCGGACACCTCGGCCGCCAGCTCGGCCAGGCGGCGCGGCTCGCCCCCGCCCGCGTACCGCTCGCCGAGCAGGTCGTTCAGCAGCTCCCGGTGCACGTCGGCCCGCCACGGCAGCCCGGCCCGGTGCATCTCGGCGGCCACCAGCATCCCCGCCGACTCGGCGGCCGTCAGCAGCCGCATCCTGCCCGGGTGCTCGACCCGGTCGTGGCGGCGCAGCTGCTCGGCGTAGACCGCGAGGAGCCCCTCGAAGGGCACGGCGGTCACACGGGGCGGCTCGAACAGCGAGTCCTGCGAGCCGGGTTCGGCCGTGCGGGGCGGCGGGTCGGGCGGCACGGGAGCGTTCCGCAGGCGCGCCCAGGCGGCGGCCGCCGAGCGGGGCTCGCCGAGCCGCCCCTCGTACCCGAGGAGCAGCTGCTCGGCGCCCTCCACGTCGTAGCACCGCTCGACCCGCACCCCGGCGGCGAGCAGCCGGGGGTACACCTCGGCCGTCGACCGCCACACCCACCGGGCCACCTCCGGCCGGTCCCGCACGGCCGCCAACAGGTCCGGCTCGCGCCGCACCGGCCCGGCGGGCGCGCCGTCCGGACCGAGGGGCGCGAGCAGGACCCCTTCCCCCTCCTCCTCGGCGGCCAGCGCCCACTTCTCGCTCATGCCGGCGAGTCTGGCAGCCGCCACTGACAGCGCCGGGCCTCCTACGCTGTGGCGCGGACGCGGGACGGATCCGGACGTGGAGGGGGAGGATGATGTACGCGAGGTCCCTGGGGGACGACGGGGCGGAGCTGTGCCCGCTCGAACCGTGGCAGGCGGACGAGTTCCTGGCGCACATGGACCGGGGGCGGGAGTTCATCGGCGCGCGCAACGGACTCCCGGACGTCGTCACCGACCTGGAGTCCAGCCGGGCCTTCCTCCGGACGTACGCGGAGAGGGCGGCGGCCGACACGGGCCGCATCCACGGCATCCGGCTCGACGGGGCCCTGGTCGGCGCCGTGATCCTCCGGACGTTCGACACCGCGAACGGCACGGCCGAGGCGGGCTGCTGGCTGGAGCCGGCCGCGACGGGCCGGGGCCTGGTGACCCGGGCGGCACGGGTGCTCGTCGACTGGGCGATCGAGGTGCGCGGCATCCACCGGGTGGAGTGGGTCGTCTCCTCGGACAACGCCCCGAGCATCGCGGTGGCCCGCCGCCTCGGCATGACCAGGGACGCGGTCCTCCGCGAGAGCCACCCCCACCGGGGCCGGCGCCACGACGAGGAGGTCTGGTCGGTCCTGGCCCCGGACTGGCGGGCGGCGAAGGCGGCGGGAACGGCCGACTGAGGCCGGGACCGGGGCGGTGACCCGGCTCCGACCCCGGCCACCACCCCGTCGTCCCACGATGACCGGTCGCCGGACGTCACGCCACACGGGGAGGGCCCGGGGCGTACGGCGGGGGCTGAGACCATGGGGAGGAGGACGGGCACCGGGACGGAACGGGACGCGAGGACGGCGTGGGCACCACCATCGACAAGGCCTTCGGGGCGCTGTACGCGAGCGACGACGGGTCGCTCGACACGGCGGCCTCGCTGCTCGCCGCCGACCGGGGCGCGGACGCGGAGCTGGAGCGGCGCGGCGAGGAGTTCGTGAGGACGCTGTGGGCGCGCGGCTGGCAGCCCGCCGACCTCGTCCGCGCGGCCCGCCGGGACCTCGCGGACGAGCACGTACGGCTCCTCGCGGGCCTGGTCAGGACGGAGACGGCGGGGTACGGGCGGCTGCCGCACCGCTGGGAGGCGCAGCTCGCCGAGCTGCCCGAGGGCCCCGGCCGTCCCACGGACCGCTTCTCTTACGCGACCGCCGTCCTGGAGCTGTACCGGCTGCTCGTACGGCTGCCGCGCCTGGACGCGGTCGGCCCGGCGCCGGGCGAGGCGCTGCCGCCGCCGGCGGCGGGGGAGCCCCGGATGCTGGGCCGGATCAGGGCGCTGCTCGCGAAGGCGGAGGCGACCGGGTACCCGGAGGAGGCGGAGGCGCTGACCGCCAAGGCGCAGGAGCTGATGGCCCGGCACAGCCTGGACGAGGCGTCGCTCGCGGCGGGGGCGCCGTCCCCGGAGGCGCCCGGCGCGATCCGGATCGGGGTGGACCCGCCGTACGAGCAGGCGAAGGCGATCCTCCTCGACGCGGTGGCGACGGCGAACCACTGCCGGGCGGTGTGGAACGAGGCGCACGGCTTCTCGACGGTGGTCGGCTTCGAGTCGGACCTGGACCCGGTGGAGCTCCTGTACACCTCGCTGCTGGTGCAGGGGACGGCGGCGATGACGCGGGCGGAGGCGGAGCAGCGGGCGGGCGGCCGGAAGCGCACGAAGTCCTTCCGGCAGTCCTTCCTGCTCGCGTACGCGAACCGGCTGGGCGCCCGGCTCTCCGCCACGTCCCGCCGGGTGGCCGCCGAGGCCCCGACCCTCCTGCCGGCCCTCGCCTCCCGCGAGGCGGCGGTCACCACCCGCACGGACGAACTCTTCCCGGAGACCCGCACCACCCGCGTCCGCGCCGCCTGGGACGAGGCGGGCTGGACCCACGGCGCCACAGCCGCCGACCGAGCCACCCTCCACCCGGAACGCCGCCGACTGGGAGACGGCACGTAACCCGCCCCCCCGGCACCCCACCCCCCACCCCGCCTCCCGGGGCCCCGCCCCCGGGAGG
>NZ_JNXJ01000074.1:0-15335 GCF_000716625.1 Streptomyces bikiniensis | reverse complement strand
GTCCGGCGCGGGTCATGAGGGCGGTGACGGGGGCGATGTTCTCGTTGGGGCCGATGGGGTGGACGGCGGGGCCGGTGTAGAGGCCCGTGTCGTAGGCGAGGCGTACGGAGGTGCGGCCGCGGGCCTTGAGGGCGCGGGCGGTGTCGGTGGCGAGGGCCTTGAGGCGCGTGTCGTCGAGGGTGGGGTCGCCGCCGCCGGTGAGGGCGACGGTCTTTCCGTCGGGGGTGGCGGTCGTGGTGGTGGCGATGCGGTGGTCGGGGCCGAGGGCGGAGAGGGCGGCCGCGGCGGTGGCGATCTTGACGGTGGAGGCGGGGGTCATGGGGGCGGTGGCGCCCTCGCCGTAGAGCTGCTTCCCGGTGGCGGTGTCGACGACGGAGGCGGTGCGGAGGGGGCCGAGGCCGGGGTCGGCGAGGAGGGGGGCGAGGACGGCGGCGAGGTCGGCGGGGTGTTCGGCGGGGCGCTTGCCCGGGTCGGCGTCGGCGGGTCCGGTGGAGGTCCCCGCGGGCGTGGCGGGGCGCAGGGCGGTGAGGACGCCGGGGGCGCTGGGGGCGGGTGCGGGGCGGTGGGGCGCGGCGGGGGCCGGGGGCGGGGCGTGACGCGTGCCACCCGCCGCGGGGGCGGCGGCGCGGGCCCGCTCGGCCGTACGCTGACCCGAGTCCCACGGGCCGGCCGCGGTCACCGCCGCGGCGGCCAGGGCCAGACCGAGGGCGGCGGAGCCCGCCGTGAGCTGCCAGGTCCTCGGCTCGGGCATTGCTGACCAGCCCCTTTCGCGATCACACACGTGCGTGAGGGACACTTAACCACCGCGCTGTGTCGCGAGCATTCACTTGTGTTGATTCAGGAGGAGCCACCCGTGGAGTTCGACGTTCTCATCGAGATCCCCAAGGGATCGCGGAACAAGTACGAGGTCGACCACGAGACCGGTCGCATCCGTCTGGACCGTCGCCTCTTCACGTCGACGGCCTACCCGACCGACTACGGCTACGTCGAGAACACCCTCGGCGAGGACGGCGACCCGCTGGACGCGCTCGTCATCCTGGACGAGCCCACGTTCCCGGGCTGCCTGATCAAGTGCCGCGCCATCGGCATGTTCCGGATGACGGACGAGGCGGGCGGCGACGACAAGCTGCTGTGCGTGCCGGCCACGGACCCGCGCATGGAGCACCTGCGGGACATCCACCACGTGGCGGAGTTCGACCGCCTGGAGATCCAGCACTTCTTCGAGGTCTACAAGGACCTGGAGCCGGGCAAGTCGGTCGAGGGCGCGGACTGGGTCGGTCGCGCCGAGGCCGAGGCCGAGATCGAGAAGTCGTACGCGCGGGCCAAGGAGCAGGGCGGCCACTGAGCCGTTCCGGGGCCGTCGATCCGGTCCCGGTCCCGAGTGTGTGAAGGCGGTGTGCCCCCGGTGGGCGCACCGCCTTCGCACGTCCGTCGCACACCCGTATCCGCGCACGCCCATACTGGAAGCCACGATTCCTCCTAGGGAGAGCGGGGCGGCAGAGTGGTGGCGGAGCCGGGCGGCTCGATGGACGTGCGGGACGAAGGGGCCGGGGAGGCTCCGGAGGACCGGAAACCGCAGTCGGACGAGGCGCGGAGCGCGTTCGTCCCGCCGGCCGGGGTGGAGCGGCCCGCGCCACCGGAGGAGGAGCACCCGACCTCCGAGTTCGCCCTGCCGTCGGGGCTGCGGGCGGAGCCCGAGCCCGGTCCGGAGCCGGAGGGTTCGGCGTTCGCTCCCCCGGCCACCTACTCGGCGAAGAACTCGCCGCCCGCGTTCACGCCGGCGTACGGGGTGCCGCTGGTGCGTCTGGCGCGGGACGCGCCGTGGCAGGACCGGATGCGGACGATGCTGCGGCTGCCGGTGGGCGAGCGGCCGGTGCCGGAGGCGCCGCGCAAGGAGGACGAGGCGGGTCCTTCGGTGCCGCGCGTCCTCGACCTGACGCTGCGCATCGGCGAGCTGCTGCTCGCGGGCGGGGAGGGCGCGGAGGACGTCGAGGCGGCGATGTTCGCGATCTGCCGTTCGTACGGGCTGGACCGGTGCGAGCCGACGGTGACGTTCACGCTGCTTTCGGTGACGTACCAGCCGTCGCTGGTGGACGACCCGGTGACGGCGAACCGGACGGTGCGCCGGCGGGGCACGGACTACACGCGACTGGCGGCGGTGTACCAGCTGATCGCGGACATCAGCGCGCCGGCGCACGACGAGCAGGCGCACGAGGTGACGCCGGAGGAGGCGTACCGGCGGCTGGCGGAGATCCGGCGGAACCGGCACCCGTATCCGGGGTGGGCGCTGACGGCGGCGGCGGGGGTGCTGGCGGGGGCGGCGTCGGTGCTGCTGGGCGGCGGTCCGACGGTGTTCTTCGTGGCGGCGCTGGGCGCGGTGCTCGGGGACCGGCTGGCGTGGCTGTGCGCGGGGCGGGGGCTGCCGGAGTTCTACCAGTTCCTGGTGGCGGCGATGCCCCCGGCGGCGATGGGGGTGCTCCTGACGCTGCTGCACGCGGACCTGCGTCCGTCGGCGGTGATCACGGGTGGCCTGTTCGCGCTGATTCCGGGGCGGGCGCTGGTGGCGGCGGTGCAGGACGGTCTGACCGGTTTCTACATCACGGCCTCGGCGCGGCTCCTGGAGGTCATGTACTTCTTCGTGGCGATCGTGGTGGGCGTGCTCTCGGTGCTGTACCTGGCGGTGCAGTTCGACGCGCAGCTGAACCCGGAGGGGGTGCTGCGGGCGGTGGAGCGGCCGGTGGTGCAGACCCTGGCGTCGATGGCGCTGTCCGCGACCTTCGCGATCCTGTTGCAGCAGTCGCGGGCGACGGTGCTGTTCGTGACGCTGAACGGCGGGGTGGCGTGGGTGGTGTACGCGTCGATCGCGGTGACCGCGGGCGGGTCCGCGGTGATGGCGACGGCGGTGGCGGCGGGGCTCGTGGGGCTCTTCGGGCAGTTGGTC
This sequence comes from Streptomyces bikiniensis, assembly GCF_000716625.1. Lineage (NCBI taxonomy): Bacteria > Bacillati > Actinomycetota > Actinomycetes > Kitasatosporales > Streptomycetaceae > Streptomyces > Streptomyces bikiniensis. The sequence goes on along the minus strand of NZ_JNXJ01000074.1, from coordinate 12,394 downwards.
GCCCGGTACCACCACACCTCGTCGCTGCCGTACGTGACGGCGGCGATCGGGCCGCTGCTGCCCGGTTCGGCGACGTACTTCGGGGTGCTCGCGATCGCCCAGCACAATCTGGACCAGGGGTTCGCGTCGCTGGCGAAGGCGGCGGCGCTGGCGCTGGCGATCGCGATCGGCGTGAACCTGGGGAGCGAGCTGGCCCGCCTGTTCCTGCGGGCCCCCGGTGCGGCGGCGGCCCGGCGGGCCGCGAAGCGCACCAGGGGCTTCTAGTGTCCTGAGTCGGAAGTTCTTCGGTAGATCTCTGCTTCGACCGACAGTGGTCGCGCCCGCTTCCAACCAGGTTGGAGCTCCATTTGGAACCGTCGGTCCAGGGTCCGGAGGCTGGAAGAACTACCCAAGAATCTCCGACTCGGGACACTAGGGCCTGTCCGGCGGATCGGGGTCGGACGGGCCCTGGCGTCGTCGCTTCTTCCGGGGGTTACCGCTTGGCGTGGCGGCCGCGGGAGCCCTGCTGGGGGTCGGGGGCGCCGTGGTCGCCCCCGGCGGCGCGGGCCCTCTTGGACTGGGAGCGGGCCTTGAGGTACTCGATCACGATCGGGACGACGGAGATCACGACGATCCCGACGAGGATCATCTCGATGTGCTTGTGCACGAAGTCGATCTTGCCGAGGGAGGCGCCGAGCAGGGTGACGCCGGCGCCCCACAGCACGCCGCCGATGATGTTGAACGTGATGAACGAGCGGTAGTTCATCCGGCTGACGCCCGCGATGATCGGCGTGAACGTGCGGACGATCGGGACGAAGCGGGCCAGGATCAGGGACTTCGGGCCGTGCTTCTCGAAGAACTCGTGCGCCTTCTCGACGTTCTCCTGCTTGAACAGCTTGGAGTCGGGGCGCTTGAAGAGGGCGGGTCCGACCTTGCGGCCGAAGAGGTAGCCGACCTGGTCGCCGATGATCGCGGCGGCCACGATCAGGGTGCAGACCAGCCAGAGCGGCGTGTCGAGCTTCCCGGTGGTGACGAGCAGACCGGTGGTGAAGAGAAGCGAGTCACCGGGCAGGAAGAACCCGATGAGGAGTCCGGACTCGGCGAAGACGATCACCAGGACACCGATCAGACCAAAGGTCTGGATCAAGTAGTCCGGGTCCAGCCAGCTCGGTCCGAGGGCAAGCGTGTTCACGGGTTCCGGGCTCCTGCGGTCGGTGGGGGCTTGGGGACGGGCTGCCCCAAGCTATCAACGTGGAGCGGGCGCCCCCGGTTCCACCCGGGTCCCCACGGGATGCGGAAGGGTCTCGCGGGGCGGAAAGTGTGGAATCAGGAGGTGTATGCCGATGGGCATCGAGGAGTACGGGGGCGGGCAGGGTCCGCACCCCGAAGTACTGGTCGTGACGACGAACGACGTCCCGGGACACGAGGTCCGGCAGGTGATCGGCGAGGTCTTCGGGCTCACCGTGCGCTCCCGGCACCTGGGCAGCCAGATCGGCGCCGGGCTGAAGTCGATGATCGGCGGGGAGCTGAAGGGTCTGACGAAGACCCTGGTGGAGACCCGCAACCAGGCGATGGAGCGCCTGGTGGAGCAGGCGCGGGCGCGCGGCGCGAACGCGGTGCTCGCGTTCCGCTTCGACGTGACGGAGGCGGCGGACGTGGGCACGGAGGTCTGCGCGTACGGCACGGCGGTGGTGATCGCACCCCGGGCGTGAAGCGGCGGACGTGGGCACGGAGGTCTGCGCGTACGGCACGGCGGTGGTGATCGCGCCCCGGGCGTGAAGCGGCGGACGGGGGCACGGAGGTCTGCGCGTACGGCACGGCGGTGGTGATCGCACCCCGGGCGTGAGGCGGCGGACGGGGGCACGGAGGTCTGCGCGTACGGCACGGCGGTGGTGATCGCACCCCGGGCGTGAGGCGGCGGACGGGGTGGGTACCGGGCGGTTCGGGCGGTTCGGCCTGACCTAGGACGTTCGCGGCTTTTGCTCACTTATGGTGGGGCCGTGTCCACCGATCGCGCACCGGCCGCGTCCTCCCCCGCCGCCGACGAGGCCCCGCTGCGGGTCCTGCTGCCGCAGATCCTGCCCGCGCTCGTGGTCGGGGCCGGGTCCGGGCTGCTCTTCCTGGGGATCAGCGCCCTCTCGGAGGAGTTCAAGCACGTCCTCTGGGAGGACCTGCCCGACGCCCTCGGGATCGGCGGGTACTCCTCCCTCTGGATGATCACCATGCTCACGGCGACCGGCGTCGCCGTGGGCCTGGTCGTGTGGAAGGCGCCCGGGCACGCCGGGCCCGACCCGGCGACCACCGGGCTCGGCGGTCCGCCGATCGCCCCGGGCGCGGTGCCGGGGCTGCTGCTCGCCGGCACCCTCGCGCTCGCCGGCGGGGTCAGCCTGGGCCCCGAGAACCCGATCATCGCCTCCAACATCGCGCTCGCGTACTGGGCGGGCCGCAGGCTCGCGCCCGCCGTGCCCGGCATCGCCTGGATCTCGCTCGCCACGGCCGCCACGGTCGGCGCCCTCTTCGGCACCCCCGTCGCCGCCGCCCTCGTCATCTCCGAGGCCCTGGCCGGGCACCCGGGCCCCGGTTCCCTCTGGGACCGCCTGTTCGCCCCGCTCCTGGCCGCCGGCGCCGGCGCCACGACCACCCAGCTGCTCGCCGAGCCCACCTTCGCCCTGGGGCTGCCGCCGCTGACCGACCCCGGCTGGGAGGACCTCCTCGCGGCCCTGGTGATCGCCTCCGCCGCGGCCCTCTTCGGCCTCGCCGCCTGTTTCCTCTTCCCGTACGTCCACGGCGCCTTCCGTCGCCTGCGGCACCCGATGCTGATGCTGCCGCTCGGCGGGCTCGTGCTCGGTCTCCTGGGGGCCCTCGGCGGGCACCTGACCCTCTTCAAGGGCCTGGAGGAGATCAAGGAGCTCACGGCGAACATCGGCGGCTGGTCCTCGGGCGAGCTGGCGAAGCTGGCCGTGGTCAAGCTCGTCGCCCTCCTCGTCGCCGCCTCCTGCGGCTTCCGGGGCGGCCGGATCTTCCCCGCCGTCTTCATCGGCGCCGCCTTCGGCCTCCTCGCCCAGGCCCTGGTCCCCGAGGTCCACCCGGCCGTCGCCGTCTCCTCGGCCGTGCTCGGGGTCCTGCTCGCCACCACCCGGCAGGGCTGGATCAGCCTCTTCGTCGGCGCGGTCCTCGCCGCCTCCCCCGCCATGCTGGCCCTGCTCTGCCTGGCCTCGCTGCCCGCCTGGCTGATCGTCACCGGCCGCCCGCAGCTCGAACTGGACGAGCACGGGCGGCCGTTGACGTGAGGGGCGCCCGCCTACCTCCCGAGCCGGCCGAACGTGCGCACCGCCAGCGGGAAGAAGACCGCGAGGAGCACCAGCGGCCACACCACCGCCGCCGTCACGTGCCCCGGGGCGCCGCCCGGGTTGCCGAAGAGCTCGCGCACCGCCGTCGCGGTCGCGGACAGGGGGTTCCACTCCACGACCGCCCCGAGCCAGTCCGGCATGGAGGCGGGCGAGGCGAAGGCGTTGGAGAGGAAGCCGAAGGGCCAGACCAGGATCTGGACCGCCTGCACCAGCTCCGCCCGGCCCGCGACCAGGGCCAGGAAGATCCCGATCCACAGCATCGCGAAGCGCAGCAGGAGCAGCAGTCCCAGCGCGCCCAGGAAGGCCTCCGGGCCGCCGTTCGCCCGCCACCCGATCGCATACCCCACGCCGGTCATCAGGAGCAGGCCCACCACCGACTGGAGCATGTCCGCCGCCGCCCGTCCGACCAGGACCGCGCCGTCGGTCATCGGCATCGCGCGGAAGCGGTCGATCACGCCCTTGTTCAGATCCTGCGTGACCGCCGTCATGGTGCCTTCGAGGCCGAAGACCATGGTCAGGGCGAGCATGCCGGGCACCAGGTAGTCGACGTAGTCGCCGTCGACGGCCCGCCCGCCGCCGACCAGGTGGCCGAACATCAGCAGCATCATCACCGGGAAGACGAGCCCGACCAGGACCTGCACCGGCTGCCGGGCCCAGTGGGCCAGCTCGCGGCGGGTCATCGTCCAGCAGTCGGACACCACGTACGCGGCGCTCATGCCGCCACCTCCTTCTCACGGGCCGTACCGTCCGCCGTCAGGTGCAGGAAGACCTCGTCCAGGGTCGGGCGCCGCAGGGCGATGTCCTCCGCGTCGATCCCGGCCGACCCGAGCGCCCCCACGGTCGCGGCGAGCGAGGCCATCCGGTCGGTCACGGGAGCGCTGAGCAGCCGTCGGTCGGCGTCCACGGACACCTCGGCGCGGGCCGCCGGGAGGAGGCCGGCCGCCTCGTCGAGCCTGCGGGCGTCGCGTACGACCACGTCGATCCGGTCCGCGCCCACGCGGGCCTTCAGCTCGTCGGCGGTGCCGTCGGCGACGACCCGGCCCCGGTCCACGACCGAGATCCGGTCGGCGAGCTGGTCGGCCTCCTCCAGGTACTGGGTGGTGAGCAGGACCGTGGTGCCGCCGCCGACCAGCGAGCGCACCGACTCCCAGACCTCGGCGCGCCCGCGCGGGTCGAGCCCGGTGGTCGGCTCGTCCAGGAAGAGCACCTCGGGCTCGGTGATCAGGGACGCCGCCAGGTCGAGGCGGCGGCGCATGCCGCCGCTGTACCGGCGGACGGGCTTGCGCCCGGTGCCGGTGAGGCCGAAGCGCTCCAGGAGCTCGTCGGCGCGGACCCCGGCGCGCCGGGCGCCGAGGTGGTGGAGCCTGCCGAACATCTCCAGGTTCTGCCGGCCGCCCAGCTCCTCGTCCAGGGCCGCGTGCTGGCCGAGGAGTCCGATCCGCCGCCGCACCTCGCGGGCCCCGGTCCGCACGTCGTGCCCGGCGACGCGGACCAGGCCCGCGTCGTGCCGGAGCAGGGTCGCCAGAATCCGCACCGTCGTGGTCTTGCCCGCGCCGTTGGGGCCGAGGAGGCCGTGGACGGTGCCGCGCCCGACGGCGAGGTCGAGCCCGTCCAGGGCGTCCTTGTCCCCGTACCGCTTCCGCGCGCCCTCCACGCGGATCACTTCCGTGTCCATCCTGGTTCCTCCCGAAAAACCATAGTCAAATTTGACCAATCACCACCGGCGGAGCACGGTATGCCCGCGCGGGGCATTAGTCAAACTTGATGAGACGATATTCCGGGGGACCTCCCCCGGTCAGGTCGCGTACGGGTTCTCCTCGCCCTCCGCGAGCACCCCCACGAACGGGTCGCCCTCGCCCGCGAACACGTACGCCCCGCCCTCGATCCGCTCGATCAGGCCGAGCGTCCACTCCTTGCCCGCGTCGGCCGAGCCGAGCCACATGTGCATGATCTCGCCGATGTGGCCGAGCTGCTCCGGGCCGCCCTCCGGCGTGTAGTAGTCGGTGACCGACGCGCGCCACTCGTCGAGCGCGCGGACCCGTCGGCGCAGCAGCTCCACGGCCTCCGCGCGGGGCAGGTCCACCATGAAGCCGATGCCCGCCGACAGGACGTCCACCTTCTGGTCGTAGGTGGTCAGCGCCTCGCGGAGCAGCACGAAGTACTCCTCGGTGCCGGCGTCCGTCAGCTCGTACTCGACGCGGGGCGGGCCGCCGACCGCGCTCGGCGCGACCTCGTGCGCCCGCAGCAGCCCCTGTTTCGCCATCTGCTTGAGCGCGTGGTAGATCGAGCCGGGCTTGGCGTGCGACCACTCGTGCGCCCCCCAGTACTCCAGGTCGTTGCGCACCTGGTAGCCGTGGGCGCGGCCGTGCTGCCGCACCGCGCCCAGGACGAGAAGACGGATGGCCGACATCCCACGTACCTCCTGGTCGATCCCGACCAGGGTACGCGCGGCGATCACCGTCCCGGCGCCTCCGCCTCGGCCGCGATCAGCTCGTAGGAGCCCTTGCCGTCGATGCTCTCGCGGATGATGTCGGCGTGGCCGGCGTGCCGTCCCATCTCCTGGACGAGGTGGAGCACCATCCAGCGGACCGTGACCCGCCCGTCCTTCGGGAACCAAGGGGCCTCCGGCAGCGGGAAGGTCTCGTCCAGGTCGGGCACCGAGCGGACGAAGTCCTCGGTCTGCCCGGCCACGTCCGCCCAGAACTCCAGGACCTCCGGGATCGTCTCGCCGTCCACGAGCCGGAAGCCCTCGCTCCAGGTCTCCTGGGTCCGCTGCTTCTCGTTGGGCTTCTGCTGCGCGAGCCGGAGCCAGTTGAGCTCGACCTCGGCGACGTGCTTGACCAGGCCGGACAGGCTCAGTTCGCTGGCGCTGGGAGTGCTCGCCGCCTGCTCCTCGGTCAGGCCGAGGAGCGCGCGGCGCAGCGCGGCGCGCTGGGCCTCCACGAAGTCGAGGAGCGTGCCTCGCTCGTCGCCGGGGGTCCCTGCGGGAACAAGAGCAACCATGACGTCCGCCTTCCGGATGTGGTCCGTGCCGGGTTGTCCCGACACAGACCACGCTACGGAGGCTTGCGGACAGCTACTGTCCTCGATCGTTCCCGGCGGGGGAAGAACGCGGGGAAGGACTCAGAACGGGAAGCGGCTGCGGCCGTGCTGGATCGAGATCCACTTCTGGGTGGTGAAGGAGTCCACCATCGAGTCGCCGTTGAGCCGGCCGACGCCCGACTGCTTCTCGCCGCCGAAGGGGACGATCGGCTCGTCGTGCACGGTGCCGTCGTTGATGTGGATCATGCCGGTGTGGATGCGCCGGGCGACCCGTACGCCCCGCTCGACGTCCCCGGTGTGCACGGCGCCGCTGAGCCCGTACGGGGTGTCGTTGGCGATCCGGACGGCCTCCTCCTCGCCGTCGAAGGGCACGATCAGGGCGACCGGGCCGAAGATCTCCTGGCTCAGGACCGGGGAGTCGGCGGCGAGACCGGTGAGGACGGACGGGGAGACGAGGTTGCCGTCGACCGTGCCGTGCAGGAGGGCGGTGGCGCCGGCGGCGACCGTCTGGTCGACCAGGGAGGAGACGGACTCGGCCTGCTGGGAGTTGATGAGCGGGCCGATGTGGGTGGCCGGGTCGGCCGGGTCGCCGACGCGCAGGGTCTTCACCTTGGCCACGAACTTCTCGGTGAACTCCGCCTCCAGGGTGCGGTCCACCAGGATGCGGTTGGCGGCCATGCAGACCTGGCCCTGGTGCACGAAGCGGCTGAAGACGGCCGCGTCGACCGCGTAGTCGACGTCGGCGTCGTCCAGGACGATCAGGGCGCTGTTGCCGCCGAGTTCGAGGACGGCCTGCTTGAAGTGCTGGGCGCAGACCGTGGCGACGTGCCGGCCGACCTTGTCGGAGCCGGTGAAGGAGATGACCTTCGGGACCGGGTGGGTCAGGAGCGCGTCACCGATCTCGGCGATGTCGGTGACGACGACGTTCAGCAGGCCGGCCGGGAGACCGGCCTCCTCCAGGACCTTGGCGACGAGGGTGCCGCCGCAGATCGGGGTGTTCTGGTGCGGCTTGAGGACGACCGCGTTGCCGAGCGCGAGGGCGGGCGCGACCGACTTCAGGGAGAGCAGGAAGGGGAAGTTGAAGGGGGATATGACGCCGACGACGCCGACCGGGACGCGGTAGACCCGGTTCTCCTTGCCGTCGACCGGGGAGGGCAGGATGCGGCCCTCGGGGCGCAGCGCCAGCTGGACCGCCTCGCGCAGGAACTCCTTGGCGAGGTGCAGCTCGAAGGCCGCCTTGAGGCGGGTGCCGCCCAGCTCCGCGACGATCGTCTCCGCGATCTCCTCCTCGCGGTCCTCGACGACGCGCAGCGCGCGCTCGAAGACGAGGCGGCGGGTGTACGGGTTGGTCTCGGCCCAGGCGGCCTGGGCGCGCTCGGCGGTCCGGTAGGCGCGGTCGACCTCGTCGACGGTGGCCACGGTGATCGAGGCCAGCTTCTCCCCGGTGTACGGGTTGAAGTCGATGATGTCCCACGAGCCACTGCCCGGCTTCCACTCGCCGTCGATGTACTGGTGGGCCAGGTCGGTGAAGTGCGACATGTGTGGAGACCCCTCTACCCGCTACCCGCGCGATGCGACTGATGTACGAAATCCGTACGCCTGATGTGGCGTCATCGTACTGATGCGTCAGGAGAGTTGGAGGAGGCCCCGGAGGATGTCCCGGCTTTCGGCCGGATCCGGTCCGTCCTGCTGGAGCTTCTCCATCACCCGGCGGTACTGGGCGACCTCCTCGCGCTTGTCGAGGTAGAGGGCGCTGGTCAGCTGCTCCAGGTAGACGACGTCGGAGAGGTCGGACTCGGGGAAGCTCAGCATGGTGAAGGCGCCGCTCTCGCCGGCGTGGCCGCCGAAGCTGAAGGGCATGACCTGGAGCGTGACGCCGGGGTGCTCGGAGATCTCGATGAGGTGCTTCAACTGGCCGCGCATGACGGCCCGGTCGCCGTACGGGCGGCGCAGCGCGGCCTCGTCGAGGACGGCGTGGAGCTGCGGGGCGCGCTCGGAGACGAGGACCTTCTGGCGTTCGAGCCGCAGGGCGACCCGGCGGTCGATCTCGGCGCGCGGGGCGTCGGGCATGCCGCGGGTGACGACGGCCTGGGCGTACTCCTCGGTCTGCAACAGGCCGTGGACGAACTGCACTTCGTAGACGCGGATGTGGGAGGCGGCGCCTTCGAGCCCGATGTACGTCTGGAACCAGCCGGGCAGGACGTCCCCGAAGCTGTGCCACCAGCCCGCGACGTTGGCCTCGCGGGCGAGTCCGAGGAGGGCGCCGCGCTCGGCCTCGTCCCCGACCCCGTAGAGCGTGAGCAGATCCTCGACGTCCCTGGCCTTGAAGCTCACCCGTCCCAACTCCATGCGGCTGATCTTGGATTCGGACGCGCGGATCGAGTAACCGGCCGCCTCCCGGGTGATGCCGCGCGACTCGCGCAGCCGCCTCAGCTGGGAGCCCAGCAGGATGCGCCGCACCACGCTTCCGCTCGCTCCGCCCGATTCGCCTGCGGTCACGGCCCCAGCCTCCCCTTTACGGTGTCGACCCCCGTCGAATCCCCCGCCGAAAACCCCCGTCGAGCCCCGGATTCTGCCACCAAACGCTTCAGCGCGTACACATTCGATTACGGAAAGGCGACGGGTTCCGGGCATCTCCGGGCACGGCGCGTGCAGATCCGGGGAAGTTTCCTTCCAGTAATCGTCATCCGTTCGTCCTCGTGCGGACGACTTATGCACAGATTAGGCACAGGGACGGACAGGTCCGGCGCGTGCACGTGCATCTGCCCTTGCATCCGGGGGTCGCATTCGGAACCATGGGGCCCGCGCAGCCGCGTACTCGTTCGTGTTGTCGTGTTGTCGCACCACAGTCGCGATTCCCGGGAGTGCCTCGCATGGGGACGAATGGATCGACCGTGCTCGAGCCGTTACGGCAGGGCCTTCCGCCGATCGATCCCGGCGCCGTCTCCACCTCCGCCTCCTGCGCCCTTCCCGCGCGGTTCGAAGCCGTGCGCGGGGCCCGGAAGTTCACCAGCGCGACGCTCGACCGCTGGGAGCTGTCGGAGCGCTTCGACGACGTGGCCCTGGTCGTCTCCGAACTCGTCACCAACGCGCTGCGCCACGCGGTGCCCGCGGACGCGGATCCGGACGACGGCCGGCAGCCGCCGGTCCGCCTCCACCTGATGCGCTGGGCCTCGCGCCTGGTGTGCGCCGTGCGCGACCCCAGCGTGGAGAGCCCGGAGGCGCGCGGCGGCGAGGAGGACTTCGCCGCCGAGTCGGGGCGCGGCCTGTTCCTGGTGGACTCGTTCAGCGACAGCTGGGGCTGGCACCCGCTGGCGGGGACGCTCCAGGGCAAGGTGGTGTGGGCGCTGTTCCGGATCGGTCCGGAGTAGGCGGACGTACGCGTGGAGCGGATGAGGGCCCCGGCGGTCGCCGCCGGGGCCCTCGCTCGCGTCCGTGCGCGTTTCACACCAGGTGGTCGAACTCCCCGTCCTTCACCCCGAGCAGCAGCGCCTCTATCTCGGCGGGCGTGTAGACGAGCGCGGGCCCGTCGGGATGGCGGGAATTGCGGACGGCAACGTTTCCCCCCGGAAGTTTTGCGAATTCGACGCAGGAACCCTGGGAGTTGCTGTGCCTGCTCTTCTGCCACACGACACCGCGCAGCTCCGTGGCCGCCATGCCGTTGTACGCGTGATGCGCAGGATGCACTGGTAGCTCCCGAGTTGCTTGGTGCAGGTGTCAACTTCCTCGGATCATAGCTGTGTTCACTCGGCACCTGCATGAGCAGATGCACGTGCGCGGGGGGTGGCGTAGCGGCTACGCGACAGAGCGTGCCACCAGCGGTTATCGCCGGCTCGGGGTGGTCTCCGAGAGGGCCGTCGCGAACTCGTCCAGGCTCTCCAGGAGCAGGGCGGCGCCCTTGTGGAGCAGGAAGTGGTCCGGCGGTTCGCCGGACCGGGCGCCGACCGCCTCCCGCAGCTCGGCCCAGGGCCTGTCCGGTTCCCCGCGCTCCCGCAGCTCCTTCGCGCCCCGCTCGGTCGAGCGGCGCAGGGCCTCGGCGAGGACGGCGGCGTACGGGAGGGGGTCGGCGCCGCGGTCGGGCAGGTGCGCCTCCATGAGCATCGCGACCCGGCCGAACTCCCCGAGCGCGTGCTCGGCCTGCTCCACCGCCGCGTGCGACAGGCCCCGGTGGCGCACCGGCTCGTGCGCCGCGCGCTCCAGCGCCTCCTGCCAGGCGACCCGGGCGGCGCGGGTCCGCAGGAGCGCCTCCCGCACCTCGGGGTCGGCCGGGCCCGCCGGGTCGGCGTACCCGGCGGCGACGACGGCCGCGTACCGGCCGATCGCCTCCAGCCAGTCCGCGAGCCGGCCGCGCAGCCGGGGCGTCTCCCAGGCGGGGTAGACGGCGTACGCCAGCATCGCGAGGAGCCCGCCGAGGAGGGTGAGCAGCACCCTCTCCCGTACGGTCTGGTCCACACCCTCGCCGGCCGTGCCGAGCAGGAAGACGACGTACGCGGAGACGCAGACCTGGCTCGCCGCGTATCCCGTCCGCATCAGCAGGTACATCCCGAAGGCGCACAGCACCGCGAGCCCGGCGGAGAGGTACGTGCCCGGGTGCGCCGAGCGCACGACCGCCGTCGCGAGGCCCACGCCGACCAGGGTGCCGCCGAAGCGGGCCACCGAGCGGGCGTACGTCTGCGAGAAGTCCGGGCGCATCACCATGACCGAGGCCATCGGGGCCCAGTAGCCGTGGCCGAGGGGGAGGACCGCGCCGAGGAGGTAGCCGGCGGCGGTGACCACCGAGACGCGGATCGCGTGGCGCAGGACCGGGGACTCGTGGCGCAGTTCGGCGCGGATCTGGGCGAGGACGAGGGGGGCGAGGCGGAGGAGGGTGGGGCGGGAGCGGGCGACGCCCGTGCGGATCGACGTCTCCGTGTGCGGTTCGGCGGTCTCCAGGACGTCGCCGAGGAGCGCGGTGAGGCGGGCGGCGGCGCGGCGGGGCGGGCCGGTGAGGACGGAGCCGGCGGCGGGGGCGCGGAGGGCGTCGAGGGCCTGGGCGGGCAGGACGACGGGTTCGCCGTGGCGGACGGCGTGGGCGGCGGCGTCGAGGACGGAGGCGGCCGCGTCGAGCAGTTCGCGCACCCGGTCGCGCTGCGGGCCCTCGCCGGGGACGCCGACGGCCGGGTCCGCGAGCGAGGCGAGGACGGGGCGGATGCGTTCGGCGAGGCCCCGGGAACCGTGCAGCTCGGGCGGGCGGCGGCGGGCCTGGCGGGGGGTGACGGCGGCGGCGTTGCGGGCGGTCATGAGCGGGACGGGGTCGAAGGGGGCGACCGGGTCGTGGCGCAGGCGGCGGGCGTAGTCGGCCTCGGCGGCGAGCGCGTCCGCGAGGGCGTCGCGCTGGGCGCCCCAGCGGCGGACCGGGACCAGGGCGACCAGGGCGGCCTGGACGAGGCCGCCCGCGAAGATCACGGCGGCGTGGCCGGCGGCGGTGGCGACGGAGGTGGGGAGGGTGACCGTGACCAGCATCATCGCCACGTTGGAGGAGGCGATGAGGCCGGCGGTCGGGCCGGCGGCCCAGGCGAGGCCCGACAGGAACGTCCAGAGGAGCAGCAGGGCGAGGAAGAGCCCGTCGTGGGCGGCGGTGAGGTAGCCGACGAAGGTCGAGAGGGCGAGGCTGGCGCCGGAGGCGAGGGCGAGGGTGGGGCGGGGGCGCCAGGAGCGCTGGAAGGTGGCGATGGCGGCCTGGAAGGCGCCGAAGGCGGAGGAGACGGCGACGGCGGGACCGAAGAGGGCGAGCGAGACCCCGACGACGAGCGCGAGCCCCAGCGCGCCCCGCGCCGCCCCCACCGGCTCCAGCCGTTTCCGCTCGACGGTGAGCCCGGAGCGGGCGGTTCCTTTCAGGGCCCGGAGCCAGCTCATGCGGGAAGCGTATCCGTACGATTCGCCGCGAAACGGCCATGTGCCCCCCACTCCGCCCCTTCCCGAAACCCTGCCGGGGGCGGGCGGGGGCTGCGCTCCCGGGGGCGGGGCCCCGGGAGGCGGGGTGG
>NZ_JNXJ01000073.1:0-16035 GCF_000716625.1 Streptomyces bikiniensis | reverse complement strand
ATCCGCGCCGCGCACCACCGGAACGGCCGGGTCGCTGTCCCACACCACGACGTCCACACCGTCGGCGCCGACGCGCAACTGCATCAGGACGGGCCCCAGAGCGTACTTGTGGGCGTTGGTGACCAGTTCGCTGACGACCAGCTCGATCGACTCCCGCACCCGCTGCGACACCTGCAGGCCGTACTCGGTGCGCATCCGGTCCACAAAAGCCACGGCGTGACGCCTGGCGACCCCGATACGGCCGCCACCGCCCTCCAACGTGTAATCGGCGCGCACCAGATGCCCTTCCGAAAAGGGCTGGGCACCACTGTCATAACCGGCATCGAGTTCCACTGGACCCGTCCTCCTTCACGTTCACGCAACGCGACTACCCGGCCCGCTGGCCCCTACTCGGTTTGCCCGCCTCGGACGACTCCGCCGCGATGCACCGCACAGGATTCCGCGTCCTGATGCGGACAGCTCGTCACGTCAGGCCGCCGTGGTAGGGCCGGTGGGGTGGTTGCCGGTCATGGCGCGGGGGCACGGGTATCTGCCGGACCGCACCGCCGGATCACAGGGGATGCTGCATCCGATGGTGCGCCCCCCGACGAAGCACGGGCGCCGGGTGGAGGTGTGGCCGTCGCATCCGGGCAGGAGCCATGAGCACCATGAGATCGACGGTATGTACGTGGTGCCGTCCCGGGCCGGGATCGACCTCGCCCTCCAGGACCGCCATGCGGACGTACTGGTCTCACACTCCGAGAACATGCCCTCGGCCGCCGGGATCGCGCAGGGCCGATCCGTCCCGATGACGGTGAACGGCAAACGGTCCGCACAAATGCCGTGCGGACCGTTTGACCACCCGACATCCTGCTGGGGGGAGGCCGACAGGACCTTTCCGGTCCGGGCGAACCCATGCGCTCACCCCCCGTACGCCCCCTTCCGTCGCCCACACCCCGTCTTCCGGAGATGAGGGAACGGTCAGTTCCGCGAGGGGGCGGCAGCGGGCGGGGCGCCCATCGGTACGTCCGGCGCCGGTGGACGCGGTTCTACGACGCCCTGGTAGAGGAAGCCGCGTTCCGAGGCCGCTCAGGGCATACGGGTCACCAGGCCGGCGGGGGTGTCGGGTATCAGCCGCGTCACGTCGTAGGCCGTGGGGAACAGGTCGGCGGCCAGCAGCAAGAGCTGCAGAGGCTGGTCCTGCAGCCCTGTCGCCGTCGTCCTGCGCTGCGGGCCGTCCTGCGGGGCCGGGCCGAACAGCAGGTGCAGGCCCGCGACGTCGGTGAAGGACAGGTGTTCCAGGTCCCACAGCAGGTCGGTGACGCGGAGCGGTAACCGGTCCACGGCGGCGCGCAGCGGGGGCAGGGTGTCGTAGTCGATTTCACCCCGCGGGGTGATGCGGGCAGTGGTACCGGTGATCGTGATGGTGATGTTCATGCAGGGCGCGCCCCCTTCCGGGGGTTGGTGAGCCCATGGACGAAACACCCCTGACCGGAAGGGGAGGGGTGAACGACGATGGCGGGATCCGGGTGCCCGGAGTGGGGGCAACTCCCACATCCCAAAGGCCGCCGCCCACGGCGCCGGCCGGTCTCGTGTCCCTTCAGAGTCCCACACCCACCCCCGCACACGAAACAGTGAACGGACCGGACGGTTGCCGCAGGGCAAGGTTTCGGCTCGGCGCGACGTGTCTCGCGCAGGACCGGGTCGCCCCGGGCCGGTGGGCAGGAGGCGGCCGCCGGCTCGACGACGGGGACGATGCCGCCATCGGGACGGGCGTCGGGACGAGCGCCGGGACGGGTGAGAGACGAGACGGCCGCTTCGGAAAAGTCCCGGAGGCTGTTGTCGCGTTTCGCTTCCAGGTCGGGGTGGAAGCATCGGCCGGGGTGGGGCGGGCGGTGATGCGCTTGCCGACCGGCCCCTGCTCGATGAACGGTTCCTCGAACACCGCCTTGATGATCTCCAGACCGTGCCGGCCGACCCGCCCCGGATCTGCGGTGCGGGTCGCCGGAACGGCCGGGTCGCTGTTCCGCGCGACGATGTCCACGCGGACGGCGCCGAGGCGCAACTCCATCAGGGCCGGTCCGGGGGCGTATCCGTGGGCGTTGGTGGCCGGCTCGCCGACGACCGGCTCGGCCGGCTGGTCCCTGCGCCGCGCTCCCGGCCGGTCCCATCGGCCCGGGTATTTGCCGATGGGGCCGATGGGGCAGAATCGTCCGCGCCCTCCCCGTGCTTCGGGGGATTCCAGACGTAGTCGAGGAGACGATGAGCAGCAACGACAAAGCGGAGGGGACCGTCCGGCTGTCGGTCGCGCACCGCGCGGTCGGCGATGTCCGTGTCGTGGCCCTGCAGGGCGAGATCGACCACACCACCAGGGACGTCCTCGAGGAAGCCCTGCTGGGCCAGGGCGGCATCGCGGCACCGCCACGGATCGTGGCGGACCTTCAGGGTGTGACCTTCATGGACTCCAGCGGTCTCAACGTCTTCATCTCCGCCCACCGGGACGTGAGCGAAGCAGGGGGCTGGCTGCGGATCGCGGCTGCCCAGACGGCCGTCCAGCGTGTCCTGAGTCTGGTCGGCGTCGACACCGTCGTCGCCTGCCATCCCAGCGTCGAGCAGGCCCTGGAGGACTGACCTGCAGCGCGCCACGAGGAGCGGGGCGGTTGTCCGGAGGTCTCCGGGCAACCGCCCGTGCCGGTCCGGTTCGCCGCCCGCCACCGGAGGGGCCGACGTGGGTCAGCACGGTCTTCGCGCGGGTGGCGTCACGCGAGTTGCCGCCGTTCCTCCCTGCCGGATCGTGCTTGTCACAGCCGGGACGGTCGGTGATCCCGTCCTCCAGGGCGGTCCCTCGGCCCTGTCCGGGGAGAGCAGCTCGTCGACAGCCGGTCGTCCACCGTCCTCGTCGACTGAGGCTCCACCGTCTCGCCGGTCTCGCCGACCGCAACGCGCTTGCCCGTCGTCCTGCCGACCGGCGAGGCGAGTTCGCCGGAGGCGGCCGCTTCGGCAAGGCCCGCCGGGGTGCAGTACCAGTGGCTCTGCCGGGCGCGGTGAGTCCGGCCCACCAGGGCCGGGGATTCGGCGAGCAGGTTGCGCGGCGCGCGGCGGACAGGGTCGGTGCCCTGCTGGTGCGGCAGCAGCAGCGCCTTGAGCTGACGGGGTGTGGCCGGACGCACTCAACCGGCAGGGGCGGAGCGTCCGGGGCGGTGAGGCCGACCCGGGGCCGGTGGTCGGCACTGGAGGTCGCTTCCGGTGAGCGCCGACGGGCGCGGGCCGGGACGCGGTGGGATGGGCCCGGCGGGCGGCGTGAGGCCGGTAGTCCGCCAGGAGCCCGCGAGTGCTCTTCGGCTCGGTGATGTCCAGGTGGTACGTCGCGACGGCCGCGTTCACGATCTCGCCGTCCGGACCCGGCTCGCGGCGGCGGCCGCGCTGGACCAGGGCGAGGACGCGCCGGGCCCCGGCAAGCGGGTGGCGGCGGTGGAGAAGCCCGTTGCTGCTCATCATGAACACCATCGCGCTGCCGTCGAGGGCCGCCAGGGCGACGTCCAGGGTCTCGGCGACACGGGCGCGGATCGCTGCGGCCGCGGCCCGGGCCCGCTCCGACAGCGTGTCGACGAGATCGGCGGCCTCCCCGGGAACTCCTTCGCGCTCGCCCGCCAGCCGGCGCGCAACTGCGCGAGCGTTCGTGCCCTCGGCTTCGGCGGGCGCGTCATGCGGACGGCGATCCGGCTCAGCTTCGTGCGGGCCTCCTCGGAGACGACGGGCCCGAACTCGAGGTTGCCGTCCTCGTCGACGGCGGTGACGTATTCGTGCTCCGGCCGCTGGCGGCACGGGTGGATCTCCCGACCGCAGAGGGAGGAGGCCGCGACCACGTTCTCCAGCAGGGTCGTGGAGTGCACCGCGCCCCACTTCCCGTCCGGCCGCGGCCCCCGCAGGGACACCGGGACGTGGTCGTGGAGCAGTGGGGTTCCGGCCCTGGCCGAACGACTGGCGCAGCTCGTCCTCGGTGACGATCGCCCCGGGGCGCAGGCCGGGGTCGGCCCTGTCGCGTCCCCTCCACCGGCCCGACGGAACGCCCACCTGTACCCGGGCTGTTCCGAGGGGGTGCGGACGGGGCGGAGGCAGCCGCCGACGACGTCCTGCCGCAGGGAGCAGCGGTACATCTGACCACGTCTGATCAGACCGACATTCATCGGGACCACCCCGCCACACCGCGCCGACCAGCAAGAGAAGGCCACTCCGGTACGCGTCCCTCCCGGCGGGAAGAGGGGCCCGACCCTCTCGTCCGCGTCCCGCCGAGCGGGACACAGCTCGGGACCGACCCGGAGCGTCATCGCTCTACGGCGCCACCCCCGACGTGTCGGCCGACGCCTGCAAGCACCACGTAGCGGACTCTTCCCGCTTCGCCCTGAATTCCTGCCTCACGCTGAATTCCCGCTTCGTCCCGAACGCTCGACCAGCCCCGGTCCCCACCGGGGCCTCGTCCGGCTGACCCGGAGGAACCACCGTACCCACGTTCGAGACCGGGGAACCGGGGGCTCGCCCCGGCTCGGAAAGTCAGGGGCAAGGGCGTGTCGTGCCTGGTATGGCGGGCGCCAAAGAGGGATACCACTGGGTGGAACGGGTACCGGAGAGCTTCCGGCTGCTGTCGAGGCGGAGCCGGAAGGGGGCCGAGAACACCGAGGATCGTGCGGAGGGCACCCCCTTGGAGCGAACGGCATGGGAGCCGTACACCGGGGTCGTCGGGATCGCCTCCGTCCGTGATCCGGTCGCGACGCCGTTGTCCGGCACAGCGACCGAGCAGACATCGGCGCCCGCAGATCCAGGGGGGCGTCCGGTCCACAGGCCGACCTCGTCCATCGACCACGCCCCGTCTGCCGCGTGCAGCGGCGCCCGAAGACACCTACGACAGGAGAACGCCGACATGACACGATTGCCCGGTACTTACGAGTCGTACTGGATGGAGACCGCAGAAGGCCCCCGGCACCCCGGCCTGACCGATGATCTGGAGGTCGACGTCGCGGTGGTCGGCGCCGGCGTCGCCGGCATCTGCACGGCGTGGGAACTGGCACGGACCGGCCGGAGCGTCGCCCTGCTGGAAGCCGACCGCGTCGCAGCCGGCGTCACCGGGTACACCACGGCGAAGCTCTCCGCCCAGCACGGACTCGTCTACGCACAGCTGCGCAAGTCATTCGGTGCGGAAGGCGCTCGGCAGTACGCGCGATCGCAGCAGGAGGCCGTCGAGTACGTCGAGCGCGTCGCGGCGGAGCTGGGAATCGACTGCGACCTCGAGCGCCTGCCGGGATACGCGTACGCCGAGTCGACGGAAGCGGTCGACCAGCTCAGGGCCGAGGCGGACGCGGCGCGCGAAGCCGGACTGGCGGCGTCGTTCGTGACGGACACCGGCCTGCCGTACCCCGTGGCGGGCGCCGTCCGGATGGAGGGACAGGCGCAGTTCCATCCACGCAAGTACCTCCTGGCGCTCGTCGCCGACCTCGTCGGCCGGGGAGGGAAGGTGTACGAACGCACCCGGGTCGTCTCCCTGGACGAGGGCGAGCCGTGCCGGCTCACCACCGAAGCCGGAGCGGAGATCGTCGCCCGTGACGTCGTGGTGGCCACGCACTACCCGGTGTTCGACCGCGCGCTGCTGTTCTCCCGGCTCGAACCCCACCGTGAGCTCGTCGTCGCGGCGACCGTTCCCGCCGACCGCGACCCGGGAGGCATGTACATCACGCAGGAGCAGAACACCCGGTCGGTGCGCACCGCTCCCCACGGCGAGAACCAGCGGCTGCTCATCGTCACCGGGGAGAAGTTCAAGCCCGGTGACGGCGAGGTGAGTGAGCGTTACGAGCGGCTCGCCGCCTGGACCGAAGAGCGTTTCCCGTCCGCGCGGATCACCCACCGGTGGGCGGCGCAGGACAACACGACCACCGACCGGGTGCCGTACGTCGGACGCTTCCACCCCGGCGCTCGGCACGTGTACGTGGCGACCGGATTCGGCGGCTGGGGCATGAGCAACGGCGTCATGTCGGGCCGGCTCCTGACCGCGTGCATCACGGGCGAGGAGCTGCCCTGGACCTCCCTGTACGACCCGCGGCGCCTGCACCCCCGGGAGACGCCCTCCCTCCTCAAGATTCAGGGGTCCGCCCTCAAGCACTTCGTCGGTGACCGGCTGCGCGCCTCCCATGTGGACAGCGTCGACGACATCGCGCCCGGCTCGGGGGCGGTCGTGCGGGTCGGCGGCCGGCGCTGCGCGGTCTATCGCGACGAGAGCGGCACGGCTCACGCCGTGTCCGCGCGCTGTACCCACCTGGGGTGTCTCGTCCACTTCAACGACGCCGAACGGGCCTGGGAGTGCCCTTGCCACGGATCCCGGTTCGACACCGATGGCTCCGTGATCCAAGGCCCTGCCGTCCGTCCTCTGGACCCCCGGCCGCTGCCCGGCGAGACCGGTGTCCCGGACTGACAGCCACGGGCTGCGACAGGGAACGACACCTCGGCCGACGATCGATCAGGGTGCCTCCGGTCGTGAAAGTCCTCGAAGCCCCGGAAGCATGCACCTCACCCGGCGGTCGGTCCGCCTCCACGAGGTGGACATCCTCCTGGGCGCAGTCGTCACCCACCAGGGACCCGGCTGAACCTTCTCGGTACGCAGTCTCGGGTGGGGCGGATCACCGGAGTCATCCGTCATGTCCCGTGCAGCAGTCGGGGAGAGGGACCGGACGTGCACCGGAGAAGGAGACGGACCGCCGAGGG
The DNA here is from genome assembly GCF_000716625.1 of Streptomyces bikiniensis. Taxonomy (NCBI): domain Bacteria; kingdom Bacillati; phylum Actinomycetota; class Actinomycetes; order Kitasatosporales; family Streptomycetaceae; genus Streptomyces; species Streptomyces bikiniensis. The sequence goes on along the minus strand of NZ_JNXJ01000073.1, from coordinate 9,306 downwards.
CGAAACCCGCGTGGATGCGCTTCTGTGGTGCCGGTGGGAACGCCGGCACCACAGAGAAGCCAGGTCAGTCCGTGTTCGTCGGCGTACGGCCGCGCCGGTGAATCCGGGCCGAGACCAGCCCGAGCACCATACTGGGAACGATCACGAGCAGCCCGCTGACCGACTGGTCGTCGCCGTCGACCACGGCGGCCAGCAGCAGGCTGAGTAGAACGACACTTGCCGCGCTCACCGCCACGAGGAGCGCCAGTCCAGCCCACCAGTCCTTTGAGCTGTGTTCCATGTCCACCATGATGACCCAGGTGGCGTCCCGTGGATCAGACGATCGCTTGATCCGCGGGACACCGCCCAGGGCGTGTCCGACGATTCCCGCCGGGTCCGGCCCGTCGGTCGCGCGTGTACGCCGAGAAGGAGCGCACTCCCGAGCCCCGGCGCACGGCGACGACCAGGTCCTCGTACACGCGCACGCCCGCCAGTTCGCCCTTGTGCCGGTCCACGTCGACGCCGGTGTCGATGCTCTCCTTCTCCTCACCGGTGGCGGCATCGAGTACCACCGGTCCGTCGAGGCCGTCCTGCCGGGAGCCGCGGTCGGCGAGGACGGTCACCCGGCCGCCGGTCACGTCGAGGGCGCGCAAGTCGCCCGCGACGGCCACGTTCTCCAGCCGGACCTGGCTGCCGCTCGCGAGGTCGAAGACGACCACCCGGTCCCGGTACGACTCGCGCTCTCCGATCTCGGCGCCGGCGTGGAGCCGTCCGTCCGCGACGGTCACGAGGGCCGGCGCATGCGCCTGGATGGTTCCGCATCCGCCCCTCGATCCCCACCGGCCGCCTCGGCACCACGCTCCCTGCCTGGATCGACGCTGTCGACACCAGTCAGCTGCCCGGGCTCACCGGCTTCGCGCTCCAAGACGCCCCTCAAGACCTGCGCGAGAACCGAGAAGCATGAGCATCGGCCGCGGGCGGGCATGTGGGCGGGGGCCGGCCGTGGCAGGATGACCTCATGTTGATCCGAAAGGGCGATGCCGCGTAGGCGCCCCAAGGCCGTCCGTGCAGAGCAGTGGCGGCCACGATGGCAGTATCCGGTCCTGAGGGTCCCCGGCGTCTCCGCGCGGACCCGTGCAGCGATCCGCCGGGTCGAAGACCAGGAGATGCGGCCCAACGCGGTCGCGATTGCGCTCTCCCGCTTCGAGCGGGCCTTCGGGCAGCCCGGTCGCTACCTGAACGCCTCCGAGGTCTGTTCGCCCGGGCTGGAGGTGGAAGACGCTCGTGACGACCTGGAGCGGGCGATGCTGCACCTTCCTCCCGGAGCCCGAAGAGACCTGGGACGGCTGATCACGCGCATCGACGCGGAATTCGAGCGCCGTACCTTGCCGGAACCCCACTCCGTCGAGTTGGCGGTGTTCGGCTGGTGGTGGACCAGAACGCGTGAACGCTGACGGGTCTCGGGCTCGTGCCCCCTGCATCGAACGCAGTCGTCACCCCCGCAACGGTCCCCCAAGATCTGTGCCGGAACCGTACGGCGACAACACCGCCTCCGCTCAGACGCACGCCCTCACGACGGCCCTCGCCGACGGCGCCCGAGTATCGGCGTTTCGGCCAACCCGCCTTCGACTGAAGGCTCTTGCGCGGCAAGGGTCGGTGCATCACACATCTTCGCCGACCCGCTCAACGCCGGTACGCGCAGACCGTCCGAAAGACATGTGTTCGAAATCGGGGCGGCGCCGTTGAGCATGCCGACGCGCCCGTCACCTTCACGAAAGGAAGCACATGACGTCAGTCGAACCGGACGGCGACAAAACCCACAGCCCGCCGAAGGCCGCGGCCACGGACGACATCTCGGACGCCGAGCGGGAGCTGTACGGCGGCCGGCTGCGCTACGACCAGTCCTACGTCCAGCACGAAGGACCTTTGACCCGGCTGGGCTTCGGGCACATGGCAGCGGCGCTGCCCCGCATGGCGGGCATGGTGCTGCGCACCGGCTGGCAGACGGACCGGCGAGCACTTGCCGGGGTCGTGGCGGCGCAGCTCGGGCAGGGCGCGACGGCCGGCTGGGGGCTGGTGGCGGTCAACAGCGTCCTCACCCGGCTCTTCGCCGAGGGTCCGACCGCGGACAAGCTGCGCGAAGCTCTTCCGTCGCTGGCGGTGCTCGCCGTCATGGCGGTGGCGACCGCGGTGCTGTCGGCGTGGTCGACGGCGATGTCGGGCCGGCTGGAGCCGCAGGTGGAACGAGCGGTCTCCGCCCGGTACTACACGGCCGTCACCCATGTCGAGGTCGAGGCGACCGAGCGGCCCGAGGTCCAACGGATCCTGGAAGCGGGGAGGTTCGGCACGGACTCGGCCCGCAACATGCTCCGGCTGTCGGTCGGCGTGGGCAACGTGGTGATCGGCATGGTGGCGGCGGCGGTCGTGCTCGCGGCGCTGCACTGGACGCTCCTGCCGATGCTGCTGGCGATCGCCCTGCCCAAGGGGTGGGGAGCGGTCCGCTCCGCGCGCCGCGAGTACCTCTCCCGTCTGAACTGGGTCGACCACCGTCGGGCGATCGCGTCCCTGCTGGCCTACCTGACCCGCCCGCACGCCGCCGGGGAGATCCGCGTCCATGCCGCCGGCGAGAAGTTGCTGTCCAGCTATGAGGAGATGTCGCGGCAGACGGAGGCCGAACAACGGCGCCTGGCCCGGGCCCAGGCCTCCACGGACCTGATCGCCGGTGGCTTCGCCGGGCTCGCGTCGCTGGCCTGCTACGGGGTGCTGTGGTGGCTGCTCGCCTCCGGTGGTCTGCCGCTCGCCGTCGGCGGCACGGCGGTGATCGCCATCCGTACCTCCACGGCACGCCTCACCTCGCTGGTGCAGCAGGTCAACCGCTTGTACGAGGAGTTGCTGTTCCTCACCGACACCGAGGACGCCATCGAGGTGGCGGGTGAGAACGCCATTCCGTCCTCCGGTACGCCGCTGCCCGCGCCGGCGCTGGAGGTCCGGACGGAGGAGGTGTCGTTCACCTACCCGGGGGCCGACAGCCCCTCCCTGGACGGTGTGAGCGTGCGGGTGCCCCGGGGGAAGGTCACGGCCCTGGTGGGTGCGAACGGTTCGGGAAAGACCACGCTCACGAAGGTGCTGGCCGGGTTGCTGATGCCGTCCGAAGGAGCTGTGTGGTGGGTGGGTGAGTCGGACCGACGGGTCGAGCTCCGCGAGGCGGATCGCGCCCAGGTCTTCGGTGCCGTGGGACTACTGGCGCAGGACTTCCCGCGTTGGGAGATGACGGCCGCCGCGAACGTGGCCATCGGCATCGGCGATCGTCCCCGGGACATGGGCCGCGTCCGCACGGCGGCCGAGGGCGCGGGTGTGCTCGATCTGATCGAGGGCCTGCCGCACGGCTGGGACTCCATCGTGTTCAAGGGTTACGAGCGCGGTGTTCAGCTCTCGGGCGGCCAGTGGCAGAGGCTGGGGTCCGCTCGAACCCGGTACCGGCAGGCGCCGTTCCTGCTGGTCGACGAACCCACCAGTGCCCTCGACCCCCACGCCGAGATCGCTGCGTTCCAAGGCTTGTGGTCCCTGGCCGAGGAGGGGCACGCGGTCGTGCTCGTCACCCATCGGCTCGCCGCGACCATGAAGGCCGACCACATCTACGTCCTCGACCGGGGACATGTCGTCGAGGACGGCACCCACGAGGACCTGATGGCCCGCGCCGACGGTCTGTACCGGGGCATGTTCGCCGCCCAGGCCGCCCAGTACGGGCACACGCCCATGGCCGACGCGGTCCCCGGCCCCCGCGGCACCCGACCGTCCGGCCACCGGGCGGCGGCTGACCCACCGGCCGCTCCGTAAACACCACCACCCCGCGTCGAAGGCGAGAGGACACCCGTGTCACCCGGCTCTTCCACGATCCGCAAGACCGTCGGCGCCCGCCTCGTCCGCCACCCCGACGAGCGCGACGCCCTGACCGGGCTGCTCGCCGTGATGCCGTACGAGGTGCCGAAAAGGGAACCGGTCGCCCTGACGCCCTGCGCCGTGGAGGAGGCCACCGGTGTCGGCGTGGTGGTCGGGCGCCTCGAGACCGAGGGCGTGCTGAGCGGTCCCCGGCTGCGCGAGGCGCTGCTGTCGGTGCCGCGGGAGGTGCTGCTTCCCCACGCATGCGTACGGGTGAGCGGTCCGGGCGTCGAGCCGATCGAGTGGCGTCTGCTCGACGGCACGCATCCGGAGGACCGGGAGGAGTGGCTCGACCCGGTCCACGGTGATGGGTCGGTGCTGCCGCAGCGGACGGGGAACGGCTCGACACGCCCGTACGCGGGCCGGCGAGCGGCGGGGGGACGACGTCGAAGTCGGCCTTTGGTCAGGCCGCCCTCGAAGCGCTCCAGACGCTTCGGCCGGCGGCCGGAGAGAGCCGCCTGGAGTTCGGTCCGGGCCCGGGGGTCTCCCTCGCGCCGGCCGCTGTCACCGGTCCCCGTCTCTCCGCCGGCGTCGAGCGGGACGGGCGCATGGCCGTCCCGCCGGACCCGTCCACGCGTTTCGCCGCCTCACACGCCGATGGGCCGCCCTTGCCGGTACGGAGAACCTCGGCCGTCGATCCGTCGTGCACGCCGACATCGCGGTCGGCAAGGAAGGCCCGGAAGGCAGGGCCGAGTTGTCCCCGGAGCGCCTCACGGCCGTCTTCCCCACCCCTCTCGAAGCCACCGACGGACCGGGCTGATCGAACCGGCGCTCCACGACGGCAGCCGCACCTTCGGCGTACGTGTGCCGGCCAGGACGACCGGGACCGTTCCGGCCCCTGTCCCGCCACGTCTCGACGGGCCGGAAGAACGGGAGCACGGTGAGCCGCCCTCTGCCCTCCTTGAGGCCGGCCCGCCATCATCCACCCGCCGAACATCCCGGCTTGACGCAAAGCCCTTGCTCTCCGAACGAGTTGACCTGACACCTGGTCCCTTCCACCCTGTTCCCGCCCAGCTTCCGGTCGTCCTCTCCACCGCCGACACAATCCGAAGGAGCCCACTCATGACGCACCTGCCCAGCATCCCGATCGTTCTTGATCCCGCCGGCGCGGACCGTCACGCCGAGAACGTCCTGCTGCGCTCCCACGGCGCGGCGGTCCCCGTCGACGTCCTGGGAGTGCAGGCCTGGTCCGTCACCGATCCCGACGTGCTGAAGAAGCTGCTGAACAGCCCGGACGTGTCCAAGGACGCCCGTGCGCACTGGCCACGGTTCGCCGAGGTCGTACGGACCTGGCCACTGGCCTTGTGGGTGGCGGTGGAGAACATGTTCACCGCCTACGGCGCCCATCACCGCCGACTGCGGCGGATGATCTCCCCCGCGTTCACCGCGCGCCGTGTCGCGGGCCTGTCCGAGGTCATCGACGCCCTCGTCACCACGCTCCTCGACGACCTCGACGCCCTCCCGGCCGACGAGAGCGTCGACCTGCGTGAGCGCTTCGCCCATCCCCTGCCGATCGCCGTCATCGGCCACCTCATGGGCATTCCAGGCCGTCAGCAGACCGCCTTCCGCAAGGTCGTCGACGGGGTGTTCGACACCACTCTCACCACCGAACAGGCCAACGCCAATACCGCCGCGCTGTACACCGTCCTCGACCGACTCATCGCCGACAAGCGACGTGAACCCGGCGACGACATGACCTCGCTGCTCATCGCCACCCGGGACGAGGACGGCAGCACCCTGTCCGACGCCGAGCTGCGCGACACCCTCCTGCTGGTCGTCAGCGCCGGCTACCAGACCACCGTCGACACCATCGACCAGGGAATCGTGCTGCTGGCCACCCATCGCGACCAGCTCGCCCACATCCGAGCCGGACGCGCCACCTGGACCGACGCCGTCGAGGAGACGCTGCGCCTCGAACCGGCCGTCGCGCACCTGCCCCTGCGCTACGCCGTCAACGACATCACCCTGCCCGACGGCCAGGTCATCGCCAAGGGTGAGGCGATCCTCGCCTCCTACGCCGCCGCCAACCGTCACCCCCGCTGGCACGGTGAGAGTGCCGATGCCTTCGACGTCACCCGCCTCTCCAAGGAACATCTCGCCTTCGGTCACGGTGTCCACTACTGCCTCGGCGCGCCCCTCGCCCGCATGGAGGGCGCCGCTGCGTTGCGCGGCCTGTTCGGCCGTTTCCCCGACCTCGAGCTGGTCGTCCCCGCGGAGGAGCTGGAACCGGTGGGCTCACTGATCAGCAACGGCCACAAGGCCCTGCACGTCCGCCTCCGGTCGGCGCGATCATCGGGATCGTCGTCGGATGTCCCCTCGGTCCGTTCCTCCTGATCGGCGTCCTGGGGGCCGCTCTCGGCGGCGGGGAGTCCGGCAAGGACGCGTTCGCCCCGATTACGTGACGTACACCGACGGCATGTTCGGCGACGGCGTACGCGGCAACATGTCCTGGCGCACGGCATCGGGGACGGACGTCCTCGGCACGGGCATGGAGAGCTCCTCGCAGCGGTCCGTGTGCGAGGGGCTCCGCGTCGGACGTGTCAGGCGAAGGAGAAGCGCGCGGCTGCCTCGGAGGGCGTGATCGCCTCGCGGCGTCCGGGGACATCGTGGACGGCGGTCGCGCCCTCGGAGCGGAGCTGATCGGCACCGGCCTCCCGGGTCATGACGGCGGCGTAGGCACGGACATCCGCGGCGGTGAGGTCGGTGCGGCCTCGCTCGGTGTGCTGCTGGAGGAGATCGATGACGTCCGGGTCGAACCGCAGCATGGTCACCGAGGCGTCGAAGAGTCCGGCGATGGCGATGAGCCGTGCGCGCGCCTGTGGCGTGACGTTCGTCGACTCGGCGACCGCGCTGTGCCCGGCGGCGAGTCTTACGGCGATCCTGCGGTCACGTTCCTCGAAGATCAGCGCGTCCGCCGCACCGGATTCCGCTTCGGCGGGCGAGGTGCCGAAGAACTCCGCGCGGATCTCGTCGGTGGACACCACGGCTTCCGCGTCGATCTGCCGGCGCACGATCAGGGCCCGGACGAAGCTGGTCTTGCCCGAGGCCGGCGGTCCGACGAGGACGACGAGTCCTGCCGGCACCCGGATGGCCGGTGGCGGGGTGCGGCCGCCGGACCGCTTCGACAACCCGGTGGTCGGGGCGGCGCCGTCATCGCCCTCCCCCGGCAGCCGGCCGTGGACGTCCGTCAGGAGACCGCCCCTCGAGCCGCCGACGAGCCCGGTGCGGACCCGGTCCGGCCGCGGGTTCGGGTCGCCGTGGCCATGGACCCGGTCGTGCGGTAGCTGTTCGTCACCGTCCATGCCGACCAGCTTTTCAGCCGCCGCCGACAGCCGGAAGGCGCCGGGCGCGGCGCTCCTGCGCGCCGGAAGGACGAGGTCGCCGGCCCGTCCGGTGAAGCGGTCGGCAGGGGCGGGCAGCGGAGCGGTGGAAGCGATGTTCCGTGATCGCTCCGAAGGTGGTGACTGCGACGCCTTCCGGTGTCCGGACGGACTTCGGGAGCCGGCCGGTCGTTGTGTACGGGTCTCCCCTGTCTGCGGCTCCTGGAGCCGGTGTTGTGTCGGCCGGGGACGGGTGGGCCCCGCCTCGGGGCAGCACGAGGTGGGCACGACAGGGGCGGCGATGAGTCGCGGGAACGTGGACAAGGGCCGTCCGGCTCTCGGGCTGGTCTTCCCGCCTTTCGGCCCGGGGCTCGGGTACGTGCTGGTGACGGTGGTCTGGCGGCTCGGTCGCTTCCTCCGGACCACGGGCGGGCCACGACTCGCCGAGGGCGGCCCGACGGCGTGGACCGTCCTCGGCACGGTCCTCTTCTTCGTCGCGGTGGTGGTCCTCATTCACCGGGACGCGGGTCGGGACGGTCCGAACCCCCGGCCCGGCCGGGCGGTCCACCGGGGGGGACTGGTACGGGCAGCCCGATCGGATCGAGTACCCGCCGAAGCCGGAGGACGGTTACCGGCGCCCTCCTTCGTGACCCGCCCGTTCCTGCGTCCGGGTCCCGGATCTGCTCCTGGCCTGCGGGAAGACGGTGACGCCGCGCGCCGAGGCGGGAACCGCTCGGTCAGCGGTCGGCTTGCGAGGGGGCGTCCAGGACCTGGCGCAGTCGGTGGGCGAACTCGTCCGGTTTTCCCGGGTAGCCGAACTCGCCGTCGCAGAAGCCGGCGTGGTGGCTCGGGAAGACGGTCAGCGGCTGTCCGAGGAGTTCGGCGGTCGCGGCGGAGGTGCGTCCCGTCTGCAGGTTCTCGGACTCCTCGCCCGCGGCGATCACGACGCGGGTCGGCGCGGCGGTGATCGCGTCGGTGTCCGGGCGGTAGCTGCTGACCGCCCACGAGCGGTCGGACAGGAGCGGGTCGTCGCGTGAGCCGTCGTCCTGCGCAGGCAGACCGAACGAGGCGGGATCGGGCTGCGGTCGGGCGAAGTACGCGTCGGTGAACTCTCCCTCCCACGAGGTCATGGCCACGAACGCGGCCATCCCGGCCCCCCAGCCGCGTTGCTCGTAGGCCTCCCGGACCGCGGCCCGTGCCCGTACGGCCGCCTCCCGGTCCGGGGTGAGGGTGATCAGCGGCGGCTCGTGGGCGACCAGGGTGGTCACGTCCGCGGGGTGCGCCGTCACGAGGGCGAGCGCGGTGATCGCTCCGCCGCTGCTGGCGAACATCTCGACCGGTCCGGCCCCGAGGGCCTCGATGACGGCGTGCACGTCGTCGGCCTGTGTCTGCGGCGTGTGGTCGTCGCGCCCGTCCTTGCGGGTGCTGCGGCCGAGTCCGCGCGGGTCGTAGGTGACGACGGTCCGCTCGGGGAAGCGCGCGGCGAGCGCGGCGAAGCCGGTGGCGTCCATGGGCTGCCCGATCATGAGGAGCGGTGGGCGTCCGTCTGTGGTCGGCAGCGGTCCGCGGACGTCGTAGACGAGGCTCGCGCCGGCTGTTTCGAGTGTGTGGGTTTCCATGTCTGTGCAGACCGGTTCCGTTCCGGAAACTCATCGGTGCGAGCGGTACGAGCGGCGTGGGTGGTGTGGTGGGGGTTGCCGGGCGGTGGGCGGGGGCGGGGCGGTGCCGGCCACGGCGGCGAGGAGCGGTACGAGGAGGGTGTGCTCGCGGTTGTCGGTGACCAGGGTGGTGGCGAGCGCAGTCTTGAAGCCGCAGAGGGTCGCGGCCGGGACGCCGTAGCGCTGGGGGCGGCGGGGAGGCGCGGCGGTGTCGTCCGGGCCCCGGACGGATCCGTCCGGGAGTCCGCCGCGTCGTCCTGAGCCCCGACCTCGTGCTCCCCCACCCTGCTCGCCCCCCGATCTCCCGGCCCCTTACTGATCGTTTCAGAATGAGGTTCGTAGGCGTCGCAAGCAGATGATGCTGCAGGCGAGTTGAAGCAGGCCGAGGTGGAGATCTGCGCGTATCTCGT
>NZ_JNXJ01000072.1:0-28196 GCF_000716625.1 Streptomyces bikiniensis | reverse complement strand
CTGCTGGGACGCCTCGGCGGAGGCGGCGACCGCGCTCGCGAGGTTCGTACCGGCGTCGAGCGAGTAGCATCGCGCTTCGCGCGATGCAAGGGAAAGGGTCCGCTTCGCGGACCCTTTCCGCTCCCGCTCCGCGGGAGCGGAGGCGGCTCGCTGCGCTCCCCGCCCGCCGGGTCCGCTCCGCTCCCCCGGCAAAAACTAAGAGAGGCCGGCTCGCTGCGCGAGCCGGGGCGCAGGGCTCCGCCCTGCTTGGTGGCCTCCGCTGCGCTCCAGCCACCAAGGGCGCTGCGCGCCCTGACGGTGCGCCACGCTCCGCGCGGCCCACAGAAAGCAGCAGCAACTCGAGTCGGGGTGCGGGCGGGTGGTCAGTTAGGTGGATTGGGTGGCCTTCCGACCAGGGTGTCAATGCATCCTTGATACCAGTCTTCTTCGGTATCGGGAGTTGTTCCCGTCCTGCCAGGCGGGGCAATGAGCTGACATGCGAGCCGTGCGGCATCGTCGACTTGAACAGTCAAGGGGTTCACCCTGCCGGAGTGAAGTGCGCCGAGTGCTGCTCCTTCACCTCCGTGATAGGCCACTGCATGCCGTGACGGCTGTTGCGGACTCTTCTCGTTACCGCTGGGGGTGGCCTCCCCTTGCAGTAGGCCAAGGAGGGGCAGGCCGAGGGCTAGGAAGAAGGCCAAGAAGATGACGCCTTGGCTGAAGGCAGGTAAGGAGCAGAACCATCCGTAGAGGCTCCGCCACGATGCGGCTTGTCTCATGCCCGTCAGCCTAGACGGCGCGGACTCTGCTGGGAACCAAATGGTCTTCGGTGTCCCGGTTGGTAATGTGCTTCAATCTGTATCCAAGATAAACTTTGGAGACAGATGGTGTCGCCTTGTGTTCTTAAGGGCCGGTATTGAGATCCGCCTAGCCGCGTTGCTGGTGTTCCGGTGGGGCGGTTCAACCAGCCGCTCGCGTCAGTCCAATCGTAGCCCTTATGGCTGCTCTACGTGCAGGTTTCCCGTTTCCCGCCGCTCCAATCGACCGGGTGGCACTCCAGGAGAAGGCAGGCGATATGTCGAGCACCGACCGCGTTGATCAGCGCGAGGCAGCCCAGCGAGAAGCGATTGACGCGGTCGTGCGCGCCCTCGAATTTCCTGCAAGATCGCTTATGCCCGAGCGAGGGCTTCGAACGCAGGTGATCATGGCGACCGGGTCCGGGAAGACGAGGGTGGCGGTCCGCAGCGCGGAGGAGCTCCACGCGGGCCGTGTGCTGGTGATCGTGCCCTCGCTGGACCTGCTCGCCCAGACCGAGGCCGCGTGGCGCGAGGGAGGCCGCCGGGGCCCGATGATCGGGGTGTCCTCGCTGCGGGGTGAGGAGGTGCCCTTCCCCAACACCACGGACGTGGACGAGCTGGTGGAGTGGACGCGCGGCCTGGACAAGGTGACCGTGTACGCCACGTACGCCTCGCTCGGGCTGGGCACGCTGGAGCGGGCGCACGCCGGGGGCCTGGCGGCCTGGGACCTGATCGTCGTGGACGAAGCCCACCGCGTTTCGGGCCGGATCGGCAAGCCCTGGGCGGTCGTCCACGACAACCAGAAGATCCCTTCCCTGCGCCGCCTGTACATGACGGCCACGCCCCGGCTGTGGCAGCTCGGGGACGAGGACGAGGCCGGCGCCCCGGGCGAGCTGGTCGCGAGCATGGAAGACGACCCCGAGGGCCCCTTCGGCAGCCGCTGCTTCACCCTGACCCTCTCGGAGGCCATCGACCGGGGAATCTGTGCCCCCTACCAGGTCGTATGCCTGGACGTCACCGACACCGCGCTCCAGGCCGCCCAGCTCCTGGGCGCCGAGGGCCGCTCGGCAGAGGTCCGCGGGGCCCGGCTCGCCGCCCTGCAGACCGCCCTGGTGAAGGCGTCCGCGGAGGAGGGATTCCGGCGCACGCTCGTGTTCCACCACGTGGTGAAGGAGGCCGAAGCGTTCGCGGCCGGCCTTCCCGACGTCGCCGCGCAGCTGCACGCCTCCGACCCCGAGCTGTACCCGAAGACGATCTGGGCGGACTGGCTGTGCGGCGACCACAAGCCGCTCCACCGCCGCCGGCTCCTCGGGGAGTTCGCGGCCGGGATCGCCACGGACGGCACCGTCGTGGAAAAGTGCTACCTCAGCTCGGTGAAGGTCCTCGGCGAGGGCGTCGACACCAAGAACTGCGACTCCGTCTACTGGGCCGACGTACGCGGCTCCATGCCGGACCTCGTCCAGGCCGTGGGCCGGGCGCTGCGGATGCAGCCCGGCGAGGGCAAGATGGCCTCGCTCGTGGTGCCGGTCCTGCTCGGGCCGGGCGAGACGGCGGACAACATGCTGACCTCCCGGGCGTTCGGCGGCCTCGCCAAGCTCTTGGAGGCGCTGCGGGCCCACGACGCGCGGATCGTGGAGACCCTCGCGGAGCAGCAGGCCCCGAGCCGCTACAAGCCCGTCAGCAAGGACGACAGCGGCAAGAGCACGAACGGGAGCGGTGAGGGCTCCGGAGGCGTCAGTACCCCCGCCAGGGCCCTGCTGAAGTTCTCCACGCCTCGCGACCCGGCCGCGCTCGCCGCGTTCATCAACCTGCGGGTTCTCAACCCGGAGCATGAGCACTGGCGGCGCGGGGTGGAGGCCGCCGTCATCTACGCCCGCGAGTACGGCGACCTCCGCGTGCCGTTCACGTTCCGCGTGCCCGCCGTCGACGACCAGGAGGTGGAGGGTGAGGTGTGGCCGGCCTCGCTCGCCAGGTTCCCGCTCGGGCAGTGGACCGCCGACTGCCGACGGTTCTACGCCCGCGGCGACATGGACGAGGATCGCGTCGCGCAGCTGGAGAGGCTCGGCATGATCTGGTCGCACTACGACGTCGCCTGGGAGGAGGGCCTGGCCGCCGCGCGCGGGTGGGCGGCCGAACACGGGCACCTCCTGGCCCCGCTGGACGCCACCTACCAGGGCGCGAAGGTGGGCATCTGGCTGAAGAACGCGCGGGCCGCCGCCCGGAAGGCTGCCGAGATCGCGCAGCGGCGTGCCGAGGGCCTGCCGGTGGAGTCGTCGGCCGGGGCGCTGTCGGACGAGCGGCGTGAGCAGTTGGAGGAGATCGACGCGTCCTGGTGCCCGAGCTGGCCAGTGACGTGGCAGCGGTGCTTCCACCTGGTGAGGATGCACCTAGACGCCGGTGAGGCGCTGCCCACCAAGGCGGGCGAGGTCCTGCGCCAGGGCGAGGACCTCGGCCGCTGGGTGCAGTCGGTCCGGTACGGGTGGGACCAGCTCACGACCGTGCAGCAGTGGATGTGTGAGCAGGTCCTCGGGATCGAGCCCGCAGCCGAGGGCGAGAAGCCGCCGCCGCGCCGTACGCAGGCCGACAAGTGGGCGATGAACTACGAGGCCGCCCGCCAGTTCTACGCGCGCGAGGGCCACCTCCAGGTCCCCAGGAAACACGTCGAGCGGATCGTCGGCGGCGAGGGCCAGGAAGAGCGCGAGCACAAGCTGGGTGCCTGGATCGGGAACCAGCGCTCCCGGGCGGCGACGCTGACGCCGGAGCGCATCGAGCTGCTGTCCGCGATCGGGATGCGGTGGTCCTGATGGTGGGCGTCGTCGTCACCGCGGTCTGCTCGATCAAGACCTGGACCAGTTAGCCCGCTGGTCAGGCTCTGGCGGACGGCGCGACTGTGGTGCGCCGATTCGCGCCGACTTCTCCCCACTCACCTCAACACACTGACAGGATGTTGTTCAGGACCTAGGGTGTGTGCCGATCCAGAGGAGCGTGATGGTCGGATCCGCAGGAGTACGTCGGGCCACTCGCTGGCAGGATTCGGTGCGGCTGCTGTTGCTGATCGACGCCGCCGCAAAGCCAGCGGCCGAAGGCGAGTCGGTGCCGCCGGCGACCGTCGGGGTGGTCCACACCCAGGTGCGGCTGCAGAAGCTCGACTTCTGGGTCCGCAATCCGGACTACCTGGCCTACGAGCTGATGAACGAGTACGTGGCCGCTCCGGACGTTCCTCGGGTGCTGGAGCTTGCCGCAGAGATCCTGGAGTCCGAGGAACCGGATCTGCGGCGCTTCCCGATGCTGCGTTACAAGTACGGCGCCTTCGAGGAGCTCGATGACGCTCTGGCGCCGCTGGTGGAACGGGGGCTGCTGCGCAAGACGCAAGTCCTCGGGCGTGAGCGCGTGGTGGAGCACATCTACTTCCTGCTGGAGCGGGGCCGGCAGGTGGCGCAGTCGATGGTCGCCGAGGCGCCCGCGCTGGCCTGGTACGTCGAGCGCACCCGCCTGGTTGTGGACCTGGTCGACGGTCTCGGCGGCACACAGCTAAAGGACCGGCAGTACCTGCTGCGGGACTACGCCGACACCCCCTGGGGCCAGCACATCGGCCCCATCACCGAGCAGGCCCGCGAGCGGCTGCGCGAACTTCAAGCGGCACCAGGCCCGGGAGCCACGGGCGACACTGACCAGGAGGCTTCATGACCGCGCCCGGCCCGGCCCGCTCCGACGCGAAGGACCTGACCGTCGCCCCGAGCGCCGGCGACATCCTGAAGGAGGTCGCGGAGAAGCTGGGGCTGACGCCGGTGCAGGTCGAGCGGACTCTGGCCGAGGCGAACATCACCCTGAAGAGCCCGACTACCGCCGACCGGCGGCTGCGCATCATCCGGCTGCGCGCCAGCGGCACGAAGCACTCGGGCGACGACTTCACCGTGGAGCAGCCCTTCACTCCAGGGGTGTGGGCGATCGTCCACCCGGACAACAGCGCCGGGAAGACCAGCCTGCTGGAGTTCCTCGTCTTCCCGTTGCGCGGCGGGCCGCGCGATCTGCCGCCCGATGTCCGCTCGTGGCTGCGGCATCTGAGCGTGGACATCGCCGTGGCGGGCCGGGCGATCCGCATCGTCTTGGACGTCGACGACCAGCCGCACCCCCAGTTGCGGGGCCGGATCCTCGCCGGGGAGTCCGTCGACCAGCTGCTGGCCGCGGACGACGAAGCGCTTCGTCTGCTGGCGACAGCGTCGGGCAACGAGGAGGTGAGCCGGTGTATCGGTGAGTTCTTCCTGGACGCGCTGCGTATGGAGCACACCAACCTGTGGCAGGTGACCGGCGGCGCCGACGGCGAGGGGGCCCCGCAGGTCCACGGCTGGGCGTCGTACTTCGGCGCCTGCTACCTCAATCCCGGTGGGGACGAGATCCTGCTCGGCGATGTCGCCGGTGGCCTGCCCGGGCGGCTCATGGAGCTGTTCGTCGACATCCCGTACAGCACGGCCCTCACCCAGCTGTCCGTCGCCGGGAAGCGGGAGAAGAAGACGATCACCCAGGGGCAGCGCCGGGCGGAAGGGGACGCGGAAGCCCGACGGACCGAGCGCGAGGCGTGGCAGACCGAACTCGCCGACGTAACTGGGCAGATCGAGGCGGGGCGCCGGGCGGCTGCCCAAGACATCTCCCCGCTCCTGCGGGCCGCCGACCAGGCTGCGACGGAGCTGCGCGGCATGCGGGCGCTGTTGGAGGAGGCCGAGCAGACGCTCACGGAGGTGTCCGCCGCCCGGATGCGCGCGGAGCAGGGGCTACTGGATGCCCGGGAGACGTGGCAGGCCCGGCGAGTCCTGGGACGGCTGGACCCGGTGTGCTGTCCGCGGTGTGAGGAGCCGCTGGGCAGTGTGCGGCGCAGCGAGGAGCGTGAGCAGGCGAGCTGTGCGGTGTGTACGCGGCCGCTGCCCGAGGTCGACCCGGAGACCGCTGAAGCGCTGCTGGCGGAGCTGGAGCAGACCCTGGAGCGAGCCCAGGATGCCGAGAGGGAGGCAACCGGCCGACGGCTGAGGGCGGTGGAGGCAGTGCAGAGTGCTCTGGTCGACCATCGCGAGGCGGCGGCCGGCCTGGAGCAGGGGCTTGCCACCTCGCAGGCCCACGACCGGCTGCGTGAGCTGGAGATCCGGGCGGCCGAGCTCCGCGGACGGCTCGAGGCGACCGGATCGACGCCTCCGGCTCCGCCGGTCCCGGTGTCCGCCCAGGTCCTGGCCGCCACCGAGGAAGCTGTCCGCGCGGCCGTCGACGCTGCGGCGAAGCAGCTGTTCCCGGCGATGAATGAAGCGATCGTCGAGCTCGCCACACGGTTCGGCGTGCAGAACCTCGACAGCGTCAAACTCGACCGCGCCGGCAAGGTCAACGCCGTCAAGGCCGGGGTGAAGACCGCGTTCAAGAGGCTCAGCCGCGGCGACAGGCTCCGCATGCGGATCGCGACCGTCATCGCGCTTCTGCGTGTGAGTGCCGACCGTGGCGTGGCCACGCACCCCGGCCTCCTTCTGATCGACTCGGTAGCCGCCGAAGAGGTCACCGAGGCGCCAGCCCGCACCTTGATCGCCGAGCTGCAGGCCATCGCCGCAGAACTTCCCGAGCTGCAGGTCGTTCTCACCACGGCGCAGCCCGAGCTCGTCGACGCCCTGCCGAAGGACCACCTCATCACCAGCGACGGTGAACACCTGTTCTAAGCTGCTCGTTCCCGAACCAGCCGGCGACAAGGAGAGGACCGTGGCCCCAAGCGTGGACCAGACGCTCCATGCCTGGGCCAGCAACGCGACCGACGACGAGCTGGACGCCGGGCCCTCGATCGCGGACCTCGGTGGTGCCGAGGCGGTGATCGCGGAGGCCGACCAACTCGCTGCCGGTCCACTCCTGCCCTATCTGCTCACGGCACTGGGCCGCGACCTCGACGCCGTGGACGGTGACCAGGCCCGGCGGTTGCTTGACGCCGCGGCCCAGGGGCTGCGGAACCCCCAGGCCGCCTGGGTCCTGGCCGAAGCGATCGACGTGGTGTGCGCCCACCCGGCGCTCGCCACCCGCCTCGGCACCCGCACCGTCCGGGACCTTGCCGCCCACGTGGAGGCCGCACTCGCCGGCGACGCCGACGCCGCTCTCGCCCAGCCGGCCGTCGCCGGGCTGCTGCGCCTGGCCGTCGCGCAGACGGCCACCCCGCACCGCCTCATGGCGTTGCTCGCCGAGATCACCGGGGACGAGCCGTCCGAGGCTCTGGAGCGCCTGCCGATCCTGGTCGGCGTCGCCCACGACCACTTCGGCGACGACGCCCTGCTCGATGTCCTAAGCGCACTGGAGAACCAGACCGATCTCCCTGCGGGCACCCGGGCCGACGCCACCTTCGAACTGGCCGTCGCGGACATGCGCAGCGCGCTGGAGGCATCCGACCGCTCGGCCGTCGAAGACCATCTGCGCCGGGCCCTGATGCGGTTCAAGGACCTCGACCGCACCCACGAGGCCCGACTCGACGCCCGCGCCCACGCCGCCGCCGTCGACGCGGTCCTCGCCTTCGGTGAACTCGACCAGCAGCCCACGACAGCCGCACCCGCCGAGCAGCGCCTGGCCCAGGCCGCCGCCCAACTGGATGCCACGACCACGCTGCTGACTGAGTGGACCCGCGGTATGCACCGGCTGGACTGGCTCAGCGCCCGCGGACTTGCGCAGAGCGCCTGGTCCCGGCTCGTCACCTCGCTCCAGACTGCCCGCACCCACTTGGACCAACCCAGCTGGTACGACCCGGCCGGCACCCTCGGCGACCTGCTGGACGTCTACGTCGCCAGCCGCAGCATCCACACCACCCGGGCCGACGGATCCGGCGGCCTGACGGCACTGGTGAGCCCACCGGTGGAGGCTGCGTTCGTACGCAGCGACGGCCTGCTGCACCACCTCGAACAGGCCCTCACCACCGACCCGCAGTTCACCGGCTCCCCCGACGCACGGGCGCTGTACGAGGTCGTCCAAGCCCAGCGGCGGGCAGCACCGGCGACCGGGCAGGTGATGCCGGGAAAAGCCCTGGAGGGCCGCCCCACGCTCGCCGGGCTCTTCCAGGCTGACGCCCCGGGACTGCGCGACGACCTCGACCCGCAGCTCCTGGATCAGATCGAGCAGCTCTTGCAGCAGCAGTCCAAGGGCTACACCCCCACCGGCAACGCCCGCTTCGACGCCCACCTGGAATCCCTGCTCGGGAAGCTGGCCACCAGCCCCGCATGGACGCAGCGTGACAGCTCCTACTTCACCACCCTGCTGGAGCAGTTCCTGCGGTTCCTCTACGACCGGTTCGACGCCCAGGCCGACTACTACGGCGCCCGCACCGCCTACCTCGGCCCCTGCCTCGACAAGAAGCCCGACGGCAGCCCCGACCACTGGGACGAGAAGCACGTCCAGGACGACCTCCACCAGCACCTCGCCGGCACGCTCACCCCCGGCACCGTGCAGCGCGAACTCATCGACGTCGCCAGCGGACGCACCGACGTCACCTACACCCCCGAACCCGGCAGCCGCTTCGTCGCCGAGGTCAAACGCCGCGACACCAGATGGACCCGCGAACGCATCGAGAAGAGTTACCTCGCACAGGCCGCCAATTACACCGCCACCGGCCCTCCCTTCGGCCTGCTCCTGGTCGGGGACGATAGCGGCCATACCAGCGGCTACCGGAGCATCGAGGACAGCGTCTGGATCATCCGCCACGCGCGCAGCGCCACCGAGGTACCCCGGCTCATCGTGGTCGGCATCCTGCCGATCGGGCGCCCGACCCCGTCCGCACTACGTATGCCCCGCGTCACCACCTGACCCTTCCTCGGGCCGGTCACCCTGTTGACGCCTCGAGCGGCCCGGACCGAGTCAGGTCTAGGGCGGGTCGAAGGCGTGGAGGACGGTGGTGATGATGGCGTGCACGGCGCCCCAGTCGCCTTCGGGGTCCTTCCCGGGAGGACCGGCCAGCGCGGTGTCGCACTTCCGCTCGAACCTGTCCTGCATGGCCTTCTTGTCCTTCGAGGTGAACCCGCCGGCGCCGGCGGCGTTGAGCGGCATTGGCACCAGCTGGCCGTCGGAGCCGGTAAGGACGTCTCGGCCCAGGTAGAGCTCAAGCGTCGGAACGCGCGGGGTACATCGAGCACCTGGAGGCGTTCGTGGAGCAGCACCGCGCCCGGCTGGAGGAGATGCTGCGCACGCACGGGCCGGGCAGCAGGCCCGCCTCGCACGACCGGTACGCGCTGATCGGCCAACCCGAGACCCTGATCATCCTGGAGCGGATGGAGAACGCCCCGTTCCTCCTGCGCAGCCAGTGGGAGAAGGAGCTGGAGACCGTCTTCCTGGACGACCTCGAGTTCGTCTGGGGGCTGCGCATCCGCCTCAGCCCGTGAGCAGCCAGGGCGGACGGGGAATCCCCCGGGCTCTAGAGAGGGTGCGGACGGCGCACCGAGGCGCGGGTCTGACCGTGGCCTTCGCGGCCGGGCCGCGCCGGGTGCCTGTGAGGCGTTCGGCGATCTAACAGGTCTACGAGAAGTGAAAGGCCCGGACCGGGTGGTCCGGGCCTTCGTCATGCCGTCGGGAAATTTCCTTCCCGGCCGCTGCTGTCGGGGGCCTTCCAGACGACGCCAGGGGGCGAAGGAGGCCTTCCCGATTCAGGACGAGACCTAAGCACCCGCGACCTGTCACTGTCCCGCTCGCTCAAACGAACTCACGCTGGAGGAAATTCCCATGACCACCCACCAGGCATCCGGGGCAGTGAACGAGCCGACCGGCGCTACCCTGGAAACGCCACCCTGGGCCCGGGCCCACGCCCTTCAGGGACGCTCTCAGGCAGAGAGCCGAAGGACCGCCTACCGCGAGGCACCCCCTACCCCCGCGGACGACACCACGCAGGTGTCCGTTGTCCTCCCGCTTTCTGCCCGAAGGAGCAGCATCATGACCCGGGACAACGCTCCCGCCCCCGGCCCCGTCCAGCCGTCCGGCCCGGCGCCCGCTCAGCCTCACCCGCCCAGCACGCCCGAGCCGGACTCCGGCAGAAGGCCGCCCTTCCTGTCGCAGCGCACCGTGTTGATCCTCTTCATCTCGGTGTGCGTGGGCATCGGTGCCGACGTGCTCACCTTCCTTGTCAGCAAGTCGCAGCCGGGGGCTGTCCTTGCCGGTGTCACCGCCTTCGGTGGCTGTACGGCGTGGCTGAACAACCTGGTCGCTTACTGACCAGCGGCACCGGGGCCGGGCAGGATCATCCTGCCCGACCCCGTCGTCGGCCGGCCGGAACCGGGCCTGCCTCGACAGCCGGTCAGGTGAGGCGGGCGATCAGGACGGTGGCGTTGTCCGCGTACGGGTCCCGCTGCGCGCGGGCGCGGCGGACGGCGTCGTCGACCAGGCGCTCGGCGTCCTCGCGCGGATCGCCGGTGAGGTAGGCGGCCAGGTCGTAGTCGATGTCCTCGTGGGGCTCGTAGGTGCCGTCGGAGGCCAGCAGCAGCCACCCCGGCCGGGCAGGTCCGATCATGTACTCGATCGCCGGGTGCCCCCAGTGCTGTTCGGTCTCCTCGTCGTCGCGAATCCCGCCGAGGTAGGCCGTGATCAGGTTGCGGTCACCGTAGCCGTCGTAGGCGCGGCGGGCGTTGTGGTACTCGGTGAGCTGCCGCAGGAGTCCGAGTCCGTCGAGGCGGAGGTAGGCGCGGGCGTCGCCCGACCAGGCGACCGTGAACAGACCGCTGGGGGCGTGGACGGCAACGACGGCCGCCGCGGCCGGGAGGTCGTGGTCGGGGTCGTGGCGGGCGGGGTCGGCGGCGTAGCGCTGGTACTCGGTGCGCAGGCCGGCCTCCGCGTCGCCGTGTCCGGCGGCCGCGCGGGCCAGACGGCGCGCGGCGGTACGGGTCCAGGCCCGGACGGCCGGGGTGTCGCCGACGCCGTCGAGGAGGGCGTAGGCGCGGGTGCCGCCCGGCATCGTGCACACCGCCGTCGCATCGCACTGGAACACCCGGTCCCCGAGCCGCCGGGCGGCGGCGTGCGTCTTCACGGCCAGGTCCTGGCCGGTGTCCTCGCTCATGGCAGAAGCCTTCCAGAACGCGGGCTGGGACGGGGCCTTCGCCGGGTCGCCGGGGTGCCCGGACGGGTGAATCTCCTGCTCGCGTACGCGGGCGTGCCCTTAAACGAATACGCACAACTTGCCCAGTTTCAAAGGGGATTGGCAGTCTTGTGATGTTCCGCCATGGTCTGTCCCATCGCTGATGGCGACCGACCGAGAGGTGACTTCCATGGCACGACGGACCGAGTACGACGAGACGCAGGCCGCCCAGCGGTTGAAGGTGCCGGCGACGGCGTTCCGGTGGGCGCGGCACGCCGGGATCGTCCCGGCCCCCGACCTCCCGCCGGGGCAGTGGTCGCGGGCGGCGGTCGAGGCGATGGATGCCGGCGCCGTACGGGCCGCGATGAACGGGGAGCCGCTCTCGGGCCGGGAGGCGGCGGACCGGATCGCCGCCGCGCTCGGCACGCCGAACAAGATGAACGAGAAGGCGGCGGTCACCTCGTTCGTGGTTCGCCGGTTCATCACCCGCGGACTGCTGGCCGACCTGTCCAGCAACCCGAAGGGCACGTCCCACCACCCCGGCCAGGTCGCCGAGCTCTGCGCGCGAGGGGACTTGGCCGAGCTCGTCACCGCGGACACCCCGCTCGGGCCCGACCAGGCCGCCGACCGCCTGCGGGTGAGGAGGGTGGAGTTCGACTGGATGGTCAAGCTGAAGTGGATCCGCCCCGCGGAGTGGGCCGAGGTGGAGTTCGGCACCTCGCGGGCCGGGGCGGTCAACGTCCCGCTCTACCGCACCGCCGACGTCGACGCCCTCCCCGGCGCACACCCCGAGATCGACTGGGAGGAGCTCCGCCAGGTCGAGAAGGGCCGGCGCTCGCCGCTCGCCGCCCTGCGACCGAAGGAGAAGACGGCGTCGGTGTAGGGGCTGGGCAGGCGAAAGGGGCGGCCGCCCGGAGTTCCCGAGTGGCCGCCCCTCTGGCATGCCGGTCGGGTCAGGAGGGGGTGGAGGAGGTCAGGACGGGGTGGTCGATGTGGTGGTGCTCGATGTCGACGCCGTACGCCCCGCCCCACGCCTCCCAGACAAGACGGCCGACCGCCTCGGCCGCCGCAACGCTCCGGTGCCTTCCTCCCTGGCACGCCACCGTGAGGCGGACCAGACGGCCCACGGGCACCTCTTCGGCCAGGGCGCGCAGTTGCACGGCGGTCCGGTTGATCAAGGTCAGGGCGCCGGGGGTCTTCAGGACGTGAGCGTAGACGTCGTCGTCCAGGCCTGTGCGGAAGCGCATCGCAGAGTCGTCGGCGGGGTTGCGCAGGACTCGGCTGAGGTCGAGGTAGAGACCGGTGCCGACGAGGCCGAGGGCGCCTTCGTGACGGATGCCGATTGAGGAGATGACGGCGGCGACCAGGCCGCGCCCGGGGAGATGTGTGATCTGCATGTCCTCTACCCTCGTCCGGCTTCAAGGCCACCGACAGGGTTTGCCCGTTGCCTCCACGAACGCGCAACGGGCAACGAGACGGGGCGTTTCGGCGGGCGGGCGCTGGAGTGCCGTACGGAGCGAGAGAGTGGGCGGCCCGGTGGTACTGCGTCCCAGAGCGCATCTGGGCACCGGGCCTGACTCGTGCACGCCATATCGGCACGGGCTGGCACGGACCCTACCCGCTCCGGAGCGGCCGGCAGTCATCGTCCCGGTGAGCGGGGCACCGGTCATGGGGTATCGCCGGTGTAGTGGAAGCGGCAGGCGACGCCCGGGCCGGGCTTACGCGCTTCGCCGGGGCGTGGGTCGTACAGCGCGCGGCCGCCGGGCCACCGGCCAAGCTCGGTGGCCAGGGCGACGCCGTCGTCGACCTCCTCGGTCCGCCAGCCGTGGATGTCCAGCAGCAGGCCGTCCAGCGGGCCGCCGACGAGCTCGGCGTAGGTCCGGCCCGGCTTCGGCCCCGGGTCGGGGTCGTCGTGGTCGCAGCCGTACACCCGGCCGCGCAGCAGCTGCTCCTCACCCTCGTTCATCCGACCAGCCTCCCAGCCGCCGCCGACAGCGGAAGGCCGGCGGCGGCCGGTAGTCCGGCCTCTCCCGCCTCGCGGGAGGGCACGGGGGTGCTCTCCCGCGAGGCGGGCGTCAGGCGCAGGGCAGACGGTCGGGAACGTGCCAGTCGATGCGCACCCCCCGGCGGATCAACGCGGTGTAGCTGTCGACCTGGAACGCGGGCGGCTGCCTCTGAGTGAGGCGGCGCAGCACCCGGTGCACGCCGTCGCGCAGTCGGGCGTCGGTCAGCATGGGCGCCTGCTCCTGCAGTTCGTCGAGCAGCTGCGCGACGCGGGCCGCGCGGGACAGCGTGGCATCCGCGAGCGGTCCTTCGGCGAAGCCGTCGCGTACGGACAGGCCGGGCTCGATGACGGTCATGGTGACGTGTCATTTCCGCCCGGCCGCGCCGGTCTCCCGGGTGGAGACGCGGTCGCGGGACCGAGCAGGCGGGAACGTAGAGCACCGACCTCGTTAACGTCGCGTCGCGGCGACCGGCCGGGGGCAGGCACGGCGTGGGTCAGGCCGACCCATGCCGTGCCGCGCTACCGGCGCCGCCCGAACAGGCCGCGGCCCTTCTTCACCTCCGCTTCAGCCGTCTCCCGCTCCGCGGCTTCCTCGGCCTCACGGCGCGCGGCACGCTCGGCCTCGAGCCGTGCGAAGTGCTCGTCTCGGCACGGCCCGCACAACTTGTCGGTACGGTCGCCCCAGGACCTTCCCCGCCCGAGCAGGTACTGCCAGCGCTCGTCGGTGAACTTCGCCCCGCATTGGACACACACCGGCCGCTGCGCCTCCTTCTTCGCGGCCTCGCGCTCCTCCCGCCGGCGCTTGGCCTCCCTCCACTGCACGAGGTACAGCCGGTCGCCGTCCGGGTTGTCCAGGGCCTCGGTGAGCGTCTGCCACTCCTCACGCCCGAGCCGCCGCCACACCTTCCCCGCAGCCCCGGCCGGATCGGCGGTGATCCGCTCCAGCTCGGTGACGACCACGGGCACCGCCTGGTGGTAGTCGACGGCCGTAATCCCCTCGCCCTGGCCCGGATACGGCTCCCCGGCGAAGTAGCGGTGGGCGGCCTGCTCCAGGCGCTGCATGCGGCTTTCGCGCTGCTCGGCGGTCTTCCCGGTGAACACGAAGGCCACCGGCACGTAGCCCTCCCGGCCGGTCGCCGGATAGAGGAGCGGCCACAGCCTGAACTGCTGCACCTTCGAACCCAGCTGCTCGTAGCGGGCCGCCATCTCCTTGTTCGGATCGGCCTTCGGCGCCAGCAGCTCGAACCAGTCGGTGTAGCGGCGCAGCTTGTCCACCAGCTCGTCGACGGGCTCGGTGACGCGGTCGACCTCCAGGAGCATCGCGGGCACCCTGGCGTCCGGGGCGCGCATCGTCAGATCGGCGTACTGGGTGTAGCCGTACGGGAGCTTGTGAGCGATCTCTGTCTGCCAGGACAACGGCGTGCCGAACCCGGCCCCGGTGAGCACAGCGGCTGTGAGGGTGACGGCGGCGGCGTGCTCGTCGTAGCCGTCGTCCTTCACCGGCCGGCCCTTGGCGTCGAGGCGGAGCTTGCGCAGCGCGGAGATCCGCACCGACTTCGGCAGCAGCAGCTTGGCTTCTTTGTGGCCCTTCTCCGTGAGCACCCACAGCTTGTGTCCCGACTCCAGTCGCGTCTCCTCCCGGACCAGGCCCGTCTTCTCCAAGGCCTTCAGGGTGTCCCTGGTGCACCGGTCGTGCCGGTCTGCGGGGCGCAGCATCCTCCAGAGCTGATCGGCGGTAGCCCGCTGGAAGATGCCCAGAGCCCTCAGCACTTCCTTGCGTCGCACTCCGGTCGGCTTCCAGACCTGTGTCGTCCCAGGAGGGTTGTCGAACGTGTCGGCGGGCCTTGACTTCCGGGGCTGACCTGCGCGGATGCGTCCGGGGGGCGAAGTGGCCGTGGAGGGGGTGATGGAGGGGCCCGTGGAGGGGGCCTGCGGGACCTGGTCGATGTCCTCGGAAGGCCGGCGGTCGCGGGGAGCGTGCCGGTCACAGGGAGCGTGCCGGTCACAGGGAGCGTGCCGGTCACAGGGAGCGTGCCGGTCGCGGGCGGGGTCGGGCGTGAGATCGGCGGGCACGGTGTCCTCGGTTTCTCCGGCCTGCGGGCCGGGTCGGCGGTCGTCCGGCCCGTACGCGGATGTGCGTACGGGCCGGGCCCACTGTGAGGAAGACCCCCTTGTCCACGGTCTGACCGCCAGCGGTATCCGATGTCCGATTCCTCCTTGACTAGGCCCCCTTCGTAAGGGTTTGTCCGTGAGCGGCATCACGACCGGATCCCTGGAGAACGCGTCGGCCACCAGGGCGGTAGCAGAGGTGGACAAGGGGCCATGGCCCGGCTTGCGGTCGGGCCGACCCTGCTGAACAAGGGGCCGGATTTAACCCTTGCGGTACCGATACGTCCGCTTCGGGCTGAGGGAGAGTTCTCCCCCTCGGCGGCCGGACTCTGTCCACAGGGCCGCAGTTCGAGGGTGTCTTCGAGGCCGCCGCGATCAGCAGGAGCGGCCCGAACGTGAGGAGCTGCCATGCCCGAGAACACCGTCACTGTGCCGCTCGCCCCGATGACCCCGGACGCGGTGATGGACGTCTTCGACCACCTGCGGGCGGTCAGCGTCGAGGACACCGAGTTCGCCGGCGAGCTCGCGGTCGCCGAGCCGCGGATGCCCGAGCTGATCGTGGACATCGTCGAGCGAATCGTCGTCCCCGTCACTGCGGTCGGCGAACGCGTGCCGGAACCGTGCGACGAATCCTTCGCCCTCGACGCCCTCGGCAACGTCTTCGTGACCACCCTGCGTACCTGGGCCACGGCCGGCCCGGACACCGCCGAACCTCTCGCCCGCACCGCCCTGCACCTCATCGCGCAGCTGCTCGTCGAGGACCACGAGGACCAGGCCGACGTCCTGGAGCACCTCAACAGCGTCGCCCTGCACCAGGCGCTCCAGGCCCATCCGGCCCCCGCCACCCGATAACCCCCTCCCCTCACTTCTACGGGCAGGCGGGCGCGTCAGGTGCCCGCCACCGACACGGACAAGGAGTTCCCCATGGAAACGACGACGCAGACCACCACCACCGCCTCGGAGCAGACCGCGCAGGCCGCCGAGTACCGGGAGCGGATGGCGTGGGCCGCCGACTACATCGAGCTGGTCTGGCGCTACCAGGGCACCGAGCGGGAGCAGACCGAGCTGGCGGCGTTCCACGCCGACAACCGGCTCGCGCGGACGGTCGGTGAGTTCGGCGCGCTGCTGCTGACCCGTCACCTCACCGTCGTGCTTGACGGGCACGCCGACTGCGAGGCCGGTTACGTCATGGACAAGCTGGCGGCCGTGACGAGCCGGGAGTTCATGCGCCGGTGCCTGGCGGGTGAGGGGGCGGAGGCCGCTTGGTCCGCAGCCCGGTTCCTGATCGAGTGCATGGAGGAGGTCGACCAGGTGAGCGAGTTCCTCGCTGACGTCCGCGGCGACGTCGCCACCGGATGGCCGGCCACCGCCTGAACCCGGGCAGCACACCCGGTGGGATCCACCCGGCGACCGGAACGATGGGTGGAGACCACCGGGTGGAGCGGAACGGAAGTGGGCTCCACCCTCCACCGAGTGGGCCCATTTCCGTGGCGGCTATTTCGGTGGGAGTCGCGGTCCATCCGGTGGAGTCCACCGGATGGGCTCCACTCGGTGAGCCCGTCCTGGGGGTGGGATCCGCGCCTCGCGGTGTCCGTTTTACCCCTTGACCACCCCTTGACCGCACCGTTTGTCCCGGGGCCGGTGGAGTCCACTTCCACTCGGTGGCGCGGTGCGGCACATCCCCGGGCGCACCACCGGGCCGGGTGGAGGGGCGGGTTCAGCGGCGGCGGGAGCGGTGCGGGCGTACGGCCCTCGGCGGGTTCGGCCGGCCTCCGGGGTACTGCTGTGTCCGGCGTCCCCGGACCGGCGCGGGCACGGCAGGCGCCGCGTACAGCACCGCCCGCAGCCGGACCGCGTCGGCGAGCTGCTCCAAGCGCTCCATGTACTCGGGTGCGAGATCCGGGATCGAGTGGACCATGGCGAGGACCTCCGTACATCGGTGAACGGCTCCTCCCACCCTCGCCTTCCTCCCTCACCGCCGGGGCATAGCCGACGGTCGCGTCCCAGCCGATGCGACCACGGCCTCGGCCCCCGGCCCACCCGGCGAAACGGTGGGCTCCACTCGGTGGGCTCCACTCGGTGGGCTCCACTCTCCACGGAGTGGACCTCACCCGTGGAGAGTGGAGCCCATTCAGCGGCTCGGCCCACCGTGTCCGGTGCCGGGCTGCTCGGGACGCTGCTCACGCTCCTGGTCCTCGAGGACCGGCCGGGGAGCGGGAGCTTCGGGGTGGGGCGCGTAGCGCTCTCGGAGTGCCTTGCCGCGTGCCTTCATCTCCTCTAGCGGGCGCGTCCCGCACCGCGCGCGGCGCGTAGCTGGTGGGTGAGGGCGGTGGAGGCGATGACCGCGCGGTCGTAGCGCAGCGGGACGCGCGGGATGCCCCAGTCTCCTGGCTCCACCCGCAGGACCGGGGCGCCTGGGGCGGTGAGGCCGGCCGGGGGCCGGTGGTCGACGTCGGGAGCCGCCTCCGGTGCGCGCCGCCGGGTGCGGGTCGGGTCGGGGTGGGCCCAGCGGGCGGTGTAGAGGCGGTAGTCCGCCAGGAGCCCGCGGGTGGTCTTCGGTTCGGTGATGTCCAGGCAGTGCGCCGCGATGGCCGCGTTCACGATCGTCTCGTCCAGACCGGGCTCGCGGCGGCGGCCGCGCTGGACCAGGGCGAGGAAGCGCCGGGCCTCGGCAAGCAGGTGACGGCGATGGAAGAGGCCGTTGCTGCTCATCACGAACACCATCGCGCTGACGCCGAGCGCCGCCAGGGCGACGTCCAGGGTCTCGGCGACCTGGGCACGGATCGCGGCGGCCGCGACCCGGGCCCGCTCCAACAGACTGTCGACAAGGTGCGCGGCCTCGCCGAGGAACTCCTTCGCGCCCGCCCGCCAGTCGGTACGCAACTGTGCAAGGGAGCGGGCCTTTGGCTTCGGCGGGCGCGTCTTCCTGGCCGCGATCCGGTTCAGCTTCGTGCGGGCCTCCTCGGAGACGACGGGCGCGAACTTGAGGTTGCCGTCCTCGTCGACGACGGTGACGTACTCATGCTCCAACTCCTGGCGACACAGATCGATCTCGTAGCCGCGCTGGGACATCCAGCCGATCAGCTCGTGCGGCACCCCGGCCACCTCCATCACCGGCCGACGCCCCGCGCTGACCGTACGCGGCTCGGACGCCACGTCCAGCACCTCGCACACCCCGGCCATGACCAGCTCGTTGTAGAGAGAGGAGGCCGCGACCACGTTCTCCAGCAGCGCCGTGGAGTGCCCCCCCCATTACCTTTTTGGTGGCCCCGCAACGGGGCTACCGGCCTCCGGGCCCGGCATGACTTCCCCCCCTTGTTAACCATGATCCGGGGGGTGGTGTCACCGGGCCCGGAGGCACTGACTGACCGCTGATTAGGGGCATGACCACCAGCCTGTTCGTAGGTCGGGAGGCTCTTCGTAATGTGGATGTGGCGATCGGTGCCGTGGACGAGGCCGGGCAGAAGCACGACCGGAGGATGCACGTGATCGAGACCGGCGACATCGACGTCTATCTCGGCCTGGACGTCGGTAAGGGCGAACACCACGCCACCGCCGTCACACCGGCCGGGAAGAAGGCGTTCGACAAACGCCTGCCCAACACCGAGCCCAAGCTCCGCGAGCTGTTCGCGAAACTCCAGGCCAAGCACGGAACGGTGCTGGTCGTAGTCGACCAGCCGGCCTCGATCGGCGCCCTGCCCCTGGCGGTCGCCCGGGACATGGGCTGCCCCGTCGCCTACCTGCCCGGCCTGACGATGCGGCGGATCGCCGACCTCTACCCGGGCGAGGCCAAGACCGACGCGAGGGACGCGTTCATCATCGCCGACGCCGCCCGCGCGATGCCTCACACGCTGCGCTCGGTCGACCTCGAAGATGAGGCGATCGCCGAGTTGGAGATGATCGTCGGCTTCGACGACGACCTGACCGGTGAGGCCACCCGCGTCGTGAACCGGCTCCACGGCCTGCTCACCCAGATCCACCCGTCCCTGGAACGGGTCCTGGGCCCGCGGCTGCAGCACCCGGCTGTCCTGGCCATGCTGGAGCGGTTCGGTTCCCCGGCCCAGATCCGAAAGGCAGGCCGCCGGCGGCTGGTCACGCTGCTGCGGCCGAAAGCGCCGAGGATGGCCGAGCGGCTGGTCGAGGACATATTCACCGCGCTGGACGAGCAGACCGTGGTGGTTCCCGGCACCGAAGCGGCCGCTTTGATCGTCCCGAGCCTGGCCGGCTCGCT
This sequence comes from Streptomyces bikiniensis, assembly GCF_000716625.1. Classification (NCBI taxonomy): domain Bacteria; kingdom Bacillati; phylum Actinomycetota; class Actinomycetes; order Kitasatosporales; family Streptomycetaceae; genus Streptomyces; species Streptomyces bikiniensis. The sequence goes on along the minus strand of NZ_JNXJ01000072.1, from coordinate 9,021 downwards.
CGCCGCCGTCCTCGACCAGCGCAAGCTCCTGGCCGGGCGGATCGAGGAACTGCTGGAGGCCCACCCTCTTTCCCAGGTCCTGATCTCGATGCCCGGAGTCGGCATCAGGACCGGAGCCAGGATCCTCATCGAGGTCGGCGACGGCAGCAGCTTCCCCTCCGCCGCCCACCTCGCCGCCTACGCCGGACTCGCCCCGGCAACCCGCAACTCAGGCTCCTCGATCCGAGGCGAACAGCCCTCCCGCCGAGGGAACAAGCAGCTCAAACGGGCCTTCTTCCTCTCCGCCTTTGCAGCCCTCGGCGACCCGGCATCCCGGGCCTACTACGACAAGAAGATCGCCCAGGGCAAGCACCACACCCAGGCCCTGCTCTGCCTCGCCCGGCGGCGGGCCGATGTCCTGTTCGCGATGCTCCGTGACGGAACCTTCTACGAACCCCAACCCGCTCGCTCAGCATGACCAGACCGCATGCATAGAGACTTCACGAACCTGGCTGACCTGCGAACTCTCGGTACTCGTCCACGAGCCGGAAGAAGGCGTCAAGCGGAGGTTCGCCAGGCAAATTCTCCATGATCGCAGCGTCCCACCCGGTCGCCATCGACCATCCACGGGCCCTGCCTAGCCAGGAGGCAAACCCTCCACTCCCACGGTGGAACTCGAACGCCTCATCAACATCGTGGACCTGAAGCGCGAGGTGGTACCCGAACATCATCACCGCCAGTTCCTGCAACGAGCCGTTACGCACCCATGCGTTCGGCCGCTGCCGAACGGCATCCAGCAGGTCATAGACGTCGCGCCACTCCTCGACGGCCCGCGCCTTCGGCCCTCCACTCGACGCCCCCACCGCATCCCCTTCCCCAGCTGACATCACCAGCAAGCTAACCCTCCACCTTGACGAACTACATAGGGGCACCCCCCCCCACGTCCCGTCCGGCCGCAGCCCCCGCAGGGACACCAGGACGTGGTCGTGGAGCAATGGGGTTCCGGCTCTCGACTCGTAGTGGCGGAACCGCGCGAAGGCCAAGCCGTGTACCGGGCGGGTGGGGTAGCGGCCCTGGGCGCCGACGCGGATGGTCGCCGCGTGGTCCTCGATCCAGGCGAGCGTCGCCTCGATCGCCCGCTCGTGCGCGCCTTCGATCACCCGCCGCGTCTCCTCCTCCCCCAGCGCCCAGAGGAGCTGGATAGTCGGCTGCGGGCGGAAGACGAGATCCGCTCCGGTGACCTCCACCGCGCGGCCCAGCTTCCCGGCCCTCGCCGCGACCGCCGGCTTCTTCCCGGCGGCGAGCGCCTCGGCGACGAGCCAGTCGCCGTGCGGGTGCCGGCCCTGCCCGAAGAGCTGGCACAGCTCGTCCTCGGTGACGATCGCCCCAAAGCGCAGACCGAGGCCGGCCAGTCCCCGCCCCGTCCACCGGCCCGGCGGAACACCCACCTGTACCTGGGCTATGCCGAGGGGGGTGCGAACAGGGCGGAGGTAGTCGCCGACAACGACCTGCCGCAGGTAGTAGCGGTACATCTGACCGCGCCTGATCAGGCGGACATCCATCATGACCACCACGCCACACCGCGCTGACCAGCAAGAAAAGGCCGAACCGGTCCGCGTCCCGCCAGGCGGGAAGAAGGGCCCGACTTCCTCGTCCGCGTCCCGCCGGGCGGGATACGACCCGGGGCCGGCCCGGAGTGTCATCGCTCTCCGGCACCACCCCCAACGTGTCGTCTGACGCCTATCAGCACCACGTAGCGCACCCTCTCCGCCTCACCCTGAACGCTCCACCGGCCCCCGGTATCCACCGGGGCCTCGTCGTGCTGCCCGGAGGAAACCCACCGTGCCCACGTTCGAGACCACCACCCGCTTCACCACCGACCTCGACCGCCTCACCCCCGCACAGCGCCACCGCTTCCGCCGCGCCGTCCTCAACGGCTTCGTCCCCGACCTGCGCACCGGACGGCCCTTCCACCCGGGCCTGCGCATCAAGGGCGTCCGCTCCGCCCCGGGCGTCTACGAGCTGACCTGGGCACCGGACGGGCGCGCGACGTGGTCGTACGGCCGGGCACGGATAGCCAGAGACCGGCACATCGTGTGGCGCCGGATCAGGACACACGACATCCTGACTCGTCACTGAGCGGAGAGATACAGATCAGGCTCGATGGGATCGGTCTTGGCCGGCTTTCCCCCTCCATCGTGGTGTGGCTCTTAGTCCACGAAGTCGCCTTGGCAACCTACCGTTACGAGAGACCCGATCGTTGTAATCAGGCATGGTCAAGCTTCCTGTTCCCGGGGCGCAGTCGTTGGTAGGTCATGCCAGAAAAGCAGAGTTGCCCGTCGTACGTCGGTGATGAGAACCCCAGCGGTCAGGAGGTTCCCCCAGGAGTGCAAGCAGTAGTCGACACACAGCTCGACGTGATCGCTCTCGCCTTGAGCGAAACGCTCAATCTGAATACGTCGCTAGCTGAGGAGATGGATCCGTGGCTGCATCGCTTGCTACGCGAAACCGTTCCGCTCGTTCACGAGGTCGAGAAGCTGGTGGCGCTGCTTGTGGCGTGCGCAACGAGGGTTGGATGGACCGAGCATCAGGTCGCGTACTCCATGGGCCGCACGTCGTCTAACATCACGCGTTGGAAAACCCAAGATGCCGAGGCTGCTGCGGCCGCAGCCACTGAGCAGGAGTTGAGTGACGGCTGGAACGTCGCCTCCGCCGAGGCTTACATGGGTGCAGAGTCCTCGGTGGAGGAAAGAGACGCCGTACGCCGTCGGGCATACCGGCTGATGTGCCTCCTCTTGCTCCACGACACGCCCTCCTACGCGGCCGACAGCTTGACGTGGGTAGATGACAAAACACGCCGCTGCATCAAGAACGGCTGGTTCCTTCAGGCCCGGCGTGCTGCGGGCGGCACTAACGCCGGGTCCACCCCTGAGTCAACGGCGCAGCCGAAGCTCCCGTCCCAGGGAAAGGAAGCTGGCGCTCCGAAGACTGAGAGTGCGTGACAACGGCGGGTCACAGCACTGGCAGCCGACGCCCGGGCCCCAAGTCAGCGCCCGAGGCCACTTCGGAGCGTCACCCGTAACCGGCGGCCAGTTGGTGCACCGGCGGACCGAAGAGCGAGTGACGGCCGGGCTCTCCCGGATGGGAGCGCTCGGCCGTCGCCTGTCGCCTCTGGAACTTCGCGGGCTACTCCGTCTTCGGGAGCTTGAACGCTACGGCCCTGTCGATCTGCTGGAGCAGCGATCCGATCTCCTGCACGAGTGGGACGGCGACGCCGGGCTGTGCCTCGACGGCCCGCCGGGCCGCGGCCTTGTTTACCTTCTTCGCGGCGTCTTGGAGGGCGCCCAGGGCGTCCTGGAGGCGCTTGATGTCCTTCGTGGCGAGAGGGTCGCCCTTGCTATTACTGGGATTCGGGCTCGACTCCCCATTTGGGGAGTCGTTTCCGAGAGAGGTGATGTTGGGGACGCCGTCGCCCTGGACCTCGTTCTCGGTCTCGGTCTCTTCCTCCTCCTTCGGCGGCGCCAGGAGGTCACGGACACGACGGCTGACGTCGGCGGCGTCTGCGTCCTTCGGGAGGAAGCCGAGGTCGTTGACCACCTTCTCGACCAGGTCGCCAGTGACGCGGGTACGGCAGCGGGCGATGGTGTCGTAGACCGTGATCGCCACCTTGTCGCTGGTTTGACGGCGCAGCTCGGTCATCTTCCGGACGTGCGACTCCAGCGGCTTGTGGCCGAGGTTGGCGAGGGCCTCGCCGACGCGCCACTCGTCGATGAGCCGGTAGAGGTTCGACTCGGAGATCTCCCACTTCTCCCAGATCCACTCCGCGAAGTTGGGGTTCTCCTCCCGGTGCAGCTTGGCCGTGCTCATCGTCTCCAGCGACTTGCCGGCGACCCAGAAGGCGTTGCGGAGGTTGTCGACGCCGGCCTTGCAGGCTTCGACGTCTTCGCGTTCCTGGTCGGAGAGTTCGTCTTCGCTGTGGGGCTGGTAGGGCGCCGGGATGGAGGCGAGGGTCGTACCGGGCAGCGGCTGGACTACGACGCTCGCTGCGGCGGCGGTGGCCAGTCCGCCGCCGAAGAGGCCGTCTGCCTGCTGCTGGACTGCTTGGGTGACGCGCGGCCCGCCGGGCGGGAGAGCATCACCAGATCTTCACCGCAGCGGCTGCCAGACGGGCCGCCGGATGAGCACGCGACAGTAGGCCACCGGTGTGTGCACTCTCCCGCCCATGACTATTACCAGGCACGGAGAACCCTGTCCCCTCTACCGCACGCCGCTGCTCCTGGACGTGCTCCAGGTGCGCTCCGCGCAGTCCGACTTCCCCACCACCGAACGCGTCACCGGGCGCCGATGCCCCGGCTGCCAGGCGGCCCGGCCTGAGCAGTGGACGGAGGCGATGCGGGACCGCTACGGCGACGAATGACGGCGCCGTGCGAATGCTGCGCCACGACCTCGCGAGCCCCACCCACCAAGACTGAGCACTACGTCACCGACGCCCTTTAACACGAACAGCCACCACTACCCCCGGCCGAACCGGCCGGGGGCTTCGTGCGTCCTGGAGAAGTTCGCCACGCCCACCTACGCGGCCCTGCCACGCTTCACCTCCGACCTTGGCCGCCCCACACCCGCCTAGCGCAGCCGCTTCCGCCAGGCCGTGGCCGCCTTCGTCGACGATCTGCGCGCCGAACGCGGTCACTTCCGCACCGGCCTATGCGACAAGCGCGTCCAGCACCCTTCGACATCCCCCTCGGTATCTACGGACTGACCTGGTATATAGGCGCTGGCCCTATAGGACGAGCAACCTGGCAGTACGGTTCGGAGCGGCGCCTTGGCGCTGAGTACCAGGAGAGCTCAAGTGTCCGGTGCCAGTTTCCGGTTGGTGCCGGACCGGCCGATGTCCAGGTCGAGGAGCGAAGTAAGGGCTGTGCCGCTGTTCCAGAAGCCGAGCAGGTCGACGTCGATGAGGACCAGGCCGTGGCGGGCGGCGAAGGCCCGGGCCTGCTTGGTGAACTTGCACGAGGCGACGAAGAGCGGAACGTCTGCTCCGTGTTCGCTGCGTGCGGTGCCGTTGAACTTCTGCAGGTCCGGGCTGCCGACGGTGCGGTGCTTGGCGTAGCGCTTGCACTGCACCACGAGTTTCCGGCCGTCCGGCAGCCGGCCGATCACGTCGGCGCCCAAGTCGTTCGCCGCACCCACGCGGCGTACATCTGTGCAACCGTCCCGGCGGCACAGTTCCGCGACGTACTCCTCGAACTGCAATGGGTCCATCGTCCAGACCGCCTCCATCGACCGTACGGCCTGGATCCTGGCCTGCTCTGCCAGCCGTGCCTTCTCCGCCTCGGCCTCGCGACGCCCGGCCCGAACCAGAAAGCCGGCCAAGCCCCCCGCGCCCAAGACGCCTAACACCAGCAGCGCCACCGTCACCGCTCCCATGCCCCGCTCCTCCCCCTGCATTACCTCAGCCAGCTACAACTCCCCACCCACACCACGCTCTACGCACAGCACCACGTCGCGCCAGCACGGGCCCGCCACCAGTTTTACGGCCGTAAAACACACCTGAGCCCCGCCCGCAGTCAGCGAGACGAAGCCACGAAGCAGTACGGGTGCCCAGGCTCCGGGAACAGCTAGGAGGCATTTCGAGGACCACAGTCAACTGCTCCTCGTTCATCTCGCCGATGACAAATGCAGCGACCTGGCGCCCATCACGCGACCCACGCACCTGCCCGGCGACCGTACTGACTGTCGGCGTCTCGAGCGGGCCGTATCGGCCGGTGTGAGCTGCTCTCATGGCTGGAAGCCGGGCAGAGGTAACGATCGAGCAGGTCGTGGATGTCCAGGGATCTGGTCATCGCGCCCGTGTGTATGTACACGTTCGGCTCCAGGCTGTCCGGCTCTGCTCCTACGATGAACGCTTCGGCAACGCGGCCGGCGCTTCGAGGCCGGTGCGAGCTGTTCGTCCTGTGGGGGTGGGCTGGGATGTCTCAAGCGTGGTGGCGGGTGACCGCAGGATTGTGCGCCATGGTCATGCTCGGACTGGTCGCGGTGGCGGTGTTCGTGGACCTGGACACCGGTGACCGGGTGGCCAGCATCATCGGCGCAGCCGCAGGCCTGGCGGGACTGACCCTCGCTCTCCGGCAGGGAACAACCCCCGCACCCTCGTCACCCACCGCACCGCCGGTGAGCGGGGCGCGGTCGGTGCGGGCGGGAGGCTCGATCGGCCGGGCGGTCACCGGAGACGGCCACACCCTCACCCACCCCTCCCCCACCATCCCTCCCGGCAGCGCCCCGGCGCCCGGTGGCGCGGGCGGCACGGTGCCGGGGGCACCCGGTGAGCGGGGGGTCGAGGCCGGGGGTTCGATCGGCGAAGCCGTCACCGGTGACGCCCCTAAGCAGGACGGACCGTCGAACCAGCCGTGAGTCCCCTGTGGCCCAAGCGGGCGAAGAAGAGCAACACCGAGAACCTCGAGGCCGAAGAGCCGAAGGAAATCTCCGAGGCTGCACCGACGTCGGCGGTGCCGGCAGCGACCGTTCCGCCTCAAGGCACAGCCGGTGTAGGGGAACGCGCGCTGAACGCGGGCGGTGATCTTGGGCTGGGGATCAGCGGGGATCACGTATCCATGCAAGGCGTGACGATCAATATGGGTGTGCCGGGACCGTCGGAGCGGGTGGTGTCGTTCCCGATCGTGGTGGGCACTGTGCCGGCGGCGGCAAGCCGGTACCAGGCACGGTCCCAGAGCGGGCTGCTGCGCACCGCGCTGGAGGACGGCGGAACAGTCGTCCTCACCGGAACCCCTGCACAAGACACCGGAGGCCAAGACGACACCGGCCAGGACGAGGGCGGGTCGGGTGATGCGCGGTGGGTGTTGTCAGGTTTGGGCGGGGTCGGCAAGACCCAGATCGCCGCCCACCACGCACGTATCCAGATCGCCGATGGCCGGGCGGATGTGGTGGTGTGGGCCACGGCCACCGACCGCTCCGGTGTTCTGTCCGCCTACGCCCAAGCCGCCCGCGCCCTCGCTCTCCCAGGCGTCGCTGAGGACGATGAACAGAACGCGGCTCTTTTCCTGGCCTGGCTCCAGCCCCGCCCAGTGGCGGCGGGGACGCGGGCGGTGCGCTGGCTGATCGTGCTGGACAACATCACCGACCCCAACCACCTGACCGGCCTGTGGCCCCCCGCCTCACCCCTCGGCCAGACCCTGGCCACCACCCGGCGCCGCGACGCCGCCCTGCGCGACCGCGGCACTCGGATCGACGTCGATGTCTTCACTTCTGCCGAAGCCCTGGCTTTCCTCACCCGACGCCTCACCGACTACGGACACACCGAACCCGAGCACGACCTGCGCGCCCTGGCTCACGCTCTGGGGTATCTGCCACTCGCTCTCGCGCAGGCCGCCGCTTACCTCGCCGACACCGGACACACCGCGGCCGACTACCACCGGATGCTGACCGAACGCACCGCACGCCTGGCCGAACTCACCCCCGATGCCCTACCTGACGACCAAGAACTCCCCGTCGCGGCCGTCTGGGACCTCAGCCTCCAGCACGCCGACACCCTGCCACCGGCCGGCCTGGCCAGGCCTCTACTCGCTCTGCTTTCGGCCCTGTCCTCTGACGGCATCCCCACCGCACTGACCTCCACCGAAACTGCCCGCGACTACCTCGGCCAAAATGCCATAGATGCAGACCCCACTTCCGAAGCTGCAGAATGCAGGAAGCGGGTCGAGGAACGGCAGGTCATACAGGCCCTCAGCGTGTTACACCGTCTCAGCCTTATCGACCACACCCCTGACGCCACCCGCGTCCACGCGCTGGTCCAGCACACCACCCGCGAAACCCTCACTCCTGAGCAACAGACCACTACCACTCTGGCTGCCGCCGATGCCCTCCTCGAAGCATGGCCCGAGCGCCCGGACCACGGGGCGCGGGGAAGCAGGAGACACACAAGGCGCCGTCAACGCCTACGCCGAACTCCTCAACGACCAGCTACGGATCCTGGGACCCGACCACCCCGACACACTCACCACCCGAGGCAACCTCGCCTCCTGGCGCGGGGAAGCAGGAGACACACAAGGCGCCGTCAACGCCTACGCCGAACTCCTCAACGACCAGCTACGGATCCTGGGACCCGACCACCCCAACACACTCGCCACCCGCAGTAACCTCGCCTCCTGGCGCGGGCAAACCGGAAGCACACAAGGCGCCGCAGATGCCTTCGCCGAACTCCTCAAAGACCGCCTGCGCATCCTGGGACCCGACCACCCCGACACACTCGCCACCCGCAGTAACCTCGCCTCCTGGCGCGGGGAAGCAGGAGACACACAAGGCGCCGCAGATGCCACCGCCGAACTCCTCAAAGACCGCCTGCGCATCCTGGGACCCGACCACCCCAACACACTCACCACCCGAGGCAACCTCGCCCACTGGCGCGGGCAAGCAGGAGACACACAAGGCGCCGCAGATGCCACCGCCGAACTCCTCAAAGACCAGCTACGGATCCTAGGACCCGACCACCCCAACACACTCACCACCCGAGGCAACCTCGCCTCCTGGCGCGGGCAAGCAGGAGACACACAAGGCGCCGTCAACGCCTACGCCAAACTCCTCAACGACCAGCTACGGATCCTGGGACCCGACCACCCCAACACACTCGCCACCCGCAGTAACCTCGCCTCCTGGCGCGGGGAAGCAGGAGACACACAAGGCGCCGCAGATGCCACCGCCGAACTCCTCAACGACCAGCTACGGATCCTGGGACCCGACCACCCCGACACACTCATCACCCGAGGCAACCTCGCCTCCTGGCGCGGGCAAGCAGGAGACACACAAGGCGCCGCAGATGCCACCGCCGAACTCCTCAACGACCGCCTGCGCATCCTGGGACCCGACCACCCCAACACACTCATCACCCGAGGCAACCTCGCCCACTGGACTCAGGAATTAGACCGGCTAACTGATCGTTTCAGAATGCCGTCCTGCGGAGACGCTGGCAGCCCATGGAACAATCCCTTCAGCCACGGGCTCAGGGGGGATGACGCCGCATGGAACGGG